>NZ_JACHIU010000001.1:7190362-7504604 GCF_014207705.1 Sphaerisporangium rubeum
CTTCCAGGACGCCGTGCAGATCGCCGAGGCCGCCGGCACCGAGGACACGGCGGCCGAGGCCATGAACGACCTGCTGCTGCCGGTCGTCAAGGGTGTCGGGTCCGAGCGGTCGTACGAGATGCTCGCTCGGTCGCTGCAGACGCTCGGCGGCTCGGGGTACCTGCAGGACTACCCGATCGAGCAGTACATCAGGGACGCCAAGATCGACTCGCTGTACGAAGGCACCACGGCGATCCAGGGCCAGGACCTGTTCTTCCGCAAGATCCTGCGCAACCAGGGGGTCGCGCTCGGCACACTGCTCGGCGAGATCACGGCGTTCGCCGGCTCCGAGGCCGGCAACGGCAGGCTCAAGCAGGAGCGGGCCCTGCTGCAGGAGGCCGCCGACGACGTCAAGGCGATGGCCGACACCATGGCGGGCTGGGCCATCTCGGCGATGGAGAGCCCCGCGGAGATCTACAAGGTGGGCCTGAACACCACGAGGTTCCTGCTGGCCCTCGGCGACCTGGTCATCGGCTGGCTCCTGCTGCGGCAGGCCGAGGTGGCGCTGAAGGCCCTCGCGGGCCCGGCGAAGGACACCGCGTTCTACACCGGCAAGGTGGCCGCGGCGACGTTCTTCGCGCAGACCGTGCTGCCGCGCCTCGCCGCCGAGCGCCGCGTCGCGGCCGCCACCGACCAGAGCCTGATGGATTTGCCGGAGGACGCCTTCTAGGCCGTCCCCCGGCGGCGACCGATCCGGCGCGGCGGCTGCACGCCGCGCCGGATCGCCGTGTGCGCCGGGGAATGCGGGTAATGCGGGGAATGTCGGGGATGCCGGGAATTCGGTGCTGGGAGCCGAAGCGGCGGCGTATTACGCTGCCTCTAGGCGCTCTTTACCGAACCGTCGAGTCCCGGAGGACTACATGGGCATCGGGGTCAGCATGTTCTTCCTGACCATCGGGGCGATCCTGACATTCGCCATAGAGCCAGACGTGCTCGGCAGCGCGGTGAAGATCAATGTCATCGGCATCATCTTCATGGTCGTCGGCGGTGTCGGCCTGCTGCTGAGCATCGTGTTCATGAACCGCCGCGGCCGGACGTCCGAGGACTCCCTGCTGGACCACGAACGCAATCCTCCGACGATCTAGGCGCCGTCCCGGCCGGCCGGCGGTCTACCGCTCCCCGAGCGCCTGGAGCTCGTACTGCACCGCCGCACGGCTCGCCATGATCGGCCTGATCGCGCGCTCGATCACGTCGCGGTGCACCGGGTGGTCCCGGTAGGCGATGTAGTCGTCGGCGGAGTCGAAGTCCGCGACGACCACGAACTCGTGGTTACCCGGGTTGATCCCCGCGTCCGCACCGATCTCGTAGCTGCGGATCTCCGGGATCGCCCCCGGCAGCTTGCTCAGCTCGGTCACGAGCTCGGTCTTCTGCTCCTCGGTGGTCCCCGCGATCCACGTGAACATCACGACATGCCGAAACACGATGTCTCCTTAGAACGGCTGCCGACAGCGTACGGGCACACGTGAGGGCCGGGACGGCGTCCCCCGGCCCTCGTGGGCCCGGGGTCAGCCCCAGGCGAGCATGCGCAGCGGGTCCTGGAGCATGGCGCCGACGTCGCGCAGCACGTAGGAGCCGACCTCGCCGTCCACGACGCGGTGGTCGAAGGACAGGGCGAGCGTGGTGACCTTGCGGGGGACGATCTGGCCGTCCACGACCCACGGCAGGTCGCGGATCTGGCCGAAGGCGAGGATCGCGGCCTCGCCGGGGTTGATGATGGGGGTGCCGGCGTCCACGCCGAAGACCCCCACGTTGGTGATGGTGATGGTGCCGCCGGTCAGGTCGGCCGGCTGTGAACGGCCGGCGCGCGCCGTCTCGGTGAGCGCGGCCAGCGCGGCGGCGAGCTCAGGCAGCGTCTTGGCGTGCGCGTCCTTGACGTTCGGCACCACGAGCCCGCGCTGTGTGGCGGCGGCGATGCCGAGGTTCACGTAGTTGTGCACCACGATCTCGTCACCGGCCCAGGTGGAGTTGATGAGCGGGTGCCGGCGGACCGCCGTGAGCAGCGCCTTGGCGACCAGCAGCAGCGGCGAGACCTTGACCTCGGCGAACTCCGGCAGCTCGCGCAGGCGCCGCACGGCGTCCATGGTGCCGGTGACGTCGACCTGGAGCCACTCGGTGACGTGCGGCGCGGTGAACGCCGAGGTCACCATGGCGGCGGCGGTGGCCTTGCGCACACCCTTCACCGGGACGCGCTCGTCACGCTCGCCGGGGACGGCTCGCACCTGCGGGGGTGCGGCGGGGGCCTCGGCGGCGGCGTGCACGTCGTCGCGGGTGATGGAGCCCTGCGGGCCCGAGCCGGTGAGGGCCGTCAGGTCCACGCCGAGGTCCCTGGCGAGCTTGCGCACCGGCGGCTTGGCGAGCACACCGGTGCGTGCGGCGGGCTGTACGGCAGGCTGCACGGCCGGCTGGGGTGCGGGCCGCGCGGGGGCCGGGGGTGGCGCGGTGCGCGCCGGGGCCGAGCCGGTACGGCGGGGACGGCGGGTCGTGGCGCCGGCCTTGACGCCGTAGCCGACGAGCACCGGCGTGCGCTTGGGCTCGCCGCCTTCCGGCTCCGCCGGCGGGGCCGGCACCATGTCGTCGGCCAGGGCCGTCTCGCGGGTGGTGTCCGCGCCTTCGCCGGTGTCCACGGCGATGATCGGCGTGCCGACGTCGACCGTCTGGCCCTCGGCGACCATGACCTTGCCGACGACGCCTTCGAAGGGACAGGGAAGCTCGACGACGGCCTTGGCGGTCTCGATCTCGACGATGGTCTGGTTGAGCTCCACCGTGTCACCCGCGGCCACGTGCCACTTGATGATCTCGGCCTCGGTGAGGCCCTCGCCTACGTCGGGGAGCTTGAACTCTCTCAGCACCGGCCCCTCCTCAGAAGGCGAACGTGCGGTCGACGGCGTCGAGCACGCGGTCGAGATCGGGCAGGTAGTGGTCCTCCAGGCGTGACGGGGGGTACGGCGTGGAGAACCCGCCGACCCGCAGCACCGGGGACTCCAGGTGGTAGAAGCACGCCTCGGTGACCCGGGCCGCGATCTCCGCGCCGAGACCGTTGTACATCGGCGCCTCGTGCGCGACCACGCAACGGCCGGTGCGGCGCACCGAGTCGAACACGAGCTCGGTGTCCAGCGGGGACAGCGACCGCAGGTCCACGACCTCGATGGACCGCTCACCTTCGACGGCGTTGGCCGCCTCCAGGCAGGTCTTCACCATCGGGCCGTACGTCAGCACCGTGACGTCGGCGCCGGGCCGCACGACCCGGCCGCGGCCCATCGGCAGCGGAGCGGCGTCCTTGTCGACCTCGGCCTTGTCCCAGTAGCGCCGCTTGGGCTCGAAGAACACGACGGGGTCGTCGCTGCGGATCGCCTGCTGGACCATGTGGTAGCCGTCCACCGGGTTGGAGCAGGCCACGACCCGCAGGCCGCCGGTGTGGGTGAAGTACGCCTCGGGGGACTCGCTGTGGTGCTCGACGGCGCCGATGCCGCCGCCGCAGGGGATGCGCACGACGACGGGGAGCTTGACCTTGCCGAGGGAACGCAGCGGCATCTTGGCGAGCTGGGTGATGATCTGGTCGGCGGCGGGGAACACGAAGCCGTCGAACTGGATCTCGCACACCGGACGGTAGCCGCGCAGCGCGAGGCCGATGGCGGTGCCGATGATGCCGGACTCGGCCAGCGGGGTGTCGATGACGCGGCTCTCGCCGAAGTCCTTCTGCAGGCCGTCGGTGACGCGGAAGACGCCGCCGAGCTTGCCGACGTCCTCACCCATGATGAGGACCTTGGGGTCGTCCTCCATCGCCTTGCGCAGACCCTCGTTGAGCGCCTTGGCCAGGGTCAGCGTGGTCATGACTCGCCTCCCTCGAAGCTCGCGAGGTAGGCGGCGAACTGCTCCCGCTCCTCGGCGAGCAGTGCGTTCGGCTCGGCGTAGACGTGCTCGAAGATGTCGAGGGGGTTGGGGTCCGGCAGTTCGAGGCAGCGTTTGCGCACCTCGCGGCCGAGGCGGCCGGCCTCGGCGTCCACGGCGTCGAAGAAGTCCTGGTCGGCGTGCTGGTTCCGGAACAGGTACGCCTTGACCCGCTCGATCGGGTCCTTGAGCTTCCACGCCTCCAGCTCACCCGCGACGCGGTAGCGCGTGGGGTCGTCGGAGGTGGTGTGGGCCCCCATGCGGTAGGTGAACGCCTCGATGAGCGTGGGGCCCTGGCCTTCGCGCGCGTTGCGCAGCGCCTGGCGGGTGACGGCGAGGCAGGCGAACACGTCGTTGCCGTCCACGCGGATGCCGGGGAAGCCGAAGCCGCTGGCCCGCCGGTACAGCGGGATCCGCGACTGCTTCTCCAGGGGCTCGGAGATGGCCCACTGGTTGTTCTGGCAGAAGAACACGACAGGAGCGTTGAAGACCGAGGCCCAGATGAAGGCCTCGTTGACGTCGCCCTGCGAGGTCGCGCCGTCGCCGAAGTAGACGATGGTGGCGGCGTCGGCGCCGTCGCGCTGCACCCCCATGGCGTACCCGACGGCGTGCAGGGCCTGCGCGCCGATCACGATCGTGTACAGGTGGAAGTTGTGGTCGGCCGGGTCCCACCCGCCGTTGCTCACGCCGCGGAACAGGCCGAGCAGGTACAGCGGGTCGACGCCGCGGCACCAGGCCACGCCGTGCTCGCGGTAGGTGGGGAAGGCCATGTCGCTGTCGGCGAGCGCGCGCGCCGAGCCGATCTGCGCGGCCTCCTGGCCGAGCAGCGAGGCCCAGATGCCGAGCTCGCCCTGCCGTTGCAGCGCGACGGCCTCCATGTCTATCCGCCGTACCAGGACCAGGTCGCGGTACAGCTCACGGACCTCCTCCGGGGTCAGGTCGATGTCGTAGTCCGGGTGCTCGACCCGCTCACCTTCGGGGGTCAGCAGTTGGACGAGCTCCGGGGGTGCCTCGGCACCACGAGAGGCGTCGACTGTCACGTGCCGCTCCTGCGCGTTCGGGGCCTTACCAGTGGGATCGCCACCGTCAATCGGCCGGTTAACGAGCGCTTAGTACCAGCTGGTGGTGGTACGTAGGCGTTTGTGGACATCGTGGCAGAAGTCACGGGCCCCTGCGCAAGGCCATGATGGCTGTCGTCCACACTTCCCCCGTTCCCGGTCGCTCCCTCCGCACACGTTAGGCTGGTCGCGCCGGTCAGGCAGAGGACGTTGGACGAACTGGGAGGGACACGTGGCACGCGTCATCGTCGACGTCATGCTCAAGCCGGAGATCCTCGACCCCCAGGGGCAGGCGATCGCGCGCGCGCTGCCCCGGCTGGGCTTCCCCGGGGTCGCCGAGGTGCGGCAGGGCAAGCGGTTCGAGGTCGAGCTCGACGGGCCCGCGGACGAGTCCGCACTCGCGCAGGTCAGGAAGATGGCCGAAACCCTTCTGGCGAACACCGTCATCGAGGACTACGCTGTGCGGGTCGAAGAGTAGCGGACCGCGCGCACAGCGATACCACCGCGCACGCAAATCACCGCAAAAGGAACTTTTGGTCGACCTGAACGCAAGCGTCTGACCAACAGTAAATAACAGCAGCGTGATTTTGCGGTTAGCCCTGATTCTCCGGGGAACCTCCCCAACGTGACTTTCGGCGCCACGGAGGGGTGCGGTGGACATTGAGTTCTCGTTGGCCTTGCCGCGGGATGCCATCGGCATCCCCATGGTGCGGCGGGTCCTGGGAGACACGCTTCGCTGCATCGGTGTGTCCGAAGACTGCGTGGAGGACATGCTCCTCGCCACGTCGGAGGCGTGCGCCAACGCCGTTCGGCACGGCGGGCCCGCCAAACGGTACGAGGTGTGCGCCGCCATCGGCGACGGCCGGTGCGAGCTGCGCATCGTGGACGGCGGGCTCGGGCTCGGCACCATCCCCCGCCAGCTCCCGTCCGGCGACGCCGAGCACGGCCGCGGCATCATGATCATGCAGGCCGTGGTCGACGAGATCTCCTTCCACAGCAGCCCCGGCAGCGGCACCACCGTGCTGCTGCGCAAAGAGCTCGACTGGGACGCCGACTTCCTGGCCCACCACGACCGTGAGCTGGCGGCGGTCTGACGGCACGGCCCGCTCGGGGCGGTGTACTCGTGGCACCGGGCCGCGGGTAGCCTGAAGCGTACCGCCGCACACCGCCGTCCGATGAGTGAGACGCGCGGAGCGGCGCTCGCGTGCGGAGGGGTAAGAAAGCCATGGGTGCTGCCCGGGTGGGCGTGGTCACTTTTCCCGGAACTCTCGACGACCAGGACGCGTCACGGGCCGTCAGGAACGCCGGCGGCGAGGCCGTCCCCCTGTGGCACGCCGACCACGACCTGCGCGGCGTCGACGCGGTGTTCCTGCCCGGCGGGTTCTCCTACGGCGACTACCTGCGCTGCGGCGCGATCTCCAGGTTCGCTCCGCTCATGGAAGAGCTGATCCCCGCGGCGCGGGCCGGCCTGCCGGTGCTCGGCACCTGCAACGGCTTCCAGATCCTCTGCGAGGCCCACCTGCTGCCGGGAGCGCTCACCCGCAACGAGGGCCTCCACTACGTCTGCCGCGACCAGCGGATCAGGGTGGAGCGCAACGCCACGCCGTGGACGTCCGACTTCACCGAGGGCCAGGAGCTGCTGCTGCCGGTCAAGCACGGCGAGGGCCGGTACGTCGCCGACGCCGCCACGCTCACCGAGCTGGAGGAGTCCGGCCGCGTGCTGTTCCGGTACGTCGGCGGCAACCCCAACGGCTCCATGAACGACATCGCCGGCGTCAGCAACGAGGCCGGCAACGTCGTGGGTCTCATGCCCCACCCCGAGCACGCCGTCGAGGAGCTCACCGGAGCCCCTGGTGTCGACGGCCTCGGCTTCTTCACCTCCATCTTGAAGAGGTTCGCCAACCTGTGAACGCACCGGCGCACACGACCGGGTCCGGCGCGCGAGGAGAGCAGATGATCGATTCGGTCAAGCGGGCCACCGAGACCCCCGAGGAGCCCCAGCCCTACGCCGAGCTCGGCATGAAGGCCGACGAGTACGCGCGGGTGCGCGACATCCTCGGCCGCCGGCCCACGTCGTCCGAGCTCGCCATCTACTCGGTGATGTGGAGCGAGCACTGCTCCTACAAGTCGTCCAAGGTCCACCTGCGGCAGTTCGCCGACAAGGCCCCGCGCTCGGAGGCGCTGCTGGTCGGCATGGGTGAGAACGCCGGCGTGGTCGACATCGGCGACGGCTGGGCCGCGACCTTCAAGATCGAGTCGCACAACCACCCGTCGTACGTCGAGCCGCGCCAAGGCGCCGCCACCGGCGTCGGCGGCATCGTCCGCGACATCATGGCCATGGGGGCCCGTCCGGTCGCCGTGATGGACGCGCTGCGGTTCGGCGCGCTCGACGCACCCGACACGCGGCGCGTGCTGCCAGGCGTCGTGGACGGCATCAGCTTCTACGGCAACTGCCTCGGCCTGCCGAACATCGGCGGCGAGGTGGCCTTCGACCCCTGCTACAGCGGCAACCCGCTGGTCAACGCACTGTGCGTGGGCCTGCTCCGCAAGGACCGCATCAAGCTCGCCACCGCGCCTGGCCCCGGCAACAAGGTCGTGCTCTTCGGCGCGCGCACCGGCCCCGACGGCATCGGCGGCGCCTCGGTGCTCGCCTCGGCGACCTTCGAGGACGAGTCGCACGCCAAGCGGCCCGCCGTGCAGGTCGGCGACCCGTTCATGGAG
Source organism: Sphaerisporangium rubeum (assembly GCF_014207705.1). Taxonomy (NCBI): domain Bacteria; kingdom Bacillati; phylum Actinomycetota; class Actinomycetes; order Streptosporangiales; family Streptosporangiaceae; genus Sphaerisporangium; species Sphaerisporangium rubeum. Next base: position 7,198,069 of record NZ_JACHIU010000001.1, read on the forward strand.
AAGCTCCTCATCGAGTGCTGCCTCGAGCTGTTCGAGGCCGACGTGGTGGTCGGCATCCAGGACCTCGGCGCCGCCGGGGTCTCCTGCGCCACCACCGAGCTCGCGGCCAAGGGCACCGGCGGCATGCACGTCGACCTCGACCTCGTACCGCTGCGCGACCCGTCGCTGCGGCCCGAGGAGATCTTGATGAGCGAGTCCCAGGAACGCATGATGGCCGTGGTCACGCCGGAGGACATCGACGCCTTCATGGCGATCTGCGCGCGCTGGGACGTCCCCGCCACCGTGATCGGCGAGGTCACCGGCACCGGCCGCCTGGTGATGGACTGGCACGGCGAGACGATCGTCGACATCCCGCCGGGCACCGCCGCCGACGAGGGGCCGGTGTACGAGCGGCCCTTCCACGAGCCGGCCGGTCAGGCGGCGCTCAACGCCGACCACACCGCACGGCTGCCGAGGCCCACCGACCTGCGCGCCACGCTGCTTGAGCTGCTCGGCTCGCCGAACGTCGCGTCCAAGGAGTGGGTGACCTCCCAGTACGACCGGTACGTCCGGGGCAACACCGTGCTCGCCATGCCGGCGGACGCGGGGGTGCTGCGGGTCGGCGAGGTCATGCCGGGGGCCGCGGAGACCCGCAGGGGCATCGCGCTCGCCACCGACGGCAACGGCCGCTACGCCAAGCTCGACCCGTACGCCGGAGCGCAGCTCGCGCTCGCCGAGGCGTACCGCAACGTCGCGGTCACCGGTGCGCGTCCGCTCGCGGTGACCAACTGCCTGAACTTCGGCTCGCCGGAGGACCCCGAGGTGATGTGGCAGTTCGCCGAGGCCGTCCGCGGTCTCGCCGACGCCTGCCGCACGCTCGGCGTGCCGGTGACCGGCGGGAACGTGTCGTTCTACAACCAGACCGGCACGACGGCCATCCACCCGACGCCGATCATCGGCGTGCTCGGCGTCCTCGACGACGTCGCGCGCCGCGTACGTCACGGTTTCACCGGCCCGGGGCTGAAGGTCCTGCTGCTCGGCGAGACCCACGACGAGTTCGGCGGCTCCGAGTGGGCCCACCGCGCGCACGGCCACCTCGGCGGGCTGCCGCCGGCCGCCGACCTGGAGGCCGAGCGCGCGCTCGCCGACGTGCTCGTCACGGCCGCCGCGCGCGGGTTGCTCGAAGGGTCGCACGACGTGTCCGACGGCGGCCTCGGCGTCGCGCTCGCCGAGTGCGCGCTGGCGCAGGGGGTCGGGGCCTCGGTGCGGCTGCCGGTGGACGACCCGTTCACCGGGCTGTTCAGCGAGTCCGCGGCCCGTGCGATCGTCGTGGTGCGGCCGGAGGTGTTCGAGGAGTTCGCCGAGCTGGCCGCCTCGTCCGGTGTGCCGTGCTACGGGCTCGGCGCCACCGGCGGGGACGCGCTGGTGGTGGAGGACGTGTTCACGGTCCCGGTGACCGAACTGCGCGAGACGCACCAGGCGCCGCTGCCGGCCGTGCTCGGCTAGGAGCGGAGCCCTCTGTGGCGGTGGCTCCCCCACGGAGCCACCGCCGTGCGGTCCGGCCGGTGAGCGTTACGGTCGGCGCGCCAAAAGTATCGAATGTTTCGGTCCGGCCGTTAACCGCCTACAGCTCGGTTGGATCTCGATATCCACTCAGGTTTCCCGTGTGCTCCCCGCCTGTGCGATGGAACGGGATAATCGGCCACGTGCAGGGGGAATCGACCGGGTACCCGGATGTGGCCGCGCACCCGGCCGGCGACGCTCACGTCGCCGTCGCGGACCCCCACCTCCCCCCCGCCACCCAGCCCGTCCGCGGCGTCGTGTGGGCCTTCCACATGCTCGTGCCGCTGCTCGCGCTGTGGCTGCTGCTGGCGTACGCCGAGCGGCTCAACATCGCGTGGGAACACCCGGTGAGCCACTTCGCGCTGATCGTCGGCATCGCCGGGGTCAACGTCGTGCTCGGCCTGATGATCAGCCGGGCCGCCGCACGGCGGGACGACGCGCGGTTGCTGCTGGTGTCACTGGTCTTCCTGACCTGCGCGGGGTTCTTCCTCCTGCACGGGCTCGCCACCCCCACGATCATCCTGGCCAGAGGCAGCTACGGCTTCGACATCGGTCAGCCGGTCGGGCTGCTCATGGCGTCGGCGCTGGCCTTCACCTCCTCCCTGCCGCTCGGCGAGCGCGCCGCCAGAGCGGTCATAGCCCGGGCCGACCTGCTGCGGGCCGGCCTCGTCGTCGTGCTGGTGCTGTGGGGGTGCGCCTCGCTGGTGGAGGGTCTCACGCCGCTCAGCGCGCCGCCGCCGAAAGGCGGCGCGACCATCGGCGCGCTGTCGTGGGCCGGCGCCGCGCTGTTCGGGGTGGCGGCGCTGCAGATGTTCCGCATCCACCGGCGGCGGCCGTCGGCGATGCTGGTCAGCCTGGTCACGGCGTACGCGCTGCTGTCCGAGTCCATGATCGCCGGGTTCTTCCGGCCCAACTGGCTGCTGACGTGGTGGGAGTGGCACCTGCTGCTCACCATGGCGTTCGCGTTCGTCGCGTACAGCGCCTACATCCAGTTCCGCCGCGAGGGCTCGAGCCACGGCCTGTTCGACTCGGTCGCGCTGGCCGCCACGGTGCGGCGCATCCAGGCGCAGTACGACGAGGCGCTTGAGGAACTCGTCGGCCACCTGCGCCGCATGGGTGAGCGAGGCGCGGACGACGCGCCGCTCGCGACCCGCCTGGCCGGCAAGTTCCGGCTGAGCGAAGGCCAGGCGGCCGTGCTCGACCGCGCCGGCCAGGCCCTCGCCGCCGAGCGTGAGCTGTCACTGCGGCTCGGAGCGCTGGTCGACGTCGGACGGCAGGCGCGGGTCGGGCTGCGCGAGGAGGACCTGCTGCGCGACGCGCTGGAGCGGGTGCGGCAGGCGTACGGCGACGTGCGTCTCGGGCTCGTGCACGAGGGCCGCGTCGAGATCGGCGGCCGGTCGTTCGGGGCCGGGGACTTCGCGGGAGGCGAGCCGGTGGCCGCCGGTGGCGCGGTGATGCACCCGCTGACCGTCAAGGGGGTGCTCGCCGGGGTGCTCAAGGTGCCGGTCGGCACGACACGCCAGGACGACGCTCTCGCCGCCACCCTGGCCAGCCAGTTGTCCATCGCGCTTGAGAACGCGCGGCTGTACCGCGAACTGGAGACGCTGTTCCGGCAGTACATGTCGCCGGACGTCGCGGCGTCCCTGCTCGCCGACCCCCGCCAGGCGGCGCTCGGCGGGTCGCTCGTCGAGCTGACCGCGTTGTTCGCCGACCTCAAGGGGTTCACGTCCTTCTCCGAGAAGGTCTCACCCGGCGAGATCGTCGAGATGCTCAACCGGTACCACACCGCCGCCGTGCCGTGTGTGCTGCGGCACGGCGGCACGATCGTGCAGTTCGTCGGGGACGCGCTGCTCGCGCTGTTCAACGCGCCGGCCGGCCAGGAACGGCACGCCGAGATGGCGGCGCGCGCCGGGCTCGCCATGCAGGCCGCGGCGGAGAGGATCGCCGCCGGCAACCCCGGCTACCCGAGGTTCCGTATCGGCATCAACACCGGCATGGCGCTGGTCGGCAACATCGGCAGCCCCGAACTGCGCGGCTTCAACGCCATGGGTGACGCGGTGAACGTCGCCGCGCGCTTCGAGGCGCTCGCCGAGCCCGGCACCGTGGTGATCGGGGCGACCACCCGTGAGCAGATCGGCGACGCCGCCAAGGTGCGGCCGCTCGGCCCGCTCGCCCTGAAGGGCAAGGAGCACAGCGTCGAGGCGTACGTGCTCACCGCTCTGGACTGAGACCGCCGCGAGACGCGGACGCACGACACTGGAGGCACCATGACGTCCTCGCCGGAACCTGGCGAGTTCCTCGCGCTGCTCAGCGAGGACGAGGTCGCGGACCTGCGGGAGATCGGCCGCTTACGGCGCTGGGACCGCGGCGCCACGTTGATGTCGGAAGGCGACACCTCCGACTGGGCCCTGGTGCTCACCTCCGGCCGGGTCAAGGTGTCGTCGCACACCGCGAACGGCAACGAGGTCGTGCTCGCCATCCGCGGCCCCGGCTCCCTGCTCGGCGACATGTCCGTCATCAGCGGCGAGCCCCGCTCCGGCACCGTGACCGCTCTTGAGCCCGTCGAGGGCTACGTGGTCCGCGACTTCGCCGGTTTCCTCAACGACCACGGCCGCGTCGCCGTCCTGCTCCTGAAACTGGTCGTCGGCCGCCTGCGCGACTCCGACCGCAAACGCGTCGAGTACGGCGCCTTCGACACCACAGGCCGCGTCGCGACCCGCCTCGTGGAACTGGCGGAACGCTTCGGCGAACCCTCCGGCGCCGCCGTCAAGATAGCCCTCCCTCTCTCCCAGGACGAACTCGCCGGCTGGACCGGCGCCTCCCGCGAAGCCGTCAGCAAAGCCCTCCGCACCCTCCGCGACCGCGGCCTCATAGAGACCGGCCGCCGCCGGGTCACCATCCACGACCTCCAGGCCCTTCGCCGCCGAGCCCGCTGACCAGGCCGTTCCGAAACCCCATCAAAGCGGTAGTACGCCGTACATCAGACTTGTACTCATGGTCGTCCTCCCCCAGACCGGCACCCCCCTGCCGGGGACACCCGAATACGCCAGGAGGCTCCGCCACGCGTGGCGGGTGTGCTCGGTCACCAGCCTCGGGCTCGTGCTCATCGGGGTCAACGCCAGCACCCTCAACGTCGCGCTGCCGGCGGTCGTGCGTCACTTCGACGCCTCGGCGTTCGCCTCCTCGTGGATCCTGTTGGCGTACCTGCTGGTCAACACCACCACGCTGGTCTTCTTCGGCCGCGTGGCCGACCTGGTGGGACGGCGTGAGGTCTACCTCGCCGGGTTCGCGTTGTTCACCTTGTGCTCGCTGCTGGCGGGCCTGTCGCCGGACGTCGGCTTCCTCATCGCGATGCGCGCGCTCCAGGGACTGGCCTCGGCGATGATCCTCGCCAACGGCACCGTCATCATCACCGCGGCCTTCCCCCCTGACCGGCTCAGTCAGGGCATGGGGGTCTACATCGGCACCCTCTCGGTGGCCCAGCTCGCCGGGCCGGCCCTCGGCGGGCTCATCGCCGACTCACTCGGCTGGCAGTGGGTCTTCTGGGTGAACGTCCTCCCCGGTGTCCTCGGCCTGGCCTGGGCCTGGACGACGCTGCGCCGCGTGCCACCCGGCCCGCGCACCCCCATCGACCTGGCCGGCAACCTGCTCGTCTTCGCCGCGCTGACCGCTCTGCTCACCGCCTTGTCCGACGCGGGCTCGCACGGCGTCGGCGGACCGGTCACGCTCACCGGTCTGGCGATCTTCCTGGTGCTCCTGCCGCTGCTGTTCGCCGCCGAGCGCCGCGCCTCCCACCCGGTCCTGGACCCCCGGCTGTTCGGCCACCGCATGCTGACCTACGCCAACCTGGCATCGTTCTGCACCGCCTTGTCGAGGTCGGCGCTGGTGCTGCTGGTCTCGCTGTACTTCCAGGCGGCCCGCGGCGCCGACGGCTTCACCGCCGCTCTCGGCGTGCTCCCCGTCCCCGTCGGCATGGCCCTGGCGTCCCCGGTGGCAGGCGCGCTCGGCCGCCGCCTCTCGCCGTACACCCTCTCGGTCACCGGCTGCGCCATGAACTGCGCCGGCCTGTTCGTGCTGACCTTCTCGACCGGCACCGGCACCCCGTACTGGCTGATCGGCCTCGGCCTGTTCCTCGCCGGCGCCGGCAACGGCGCCTTCCTCACCGGCAACACCACCCAGGTGATGTCCGCACTTCCCCCCGGCGGCCTCGGCGTCGTCAACGGCTTCCGCCTGATGATCATGAATGTCGGCATAGTGCTGAGCGTCGCCACCACCCTGACCGTGCTGACCGGCACCCTCCCCCCCGCTCTACGCGACCTCGTCTACGCCGGCACCCTCTCCCGCCTCACCCCCGTCGCCGTGGACCACCTGATGACCGGTTTCACCCGCACCTACGCGGTCCTCGCCACCGTCGCCACCGCCGGCCTGACCCTCGCCGCACTCGCTCGACCGCAGGCGGCAGTGCCGGCCCCGGAGGCCTAGCCCCGATCGGCCGCCAGGCCCTCGACGCCGCGAAGCAGCAGATCGACACCGAAGGCGAAGTAGTGCTCGACGTCCGGCGGCGCGGCGGCGATCGCGCCGTACTCGACGACGTGCGGGAAGCGGTCACGAGGCATGGCCTCCAGGCGCAGCGCACGCTGCCGTCGCCGTTCCGCCGCACCGTCCTCGGGGTCGGCCGAACATTCCGGACGGCCGTTGACCAAGGCGATGGCCCCGTTGAGCAGGTATGACGAGATGTGGAAGCTCTCGCTGAGCGTGAACCCCGCCTCGGTGAGCACGTCGAGCGCGGCCTCGGTGGCGCGGTTGAAACTGTCGACGCAGTGCTTGTCCCCCACCGCGGCGAGGATGCCTGGCAGTGAGGGATGCTCACGCATGGCGTGCACCACGGCCTCGACCAGCAGCCGCAGCCGCTTACGCCACGGGTCGCCTGCCGCGTACCCCGCGGTGACCCCGGTGAGCACGTGCTCGGCGAGGCCCGCCATCAGCTCTTCCTTGTTCTTGAAGTGCCAGTACAGCGCCATGGGTGTGACACCGAGCCGCGCGGCGAGCCGGCGGACGGTGACCGCGTCCGCGCCTTCCTCGTCGGCCAGTGCCATCGCCTGGTCGATCACGGCGTCCCGGGTGAGCTTGTCTGCGGCCACTTGACAACTATACGCCGTACGGGTTCTCCTGTACACCGTACTTGTACGACGTACATGTACTCCGTAGAGGAGACTTTTCTGATGAATCGCCGATGGTGGGCCCTGGTGGCGGTCTCCCTGGCCACCTTCATGACGTATCTCGACAACAACGTGGTCAACGTGGCGCTGCCGACCATTCAGCGTGATCTCGGGCTGACCATCTCCGGTCTGGAGTGGATCGTCAGCGGCTACATCCTGGTGTTCGCCGGTCTGCTCCTGGCAGGCGGACGGCTCGCCGACGTGTTCGGTCAACGGCGGATCTTCGTGCTCGGACTCGTGGTGTTCTCGCTCGCGTCCACGGCCGCCGGACTGTCCACCGACGGCACCATGCTGGTACTCAGCCGTGGCGTGCAGGGAGTCGGCGCGGCCCTGCTGACACCCACCGCGCTCAGCCTGATCCCGCGGATCTTCCCCGACACGCGGGAACGCAACACGGCCGTCGGCCTGTGGAGTGCCGTCGGTGCGCTCGCGCTGGCGTTCGGGCCGCTCACCGGGGGCTTCATCAGCGAGAACTGGCACTGGGGCTGGATCTACCTGATCAACGTCCCGATCGGCGCACTGACCCTCGCGCTCGGCCTCTGGGCCCTGCCGCGCGACTCGGCGCGCTCCAGGGGCTCCAGCCTGGACCTCCCCGGCCTGGCCGCCTCAGCGACCGCACTGTTCGCTCTGACGTACGCGCTCATCGAAGGCGAGAGCCAGGGCTGGACGTCCGCGGTCACCCTCGGTTCGTTCGCTGTGGCCGCCGCGGCCGCCGCACTGTTCGTCATGATCGAGCGGCGCGTGACACAGCCGATGATCGACCTGTCGCTGTTCCGCGAGCGGGTCTTCAGCGGCGGCCTGACCGCCATGGGACTGTGGGCCTTCGGCGTGTTCGGCATCTACTTCTTCACCGCGCTCTGGCTGCAGAACGTGCTCGGCTACTCGCCGATCGAGGCCGGCTCGGCGTTCATCCCCATGGCCCTGCTGATGGCGGCCGTCGCCACCGTGGCCCCCCGCCTCGCCGCCAGGTTCGGCACCGCCCCCACCGTCGCGGCGGGCCTCGCCCTGATGTCCGGCTCGGTACTCGCGCTGTCCTTCACCGGGGCGGACGGCGCCTACCGCGACCTGCTGCCGTGGTTCCTGATGTACGGCCTAGGCGCCGGCCTGCTCGTACCCCTGACCAACGCCATCCTCGACACCCTCCAGAAAGGCCGCGCCGGCGTCGCCTCAGGCACATTGAACGTCTCCCGCGAGGTCTTCGGCCTCCTCGGCATCACCGTCCTCGGCGCCATACTCAACGCGCGCCAGAACACGTCCCTCACCACCGGCGCCACCCCCCTGACCGCCTTCCTGGACGGCTACCAACTCGCCCTGACCATCGCCGCCGCCATCATGGCCGTAGGCGTACCCCTGAGCCTGCTCACGCTACGCCGTCACCCGGTTTCTCCCGTCGTCCCCGAGCCGCCGAAGCTGCTCGAATCCGTGGCCTGAAAGACGACGGCCCCACCGGACCCGTCCGGTGGGGCCGTCCCAGCGGCTGGGGGTCAGGAGCCGATCTTCTTGCCCTGGGGGTGCCAGGCGACGGCCACCGAGGGACGCGGCTGGGAAGTGCCGCCGTCCGGCCAGTGACTGGCGGGGGTGTCGGGGGTCGCGCCGGTTATCTCGCCGGGGTGCTGGACGGCCACGAAGACGCTCTTCTGGTCCTCGGTGATCAGGGGGCCGCAGGTCTCGGCGCCGTAGGGGACGGTGAGGAACTGGCGGACGTGGCCGCGGTCGGGGCCGGAGAGAGGCATGGCGAAAAGGCCGTCGTTCTTGCCGAGTGCGTTGCCGTCGGTGGAGATCCAGAGGTTGCCGTCGGCGTCGAAGGTGACGTTGTCGGGGCAGGAGATGGGGGAGACCTTGGTCTTGTCGAAGCCGGCGAAGTACGTGGAGGGGTCGGCGGGGTCGCCGCAGACCAGAGGCAGGGACCAGGTGAAGGTCGTGGCGGCGGCGTCGTCGCGGCGTTCCACGATCTCCAGGATCTGGCCGTGGCGGTTGGCGGCGCGGGGGTTGGCCTCGTCGGCCTGCGCGGCGGTGCGCGCGGTGTTGTTGGTGAGTGCCACGCAGACGGCGCCGTTCACGGGGTTGCGCTCGATGTCCTCGGGACGGTCCATCTTGGTGGCGCCGGCCTTGTCGGCGGCGACGCGGGTGTACACGAGGACCTCGGCGGCGGTCATGCCTTCGACGAACGAACGGTCGCCGCTGACCAGGGGGATCCAGGCGCCGGTACCGTCGAAGCGGCCGTCGGCGGGGAGGGTGCCGGCGCCGTCGATCTGGCCGGGGCTGTCACCGGTGAACGTGGCGACGTACAGGGTGCCCTCGTCGAGGAGCGACCGGTTGTGGCGGTCGAAGCCGGGGATGTGGCGGTCCTTGGAGACGAACTTGTAGATGTACTCGAACCGGCTGTCGTCCCCCATGTACGCGACGACGCGGCCGTCCTTCGCCAGAGTGGTGGTGGCCCCCTCGTGCGCGAGGCGGCCGAGCGCGGTGCGCTTGATCGGCGTGCTCTGCGGGTCGAACGGGTCGATCTCGACGATCCAGCCGAACCTGTTGATCTCGTTCGGGTGCTTGGCGAGGTCGAACCGCTCCTCCACCCGGTCGAAACGCCGGCTGCCGCTCGGCACGGCGGCGGTGGTGCTCACGCCGTACCGGGTCAGGTACGGCTTCTGCGCCTCGGGGACGCCGTCGCCGCCGACGAAGTACTGGTTCCAGTTCTCCTCACCGCTGAGCACGGTGTTCCACGGGGTGGTGCCGCCGGCGCAGTTGTTGAGCATGCCGTGGACGGTGGTGCCCCGAGGGTCGGCGGCGGTGCTCAGCAGAGCGGAGCCCGCGGCGGGACCGGTGAGACGCATCTTGGTCCGCACGGTGACGCGGCGGTTGTACCTGCGCCGGCCCCGGGTGACGAGCTTCCACTGGCCGGTGCGGCCGGCGCGCTCCAGTTCGACGACCGACCCGCCGTGCGCGGCCATGGCGATGGCGATCTGCTCAAGGGGTGCGGTGTCGCCGTTGGTGTAGCCGCGGAACATGAGGTTCTCGTCGGTGTACTCGTGGTTGACCCACAGCAGTCCGCGGTCGTCGCCGAGCGGGAAGAAGGTGACGAAGTCGCAGTTGTAGCCGAACTGCGCGGCCTGCGCGGCGGCGGACTGGTTCTCGAAGTCGAACGCCGGCGCGTCCGGCAGGACGGGGTCACCCCAGCGGACCACGACGGCGGAGCGGTAGCCGTCGGCGACGGTGAGCGCGTCCAGCGAGTTCGGGGGGACCGGGGTGAAGGCCAGGCCACGGGGACCATGGCCAGGGCCGGGGCCGCGGCCGCCGGCCCCGGACGGCGCGGGATCGGCGGCGGCGGGGACGGCTCCGGTGACGGCCGCGGTGGCGACAACGGCGCCGAGCGCGCCTGCGCGCAGCGCGCCGCGGCGGGAGATGACAGCCGGCAGAAGGTCCTGGAAGTACGGGTTGCCGCTGGTGTTGGCCACTTCGTGAGCACAGGCGTCACCGCAGCGGAACCGGCAGGTCATGGCGTCGCGGCCCCCGACGGGGGGCAGAAGGGGGAGAATCGGCAGCCTGCGGGATGACGGGTTCGCCACAGGTCCTCCAATATCGTTCGGAAGAAGACGCGTCGTCGGGACCGTACGGTCGCCACCACAACACCAGATGAACGAAAGCCTCCCATCGAATGAACTGCCTGATGGTGAGGCGCGGCAGGATGGAGATCGTGGCAACCAGGAGACCCGACCCCGAGAAGATCCGCGCCGCTCTGGACGCGCAGCTCGCCGAGCTCGGCGAGCCGCCGTACGACGGGCCGCCTGACGGGCTCACGGACGCTGTGGCGCACGTCGTGCTCGGCGTCTACGAGAAGGGGCTGCGGCCGGAACGGGACGCGGCGCGGCTCGCGGCGCGGCTCCTGCTCGACCGCCTGACGGCCGAGGCCCCCGGCCGGACGGTCGAGGTGCGCGTGCCGCCGTTCGCGGCGGTGCAGTGCGTGGCGGGACCCCGGCACACCAGGGGGACACCGCCGAACGTGGTGGAGACCGACCCGCGCACCTGGCTTGAGCTCGCACTCGGCCGGACGACCTGGGCCGAGGCCATGGACGCCGGGAAGATCAGCGCGAGCGGCGCGCGGGCCGACCTGTCAGAGCACCTGCCGCTGCGGGGTTAGGGGCCGACCGGCTGCTGCACGCCGAGCTTACGCTCCACGCAGGACTGGGCCTCGGCCTGCGTCGGCGCGTTGAGGCACTCCTGGAACGTGTTGACGAACCAGATGAAGGCGATGACGCCGAGCAGGAGGGTCAGGCCGCTGAGGATGAGGCCGACGGTGGCGCGGCCCTTGTTGGAGCGGCGGGCCAGCGCGATGAAGCCCACGATCAGGCCGGCGATCGCGGTCAGGAGGCCGATGCCGCAGACCAGCAGCAGCACGATGCTGAGGATGCCGAGGACCAGGGACGCGGTGCCGAGCCCGCCGCCGCTCTGGCCGCCTGGCGGCGGGTACTGGCCGTACGGCGGCGGGCCGCCGTAGTAGGGAGGCTGCTCACCGTACGGGGACGAAGGGGTCTCGCCGTACGGGCCGCCGTACTGCGGGGGCTGCTGCTGGCCGTAGCCGCCGGGGGTCTCGCCGGAGGAAGGGGAACCACCGGGACGGGACTGGGGGTCGTGTGGATCACCAGGTGTGGTCACGTGGTCAAGCCCTTCCGGCCGGTCGCGGGCAGCGATGAACACCTACTATCCCCCGCCACACCGTCACCAAGGAAGTGGGAACGGCAAAAGGCGGGGATCTTTACCTCATGGCGCCAGGAAACCGTGGGTATCGGCGGCGCGAGCAGGCCCGTACCGGTCGTGAGCGGCGCCGGCACGGCGGTCTGAGCGAGGCCGTTCGGCGGCGTGAGCAGTGCCGGTGCGGTGGTCCGCGCGTACGTGCGGCGGGCCGGTGCGCGGTCGCGGGGAGGGCTCGCCGGGCCCCGGGTTACCACAGGTCGAGATGGCCGACTTAGACTGAAGCACGTGCTAAAGGGCGACGGCCGACTCGGCCATGACCTTGACCCCGGTGACCGCGCGCCTCAGGATGCCTGTGGCGTCTTCGGGGTCTGGGCCCCGGGCGAGGAAGTGTCCAAACTCACCTACTACGGGCTGTACGCGTTGCAGCATCGCGGACAGGAGTCCGCGGGCATCGCGGTCAGCGAAGGCAGCCGGATCCTCGTCTACAAGGACATGGGACTGGTCGCTCAGGTCTTCGACGAGTCGGTGCTCGGGACGTTGCGCGGCCATCTCGCGATCGGCCACTGCCGCTACTCGACCACCGGGTCCAGTGTCTGGGAGAACGCTCAGCCGACCCTCAGTTCCACAGAGGGTGGCGGGCTGGCTCTCGCGCACAACGGCAACCTCATCAACACGCCGCAGCTCGCGAGCCGGCTGACGGGTGCGACGATCCGTGCGACGACGGACACCGAGGTGCTCACGTCGCTGCTCGCGCAGGACCGCAGCCGGTCCATCGAGGACGCCGCGGCCGACCTGCTGCCACAGGTCAAGGGTGCCTACTCGTTGGTCTTCATGGACGAGAAGACCTTGTACGCCGCGCGTGACCCGCAAGGCATCCGGCCGCTGGTGCTCGGCCGCCTGGAGCGCGGCTGGGTGGTGGCGTCCGAGACGGCCGCGCTGGACATCGTCGGTGCGACGTTCACCCGTGAGATCGAGCCGGGTGAGCTGCTGGTGATCGACGAGCGCGGGGTGCGGTCGCGCAGGTTCGCGCTGGCCGAGCCGAAGGGCTGCCTGTTCGAGTACGTCTACCTGGCGCGGCCCGACACCACGATCGCCGACCGCGGCGTGCAGGCCACCCGGGTCGAGGTGGGCCGCCGGCTGGCCAGGGAGCACCCCGTCGAGGCCGACCTGGTGATCCCGACCCCGGAGTCCGGCACCCCGGCCGCGATCGGTTACGCCGAGGAGAGCGGCATCCCGTACGGCCAGGGCCTGGTGAAGAACTCCTATGTCGGCCGCACGTTCATCCAGCCGTCCCAGACGATCCGCCAGCTCGGCATCCGGCTCAAGCTGAACCCGCTGCGCGAGGTGATCCAGGGCAGGCGCCTGGTGGTCGTGGACGACTCGATCGTGCGGGGCAACACGCAGCGCGCGATCGTCAAGATGCTGCGCGAGGCGGGGGCCACCGAGGTCCACGTGCGCATCTCGTCCCCGCCGGTGAGCTGGCCGTGCTTCTACGGCATCGACTTCGCCACCAAGGCGGAGCTGATCGCCGGCACCAGGTCCCTGGAGGAGATCCGGGAGTCCATCGGCGCCGACTCGCTCGGTTACATCTCGCTCGAGGGGCTCACCGAGGCCACCACGATCCCGGCGGGACGGCTGTGCCGCGCGTGCTTCGACGGCAAGTACCCGATCCCCATCGACCAGGACAACGTCGGCAAGTTCGTGCTGGAGGCGCGGGCATGAGCCCTGAGGTGACGGCCTCGTACGCGGCGGCGGGTGTCGACATCGAGGCCGGTGAGCGCGCGGTCGAGCTGATGAAGGCCAAGGTCGCGCGGTCGCGGCGGCCCGAGGTCGTGGACGACGCCAGCGGCTTCGCCGGGTTGTTCGACGTGTCGGCGCTGCTGAGGTTCAAGCGGCCGTTGCTCGCGACGTCCACCGACGGCGTCGGCACCAAGGTCATGCTGGCGCAGGCGCTCGGCAAGCACGACACCATCGGCATCGACCTGGTCGGCATGGTGGTCGACGACCTCGTGGTGTGCGGGGCCGAGCCGCTGTTCATGACCGACTACATCGCCTGCGGCAAGGTCGTGCCGGAACGGATCGCCGAGATAGTCGGCGGGGTCGCGGAGGGCTGCCGGCTCGCCGGGTGCGCGCTGGTCGGCGGGGAGACCGCCGAGCACCCCGGGGCGATGGGGCCGGACGAGTACGACCTCGCCGGCGCCGGCACCGGTGTCGTGGAGGCCGCAGAACTGCTCGGTCCCGACCGGGTGCGGCCGGGGGACGTGGTGCTCGGGCTGGCGTCCTCGGGGGTGCACTCCAACGGTTACTCGCTGGTCCGCCACGTGATCGCCACCGCCGGTCTCGGCCTGGAGCGTGAGCTTCCCGAGCTGGCGCGCACGCTCGGCGAGGAGTTGCTCGAGCCGACGCGGATCTACTCGCTGGCCTGCCTGGAGCTGACGCGTACCGTCGAGGTGCACGCGTTCGCGCACATCACCGGTGGCGGCCTGGCCGCGAACCTCGCGCGGTCGCTGCCGCCGGGGGCCGACGCGGTGCTCGACCGCTCGTCCTGGACGCCTCAGCCGATCTTCGAGGTGATCGCCGGGTACGGCCGGGTGCCGCAGGAGGAGATGGACCGCACGTTCAACCTCGGCGTCGGCATGTGCGCCGTCGTGCCGGCCGGTGTGGCGGACGTGGCCCTGGCCACGCTCGCGGCCCGCGGCCAGGACGCGTGGGTGCTCGGCGAGATCGTGCCGGGGTCCGGCGAGGCCCGCTTCCGGGCCTGAGCCGGCCCGGCGGGAGCGGCCACGTGGCGGCCGGTCACGGTGCACAGGTGAGGTGGTGGCGCGGGGGCCACATCTTGCTCGAGCCCGGGTGAGCACTGAGTGAGCCCCAGGTGAGCACCGAGTCCTGGTGAGCCTGGGGTGAGCTTGGTCACGTGGTGCGGAAAGCGCGACGAAAAGCTCCTTGCCGGTAGGTGGCAAGGAGCTCTTCAGATAGCACGAAGGAGGCACTCGGCGAGACGTGCTCGCCGGGTGCCCTGCCAACGTTCAACCCGGTGGTCGCCTAACGGCGCCGGGACCTGGGGTCCTCTTCATCGTCGTCGTCGAAGTCGTCGGCGTAATCGGCGTACCGATCGGCCAGCTCATCGTCGACGGCGTCGTCTACGTCCTGGTTGGAGTCGTGGTTGACTCCGAGCTCCTCGCGAAGACGGTCAAGATCGGTGCCGCCGCTGTTGTACTTGAGCTGGCGGGCAACCTTCACCTGCTTGGCCTTGGCTCGGCCGCGCCCCATCGGCTCGACCCCCTCATGCGGGGTCGTGGCCGACCCCTCGTCGCTAACGCACCACGCGCTGACGCCGCCTGACTTCCGACGTCAGCTCTCGTTCGACTACAACCGTACCTGTTTTGCGCTCCAGTCGGTACGCCGTATGGACGTACGCGGTCAGCGGCCGAGCCAAATGGCCCTAAGCCGTCCGACTTCCGACATTCTGCGCTCGGCCAGCCTATCGGCCGCCACCGCCGGGGGAACACCTTCTTCCTCCGCCATCGAAAAGATCTTCAATGTCGTGTCGAAAATCTGCGTTGCCTTTGCTCTGGCCCGGTCCATGTCGAAGCCCTCGATCTCGTCCGCGACCTGGATCACGCCGCCGGAGTTCACGACGTAGTCGGGAGCGTAGAGGATGCCGCGCTCGGCGAGCTGCTTCTCCACGCCGGTGTGCGCGAGCTGGTTGTTGGCGCCGCCGCAGACGATGGCGGCACGCAGGCCGGCGACCGTCTCGTCGTCCAGGGCCCCGCCGAGCGCGCAGGGAGAGTAGACGTCGATGTCGGCGGCCTTCAGCGCCGCGGCGTCCGCGACCACGTCCACCTGGGGGTGGCGGGTTCGCACCCGCTCGACGGCCTGCTCGCTGACGTCGCAGATCACGACCTCGGCGCCGTCGTCGAGCAGGAGCTCGACCAGCCGGTGGCCGACCTTTCCCACGCCTTCGACGCCGACGCGCCTGCCGCGCAGGGAGGGGCTGCCGTAGGTGTGGCTCGCGGCGGCGCGCATGCCCTGGAACACGCCGTACGCGGTGAGGATGGAGGAGTCTCCCGCTCCGCCGTGCGCCACGGTGCGGCCGGTCACGAACGAGCACTCCTTGGCGACGACGTCCATGTCCTCGCTGTAGGTGCCGACGTCGCAGGCGGTGTAGTAGCGGCCGCCGAGCGACTGCACGAAGCGGCCGTACGCGCGCAGCAGCGCCTCGCTCTTGTCCTTGGCCGGGTCGCCGATGATCACGGCCTTGCCGCCGCCGAGGTCGAGCCCGGCGAGCGCGTTCTTGTACGCCATGGCGCGTGAGAGGTTGAGCACGTCCGACAGCGCGGCCTGCTCGCTCTCGTAGGGGTAGAAGCGCGTGCCGCCGAGGCCGGGGCCGAGCGCGGTGCTGTAGATGGCGATGATCGCCCGCAGGCCGCTGCGGTCGTCGGCGCAGAAGACGACCTGCTCGTGGCGAGCCTGTCCGTCAGGTGAGGGATCTGTGTCCTTGTGGGACGACCCGAAGACGTCGGTCACGGTGGTGACTCCCAGTCATCTTTCGTCCGCCGCCCCGTCGCGGCGGATCCAGGAGACCACCCTATCGAGCGGCCTCCGGCCCCGCCTTTGATCACCAGCCGGGACCGGCACGCCGTGGAGCGCCGCAAACCTCCCTGGAGGCCCCTCGCCGCACCGCCCCACCTCTGGTGTCCCGCTCGTCCCGCCGTGCTCGCTCGCGTCCGCTCACCGCTCCATGGCACCATTCGAGATGTGCTGCCCTACGCCGCCTATCTCCGTGTCTACGAGCCGTTGTCCGCGTTCACCGAGCGCGACCGCGCCTACTGGGCGGCGTACGCGGACTCCAAGGACCGGCCGCGCCGCGCGTTCGCTCTGGAGGCAGAGCACGCCGAGGCGGTGCGCCGGCTGCTCGGGGTCTCCCCGATGCCCGCGCCGGGAGGCGAGAGCACCAATGCCTACCTGCGCCGCATAGAGGAAACCCTGTACGTGTGTCCGTGGCAGAGCCGACTGCGTTCCTGGCTGTCGTTCGCCAGGTTCCGCGGCGGCACGCCACCTCGTCTGGCCGACCGGTTCGTCCCCCGGGCCATCGCCGAGCAGACCGCGGACGACTTCGACCGCTTCAAGCAGAGCGGCGGCTCGGCGGCGCTGCGCACGCACATCCGCACCAGCAGGTGGCACGTCCCGACGCCGTGGTTCGTGCCGTTCGACTCCGCCGAGCGCTGGCTCGTGCTCGGCCGCCAGGAGGACAACCCCACCGAGCCGTCGGCCGCCACGACCACCGCTCCGGCGCGCAACCTGCTGTACGTCACCTCGATGGCGCAGGCCCGCAGGCGGGTGGCCCGCGCGCTCGTCGTGATCCGGCGCCACGTGGGTGAGGTGAGCACGCTCACCGAGGTCGAAGAGGTCGGCAGGTGGCTGGAGGACTTCCATCCCCACTCGCTGGTCGAGCTCGACTACGGCGGCCTGGTGCACCTGATGGACGACGCCACGCTGCAGGCCGACCAGTCCGCCGCCGAGCTCGCCGCGGCGCTGACCGGTTTGGACACGGGTCAAGAAGAGCTGGCCTTCGCCATGTATCAGCGCGTGATCCTGCGCTGGAAGTCAATACAAGCCCTCGAATCGGCGAACTGAACCGCAAATCATGCACGTGACCTGCAAAAGTAGGTAACGGGAGTCACCAGCTCGCTTCTGCGAACTGAGTAGTTTGCCGTTTTCACTGCGATACCACGAACCGTGTCGCTAGAATCACCGAGCGTGACATCAACCCGTGGACAAGGCGTTGTACTTTCAGGTCTCGCCAATCGCTCTACGTGGCTGTATGGTCACATCGGGTGATACCACATGTGGTCCAGAAAAATCCGCACTAACTGGGCCACAGTGGGACATCCGTGACGAAGCGCCAACACAAGTCGCAGGATCGCTGTCGCCGGTCCACGGAGGAGAGGCCGCACAAATGTCAGCTCGTACACCCGAGGCCGAGCCACTGCTCACCCCGGCGGAGGTCGCCACCATGTTCCGCGTCGACCCCAAGACCGTTACTCGGTGGGCGAAGGCGGGCAAGTTGACGTCCATCCGCACCCTTGGCGGTCACCGGCGTTACCGGGAGACCGAGGTCCGAGCGCTGCTCGCGGGCATCCCGCAGCAGCGGTCGGAGTGACGCGAGGTCCGTCACGGACCTGCTAGGGGGGAGAACCGGCGCGCTCGCGTCCCGTATGTGAGCGCGTCATCAACACCGCACAGCCGTGGCTCTGCGCCACGCGGGCCGGTTTCTCACGGCCCGCCGGCAGGTCAGGGCCTACGGGCCGGTGTGGAGGCGCCGACCGCGCCGGCGCCACCTCACTGGGCCCGTACCGGGACGAGAACGTGACGGCAGGCCGCAGACCCGGGGGGGGTCACTGGGCCTGCGCGGGACGCAGGTCGGCGAGCAGCGCGTTCACCTGATGATCGTGCCTGGCGGCCACGGCGAGCAGCGCCGTCATCTGGTCCACCAGCAGGCTCTCCAGAGTGGCCCGGTCCATGTCACGGTTCTCCAGCCAGTCCAGCCCCGCGATCTCGACCGACGCGATCCACGACCGCAGCGTCACCCGCAGCGTCGCTCCGGGCTCCTCCACCCGCATGCGATTGGTGATCATCCGCAGCAGGCGGCGGCGCACGCTCTCGACGATCTCCCCCACCTCGCCGGTCCGGTTGGCCGGGCCGCCGCGCAGCAGGGCCGCGAAGCCGGCCGCGTGGTCCTCCACGAAATCGAAGTACCGCGTCAGCCCGTCGGCGATCTCCTCCAGGGCACTGCCGCCGCCGGACGCCGGCCGCAGCCGCGCCTCGAGCTCCGCCGCCGCGCTGCGCAGCGCCGCGACGTACAGCTCCTGTTTGCCGCCGAAGTAGTGGTAGACCAGCGCGCGTGACGCGCCGGCGGCGAAGGCGACGTCGTCCACCGAGACGTCTTCGGCGTCGTGCCTGCTGAACAGTTCGAGCGCCGCGGCCATCAGCTCCTCGCGCCGCCGGTCCACGCTGAGCCGCCGCCTCGTCGGCCGCGAACCGTGCGGTGGATGGTCGTGCGCGTCCGCGGTTCGTGATGTCGCACCCACACTGCGCACCCTAACCGAGAGGCGCCGGACGAACGCGCACAGAACGACCATCACCTCGGCGCGCAACACACCCGTACCCTAGGAGCCACTCGATCGTTTGGTCTGACAGGTGCACATCCACTCAGCGTGGGGAGAACCATGTCAGGACCGTCCATGCAGACGACCTCCCGCCATAGAGCGGATCTCGGCACGGCCGCCCCGGCCCTCGGGGACGCCGGTGGGCCGCGTCCCCGGCCGACGATCCGCAACGTGGCCGAGCGGGCGGGTGTCTCCAAGTCGCTGGTCTCTTTGGTGTTGCGCGGGTCGCCACACGTGAGCGAGCACAGGCGCGAAGCGGTGCTGCAGGCCGCGCGAGAGCTCGGCTACCGGCCGAACGCGGTCGCGCGCAGCCTGGTCGAGGGCCGCACCCACCTGGTGGGGGCTCTGGTGGCCGATCTGCACAACCCCTTCTACGCGGAGTTCCTCGACGGGTTGCAGGAGAGCCTGCACGGCGACGGACTGCGGCTGCTGATCGGCAGCGGCCGGTGGGACCCGGCGTTCGAGGAGGAGGCCGTCGAGGCGTTCCTGGAGCTACGGGTCGACGGTCTGGTGCTGCTCGGCGTGTCCCCCTCCAGCGAGACGCTCGCCGAGGCCGCGGCGTACACCCCCACGGTGGTGGTGGGTGAGCGCGACGTCGAGCTGGAGAGCGTGGACATCGTGGTGGACGACGACGAGCTCGGCGCCGGGCTCGCGGTGGACCACCTGGTGGAGCTCGGTCACCGGCGGATCGCGCACATCGAGGGGACCCCCTCGTCGTCGGCGCGGTTCCGCTGCGAGGGTTACCTGGTGGCGATGCGCAGGCACGGCCTCGCGCCGCACATCATGGTGGAGCACGGCGACTTCACCGAGGAAGGCGGACGGCGGGCCGCGCGTTCGCTTCTGGAGCGCTCCCCGAGGCCGACCGCGATCTTCGCGGCGAACGACGTCGCGGCGCTCGGCGTGCTCGTCGCGGCCAGTGAGCTCGGTTTGCGGGTGCCGGAGGACCTGTCGGTCGTCGGGTACGACAACACCCATCTCGCCGCGATCCACCACATCTCCCTGACGAGCCTGGACCAGCCGCGGCGGGCCATGGGGAGGTCGGCCGCCTCCCTGCTGAGCGACCGCATCACCGACCCCGGCAAAGCGGCGAGGCTGCGTCAGGTCACCCCTCGCCTGGTGGTCCGGCACAGCACCGGCCCGGTGCCAAGCGAGCCCCAAGAGCCCCAAGAGTAGGTCAACCTCCACGACTACGGCCTTTCGCCGGTGTTGACTGACGTGAAGCGTCGGCACCGGACCGGAGGGTAGACATGCGTGATCCAGAACTGGTGTCCTGCGCGCAGCGCGCGGCGGCCGAGCTGGAACGCGCCTGGGCGCACTGGCGGGCCGCGCGAGGCAAGGACGGCGAGAGCGCGACCGAGTCCGTCGCCAGTTACGTCGCCCATTCCATCGACCACCCCTGGGGACGGCCCCGGGTGGTGCTCGGCCTGGACGCCGAGGACGCGCGTGACCTCGCGGCGCTGCTCCAGCGGCAGCCGCTCGGCGAACGCGCCTGGTGAGCGTCGTGATGCGGTGAAGCGTCCTGGTCATCGGACCGAGGCGCGTAGGTTGGATGCGAACAGGTCACCTGCGGAGGGATCTTTCGTGACCAGCCGAGTACTCGCCGCCGCCTGCCTGGCCCTGGCCGGGCTGGGGGCCGCCGCCTGCGGAGGCACGCCGAGTTCTGCGGCGGACGCCTCTCCTGCCGGCCCCGCCGCACGCGCGCCTGAGACGGCCGCCGCGCCGCCTCCTGCCGCCGCCTCACCGGCCCGGAAGGCCGCGCCGACACCTGACCGGCCGCTGGACGGCAAGGTGATCGTCATCGACCCCGGCCACAACGGCGGCAACTACCGCGACCCCGCGGCCGTCAACAAGAAGGTGAACGTCCTCACCCAGTGGAAGCCGTGCGACACCACCGGCACCTCCACCGACGACGGGTACTCCGAGGCCGCCTTCACCTGGGACGTCGCCAAGCGCATGGTCAAGCTGCTCAAGGCCGAGGGTGCCACGGTGAAGCTGACCCGCAAGGACAACAACGGTGTCGGGCCGTGCATCACCGAGCGTGCCGCCATCGGGAACGACGCGCGCGCCGACGCCGCGATCTCCGTGCACGCCGACGGGGCCGGGGCCGGCAACCGCGGCTTCCACGTGATCATGCCGAAGAAGATCGGCGGGCCGGTGGATCCCGTGGTCGGCGACTCCAAGCGCCTCGGCCTCGCCGTGCGCAAGGCGTTCCACGACGGCACCGGTCTGCCGTACTCGAACTACATCGGCAAGGACGCGCTCGACTACCGCAACGATCTCGGCGGGCTCAACCTCTCCACGGTGCCGAAGATCTTCATCGAGACCGGCAACATGCGCAACGCCACGGATGCCGCACGGCTGAAGGACCCGGCCTTCCGGCAGCGCATCGCCGTGTCGCTGGCCGAGGGCCTGCGCTCCTACCTGGCTTCCTGAGCCCGCACCCCGGCGACGACGGCGGGCTCGGCGGTCCCGGCGGGCTCGGCGGGCCGGTCCAGCCGGCCGATCACCTCGCCGATCGTCGTGTGGCCGTGACGGCGCAGGCGGCGGGACAGGTCGCGGTTGATCCGCCAGGCCCACAGCGGCCCGTGGTAGATCATGCCGGTGTAGCCCTGCACGAGAGTGGCCCCGGCGAGCAGACGCTCCCAGACGTCGTCCACGTCCTCCACGCCGCCGGCCGACACAAGGGTCAGCCGGTCGCCGACGCGGGCCCTCAGGCGGCGCAGCACTTCGAGTGAACGGGCCTTGAGCGGCCGGCCGGACAACCCGCCGGTCTCGGCGGCCGCCGCGTCGGCGAGGCCCGCACGCGCGATCGTGGTGTTGGTGGCGATCACCCCGGCCAGGCCGAGTTCGACCGCGAGGTCGGCCACCGCGTCGACGTCGGCGTCGGCGAGGTCCGGCGCGATCTTCACGAGCACCGGGGTGCGGCCCGCGGCCCGCCGTACGTCCTTGAGCAGCGGCCGCAGCAGCTCGACGGCCTGCAGGTCGCGCAGGCCAGGCGTGTTGGGTGAGCTGACGTTGACCACGAGGTAGTCGGCGAGAGGCGCCAGCAGGCGGGCCGCCGTCACGTAGTCGTGGCGCGCGAGCTCCTCGGGGATGACCTTGGTCTTGCCGATGTTGACCCCGACCACCACCGGCACCGATCGGGGCCTGCGCAGCCGCCTGGCGGCGCGCGCGGCCCCCGCGTTGTTGAACCCCATGCGGTTGACGATCGCGCGGTCGGCGGGGAGGCGGAACAGCCGCGGCCTGGCGTTGCCGGGCTGCGCGTGCGCCGTGATCGTCCCCACCTCGACATGGCCGAAGCCGAACGCCGCGAGTGCCTCCACGCACCCGGCGTCCTTGTCGAAGCCGGCCGCGAGGCCGAACGGGCTCGGGAAGTGCACCCCGAAGGCCCGGACGCGCAGCGCCTCGTCCCCGGGGGCCAGCGCGCGGTACAGCCTGCGCCGCAGGAACGGCGCCACCGAGAGCACACGCAGGGCCCGGATGGTCGCGTGGTGCACGGCCTCGGCGTCCATCCGCCTGAGCACCAGGTCGAAGAGCAGTCGATACATCATCGTTCAGGGTAGCGGGGAGGCGCGGGCCTCACGCAGGCGGCGCCTGCTCGCCGAGGATCTCGGCGGCGAGGTCGGCGACACGGCGGCGGCTGTCCCTGGCCCGCTTGCGCAGACCGGTGAACGCCTCGGCGGCGGTGATGTCGTGCTTGCCCATCAGGTAGCCGATGGCACGCTCGATCACTATCCGGTAGTCCAAAGCGTACTGGAGCTGGTCGGCGAGCACGCTCTTCTCCTCAGCGCGCACGGCCGCGGCGAGGACCTCCTCGATGACGTGCGCGTACGCCATGAGGGCCTGTGTGTCGCTCTCCTCCCACTCCTGCGGCTCACCCTGGTAGACGTTCAGCGTGCCGACCGGCCCGTTGCCGAGACGCACCGGCACCCCCGCCACGGCACGCACGCTCGGGTGCAGCAGCGGCGCGAGACCAGGCCAGCGCTCGTCGTCCTGCACGTCACTGGTGGTCACCGCGGCGTTGCTGAAGAACGCCGAGACGCACGGGCCGCGGCCGATCGCCGCCTGCGCGTGCTCCAGACTGCGTCCGGCCTCGTCGGTCGTCACGAGGTAACGCAGCCGCTTGCTCTCGTCGGCGAACATCAGGCCGGCACCCGCGTAACCGAACAACCGGTCGACCACTCGGACAATGCGCTCCAGATGGTGGACGACCCCGGTGGCCTCAGTGGTCTTGTGGAGGCCTCGCAGGCTCGCCACCAGCGCCTCAGGATCTATACGCGTCATCTTCCATCCTCTTGTCAAACCTCACCTATGACGGCGCGGCCAATGGGGAAGCAGAGACTTTTTTTACGGTCACCTGCCCGAAATCGGGCACAACAGTCCCGTTTCCCCATGCGGCGAAGATCGATGGACCGACCGGCGCAGGGCATCGAGAGCGTCCGGGCCCCGCGAAACGGCATGACGGACACACCGTCCGGCCGACGGGAGGAATGGGTGCGCGCAGCCGAGAACCGGCGAAGCCGTCGCGCGCTCGACAAGGTCGACGCCCGTGCCAATGGCGGTGCCACCTCCGTTTGAGGGAGCTCCGCGGACACAGGGCGGAATGATCTGCGGCAAAGCGTAGTGCGGTGCGACGATTAAGGCCAAGTGGTTCATCCCGCCGAGCCCCAGGAAATCGCCGCACTAGGGCTCCGGCCTGCGCCGCAGGACCGGTCGCACCCTCACCGGGACGCCATACCCCTATGCCTTCCCCCGGGTACCCCACCGGCGCGCGCACCGAATCGGCTGTGCGGCCCGCGAACCGGGTCGGGGATCGATAGCGTTGCGTCGTCGTCCCGGTACCTTCGCCTGGCGACGCCTGTTCCCTCGGCTTCCGGTCCCATGCGGGAGAGCTATGACGGCCACCATCGAGTCCCCGGTTCCCATGCCCTTCGCACCCCTGTGCCCGCTCGTCGGGGTGGAGGAGGAGTACCTCATCGTCGATCCGGCGACCAGGGCGGTCGTGCCGCGCGCCGCCGAGTTGTTCGAACGGGCCTCGGCCGAGCTCGGTGAGCTCGTGTGCACCGAGATCACCCGCTACCAGCTGGAGGCCAAGACACCGCCGTGCAGCGCCGCCGCCGAGCTGGAGGGCCACCTGCGCCGCCTGCGCGCCACCGTCGCGGCCGCGGCGCGTGGGCTCGGGCTGGCCGTGGTGGCCTCGGGCACCCCGGTCCTCGGCGACGTCGTGCCGCCGTTGATCACCGAGCATCCCCGGTACGGCGTCGGCATCGCCACCTACCGCGCGCTGCACGACGAGCAGACCATCTGCGCGGGCCACGTGCACGTCCATCTGCCCGACCGCGAGCGCGCCGTGCTGGTGAGCAACCACCTGCGGCCGTGGCTGCCGGTCCTCATCTCGATGTTCGCCAACTCGCCGTTCTGGGCCGGCCGTGACACGGGGTACGCGAGCTGGCGCGCGCTGACGTGGTCCAAGTGGCCGGTGGCCGGGCCTCCGCCGTACTTCCGCTCACTGGCGCACTTCGACGAGACGGTGGCCGCGCTGACCGCGTCAGGCGCGCTGGTGGACCCCGGCACGATCTTCTGGGACGTGCGGCCGTCGTCGCGGCTGCCGACGCTGGAGGTCCGGGTCACCGACGTTCCCTCGACCGCCGAGGAGTCGGCGCTGCTGGCCGCCATGGTGCGCGGGCTGGTCGTGACGTTCCTCGCCAAGGTCGAGGCCGGCGACCCCGGCCCCATGGTGCCTGGCGAGATGCTGCGTGTGGCGTACTGGCGGGCCGCGCGCGACGGCCTCGACGGGTACGGCTTCGACCCGGTGTCCGGCACGCTGCAGCCGGCCGCCGAGCTCGTGGCGTCCCTGCTCGACGTCATCGGCCCGGCGCTTGAGGAGGCCGGCGATCTGGAGATGGTGGGGGAACGGCTGGCCCACCTGCTTCGGTACGGCACCGGGGCCGCGCGCCAGCGGGCCGCCTACGAGAGGAACGGCCGGTTCACCGACGTCGTCGATCTGCTCACCGAGCAGCTCATCGACGAGCCGTAGTTCCCGGCGCGGGGGCGGACCGGCGTCCGCCCCCGCGGGGGTTCACCTGGCGAGCCTCGTGGACAGGAACCGCGCCAGCGGCCGTACGTGCCGTTCCTGGTCGAGCCACTGCGCCTGGAGGTCCTCCAGCAGGTGCCGTTCCGCGACCAGCTCGCGGCCGTTCCAGTGCCGGATCACCGGATGCAGGAAGGCCGACTCCTCGGCGCGGTCAGGCGTCGGGTGCCGCTGGATGGCGAACACGTTCTCCTGGTCACGCGGACCCCAGCGCAGGGTGACGGTGAAGTAGGACGGCTCGTCGCCGAAGCGCTCGACCGCGTGGTCCTCAGGCAGCTCGGCGAAGTGCCGGACGTGGCCGTTCCGCTCGTCCACCACGTAGACGTCGCAGAGGTACTCGAACTGGGTCCACAGCGCGGAGCTGTAGTTGACCCGTTCCAGCATGGTGGCGGTGAGCTGGTCGGCGTCCAGAGGCAGCGCCTGGTGGGTGAGCGGCACCCCTTCGTACCGCTCGGCGAGCAGCGCGGCGAGGACGCGCAGGTTGTAACGGAAGCCGTCGATGAAGGCCGACGACGCGTGCTTGAAGTCGCGGGCCTGCATGAGCGTGCCGGCGAAATACAAGCCGTCCACGTTGGCGGACCGGAAGTCGGTGCCGATGGCCGGCATCCGGCCGCCGTGCGCGAGCTCGGGACGGCAGGAGTCACCGAAGACGCCGGTGTCCATGACGAACCCGGTGCAGCGCAGCACCGTGTCGTACTCCAGTGTCGCCTTCTCCCCCTCGGCGAGGGTGTAGGAGATGTCGACCTTGTACCGGTCGCCTTCGCGCCTGATGCGGTCGATGGTGCATTCGAGGACGCCGTCGAGGGTCTTGAACCAGTAGGCGTCGAGGAACGCGCCGTACTGGCCGCGCACGTGCCCGGGGTGCTTGGTGTGCCAGGAGAACCGCACGGGGCTCGGGCTGGCCAGGTGGATGATCGCGGCGTGGCCGATGAGGGCCTGGGCCGTCTCGAACGCCGAATTGCCCTTCCCGATGACGAGGACCCGGCGGCCGGTGTGGTCCTGCCCCGACGTGCTCATGTCCTCGTAGCCGGTGGCCAGCGCGATGCCGGGGATGTCGGGGATGTACGGCCCACCCCAGCCGGTCGCGACGATCACGCACTCGGCACGGAAGGTCTCGTCGCCGGCGCGCACGGTGAACAGTCCGTCCGCGTCCTTGTCGATGTGGTCCACCGGGGTCGAGAACCGCACGTTCAGGTCGTGCCGCCGCTGGAAGTCGCCGAGGTAGCGCACCATCTCGTCGGCGTGCGGGTAGTACTCGTGGGTGTACTTGGCGAACTGCAGCGACGGGTCGTCGTTGAGCAGGGAGTTCCAGTCCCAGCGCAGCGCGATCTCGGGGTCCTTCTCGGTGATGTGGACCTTGTTGATGGAGATCAGCTTGCGGTGGCGGGGGTAGGCGCGGAAGAAGGCGCCGGGTGCGGCGTCCCGTTCCAGGACGATGTAGTCGGCGCCTGCCCGGCTCAGGTAGTACGCCAGCTGCAGGCCCCCCGGCCCGGCGCCGACGATCAGATAACGGTGGGTGGTCTCGACACGTGCCGGATCGCTCATCGGCCGTGCGGCTCCGGCTCGTCGTCCAGCGAGCTTCCGTAGCCGCGGTCGACGATCCTCGCGGCGGTCGCCTCGTAAGCGGCGGGGTCCTCGGGGGCCCAGGTGCCGAGGCCGTCGACGTACCGGTTGAACATGCAGAACGCGGCGGCGATGAGCACGGTGTCGTGGATCTCCACGTCGGTGGCCCCCTCGGCGCGCGCGGCGCCGATCTCGCTCTCGGTGACCTTGAGCCCGCCTTGCTGCACGGCCGCGGCGATGGCGAGCAGCGCGCGCATCTTCGGCGTGATGTCTGCGGTGTCCGGATCGAGCCGCACGGCGTTCACCAGAGGCATGCCGGCGGGGAGCTGCGCGGCGGCGAACGCCGCGTGGGAGGATGCGCAGAAGTTGCAGTCGTTGAGCGACGACACGTAGGTCGCGATGAGCTCGCGCTCCCCACGGGTCAGGGTGTTGTCACTGCGCAGCAACACTTCGGCGAGCGCGTTCAACGGGACGGCGGTTTCCGGTCGGTAGCGCATCAGCCCGACGATTCCGGGCTCATCAGTGGGCAAGGTGATATGGGCCATGGGAACTCCCTGTGCGACGTCTACGGGGATGATCGACGCCGGTGCGCGCAGTGTCAACGGGTGACGAGGGCACCCCTATTTCCGGCCTTTAGGACGAAGGAGACAAACGACCCTTTCAGCACCGTAAGTGCACCCGAATCCCAGAGCAGGTCGCGTCGTCCTTATTTCGGCTTGCCCATTACCGGTGAATCATGCCCTCCGGACTACCCGGAAGCATCCCCACAGCGCGGCCTTATGGCTGTCCCGCATAGTGAGATCACCACGAAGTAAGTATTGCCTCCCCGTCTTGTCGGCCCGTCCGTCGTGGCGTAGCGTCACGGCGTCGCCAGAAAAGACCGACACTTAAGGAGGCTGATTCATGTCCGAACACCCGAACGCCATAATCGCTCGGGAAAGTTATGACGCCATCGCGAAGGGTGATTTCGAACACCTTGGCGGCGACCTGCTCGCCGACGATGTCGTCTTCCATGTCCCCGGTCGCGGGCCGCTGGCCGGCGATTACCACGGCAAAGAGGAGGTTCTGCGTTACCTCAACCAGCTCACCGCGATGACGCAGAGCACGCTTCGGTTCGAGCCGGAGACCTTCCTCGCCAGTGACGACCGCGCCGCTGTGATCCTCCGGGCCCAGGGGGAGCGCGGAGGTCAGGAGATGAACGACCACGGCGTGCACGTGTTCCGCATCGACAACGGCAAGATCAGCGAGCGCTGGAGCTTCCCGCACGACACCTACGCGGTCGACGCGTTCTTCGCCTGACCGTCCCCCAGGTGGCCGCGTAGCTCTTGACGTCTTTTCGAATCACTCGAGTTCCAAGACCCCGACCAGCACCCTCGGGTGCTCGCGCCACCAGGACATCCGGACCGGACACGGCGGCCGGCCGCCGCACCCCACCCTTCCCCCCGGCGTCACGTGATCAATCGTGCGCGCCGGAAACGGGGTGACGACGGCCGCGGTGCCGATGACCCTGGTGGCGCGGCACCGCCACCCCCTATCCGCTCACCTTCTCCAGGGAATCGGCCAGCACCGCGACGTAGCCCTCGGTGCGCGCGGCCCGATCGGCGTACACGGCGGGGTCGTCGGGGGCGAAGGTCGCCAGTCCGTCGACATAGCGGTTGAACATGCAGAACGCGGCGGCGATGAGCACGGTGTCGTGGATCTCCACGTCGGTCGCGTCCGCGGCGCGCGCGGCGGCCACCTGCTCGGCGGTGACACTGCGTCCGCCGCGCTGCACCGAGCCGGCGATGCGCAGCAAGGCCCGCATCTTGTCCGTCACGGGAGCGGTGTCGAGGTCGTCGCAGACCTGACGCACCAGGGTCATGCCCTCCTCCAGCCGGACCGCGGCGAAGGCGGCGTGGGTGCGGAAGCAGAACCGGCACTGGTTCAGCGACGACACATAGGTCGCGATCAGCTCACGCTCGGCCCTCGTCAGTGTGTTGTCACCGCACAGCAGCACGTCACAGAGCTGATTCATCGGAAGCGCCGTCTCCGGCCGGAACCGGAACAGGCCCCGGATCCCCGGCTCGTCGGTGCCGAGAGCGATGTGCGGGCCCGAGTCCCCGGTGTCGCAGAGCAGCCAGGCGTCGTCCGGTCCGAGCGGCACCTCCACGGCTGTGGTCGACTTCGGCAGCGCGGCGATTCCGTTCACCATTTACGGCCTCTTTCTCAAATGAATTCCGTACTCGCACCTCCTCGATTCTGCGTATGACGTCCACGCCAGGACAGTCCGGAATCCATTCAGCAAGTTGCCTGCCGCCGACCGGTTCCTGCCACGCATTTGCTTGACAAACGCACGGCAGGCGAACTCACGGAAATAATGCCACTCTTCCCGCCAGGCCTTTCACGCACGATATCGCACGGACCTCGCGGCATGTCTTGCTTTCTCGCACGAATTCCGTTCCACGGCGCCGAGCCGGAAACGAAACGTCGTCACAGGCCTCCGCGCCCGGACCTCCCGGCCCCGACCGGAGCACTTCTCGCGGGGAGCGTCCGGGCGCGGCGCCTGCCTGGAGCGGCCCGGTCAGGCCACGGCCTCCAGGCCGTTGACCGATGCCCGGGCCGGGGTGTTCTCGACGTCGTCGGTCACGACCCCGGCGTCTCCGCCGCCGAGGAGCCCGAGACCGAGCCCGGTGCCGACACCGAGGTCCGTGCCGAAGCCGATGCCGTCCTCACCCACGTCGTCGGCACGGTCCACGTCGTCGGTGTCCGCCAGCAGAACCCCCGTGGGGAGGCCGCCGTCACCGTCACCGTCATAGGCGTCGCCGCCGCCCCATCCCCCCCATCCCCCCATGACGGCCGAGGCCCCCGCGCTCGGCGCGCCGGCAACGCTGAGCCCGGCCAGTCCTCCGGTCATGGCCGCCACGACGGCCAGCAGCGCGGCGTGTTTCTTGACGTCTGACATGGTTCCCCCTTTGACACGACAGAGCCGGCACACGCACGACCCGTTCCGGCTCGGCGTTGATCCGCTTCCACCCGCCTTACTATCCGGGCATCTCATCGGACAAACAGGCATTGCACGATCTTGATAGCTATTTAATGGCCTCTCACATGCTTAAATATGAAATCCTCCACAATTAGGACTTATAGGAATCAGAATGATGAACCCCCTGGCTGTGCTCCGGTTGACTTTGGTCTGGCGTCCACGCCGTCAGTGCCGTCAATGCCCTTAATGCCGCCAATGCCGCCAATGAAGTGATGCGACTCGGCGAACTCGCCACCCTGGTCGAGGTGTCCACCGTGCGGCGCCTCGGCCCGCCACCCGAGCCTTCGCGGCGCACCGACGCCTCCGCGCGCCGCTGTGGGATACTCGCGCACATGACCCCGCCGCCGATCCCTCCCGGCGAGGAGCCGCTGATCGGTGACGGTGTGACACCCGGCATCGTGCGTGTCGGCGACACCGTGCGGCGTCCGGCGCGGCCGTTCACCGCGACGATCCACGCCTACCTCGCGCATCTGCGCGCGGCCGGCTTCCGCGACGCGCCGGAGCCGCTCGGCTACGACGACCAGGGCCGTGAGGTGCTCTCGTTCGTGCCGGGTGACGTGCCGCGCGAACCCCTGCCGGCGTGGACCGCCGGCGAAGAGGTGCTGGTCGCGCTGGCTCGGCTCATCCGGCGGCTCCACGACGCGGCCGAGGGGTGGCAGCCGCCTCCTGACGCTGTCTGGGGTGGCGCACCTGGCGCGGCCGTCGCCGTTCCCTCCGGCGACAAGGCGCTGATCGTCGGCCACCGCGACTACTGTCCCGGCAACGTCGTCTTCCGGGACGGGCTCCCGGCGGCGCTCATCGACTTCGACCTCGCCAAGCCGACCACCCGGGTCACCGACATCGCCAACGCTCTCTACTACTGGGCTCCCCTGACCGACCCGGTGGACCGGCGGCCCGCCTTCGCCACGCTGGACGTCCCCCGCCGCGTGGCCCTGTTCGCCGGCGCCTACGGCATGTCCACCCGGCAGCGGCAGGCCCTGATGCCTGCCGCCAAGGCCATGGTCGCCCGGTTCCACACCACCATGCGCGCCGCCGCGCGGACCGACCCGGTGCACGCGCGCTTCTGGGAGGAAGGCGCCAAGGACCTGCTGCCTCGCGCGCACGCCTGGATCAGGGACAGCGCCATCGAGATCACCACGCGGCTGCTCGACTGAGCCGTGCCTCACCTGCCGCGGACGCAGGCGTCAGAGGACCTTGAGGTCGAGCCGCGCCAGCCGTTCGGGGTCGGTGAGGACGTCGATGGCGACGACACGGCCACCGGTGACCGTGAAGCCCATGACGGACAGGGGACGTCCGTCCGACGCCACGACGACGCCGGCGGCGCCGTTGACCAGAGCCGGACGGGCCAGCGGGGACAGGCCGCCGAAGGTGATCGCCTGCGCGGCGACGGCGCCGGCGCCGGTGATCTCGACGGTGTGGCGCACGCGTGCCGTGCCGCCGTCGGAACGCAACACGACGTCGGGGTGGAGCACGGCGACCAGGGCCTCGAAGTCGCCGTCGCGCGCGGCGGCGAAGAAGGCGTTCACGACGTCGCGTTGCCGGCCGAGGTCGGGGTCGGGGACGGGGGAGCGGCCGCGTACGCGGCGGCGCGCGCGGCTCGCGAGCTGGCGCGCGGCGGCGGGGGTTCGTTCGATCATGGGGCCGATCTCGTCGAACGGCACGGCGAACATGTCGTGCAGCACGAACGCGAGCCGCTCGGCCGGGGTCAGCGTCTCCAGCACGACCAGCAGCGCGAGACCCACCGAGTCGGCGAGCACCGCCTCCTGCTCGGGCCCCTCGCCGCCGACGATCGGATCGGGGACACGCACACCGAGGGGGTCCTCCCGCCGGTGCTCGCGGGTGCGCAGCACGTTCAGGCACACGCGGGCCACCACGGTCGTGAGCCACGCGCCGAGGTTCTCCACGGCGGCGGTGTCCGCGCGGCTCACCCGCAGCCAGGCCTCCTGCACGGCGTCGTCGGCCTCGCTCAGCGAGCCGAGCATGCGGTAGGCCACCGCGCGCAGCCGTCCCCGATGTTCCTCGAAGTCCTCGGTCAGCCGATCGTCCACAGTCGTCACATTCCCTCTCTGCGGGGTGTCACAGGAGTAGACCCACGGGAACCGGCCGATGTGACGACCGGCCCGGCCACGTTCGGAGGAACCATGACGATCCTGATCACCGGCGGCACCGGCACCCTCGGCCGCCACGTGCTGCCACTGCTGCCGGCCGCGGGCCACGACGTGCGGGTGCTGACCCGGCGGGCCCCCGAGCCCCGGCCCGGCGTCGAGTACGTCACCGGTGACCTGCTCACCGGTGAGGGAGTGGCGGCCGCCGCCGAGGGTGCCGACATCGTGCTGCACCTCGCGGGAGCCGGGAAAGGGGACGACGTGGCGGCCCGCCATCTGGTGCGCGCCGTGTCAGGCGCGCGGCACCTGCTGTACATCTCGGTCATCGGTGCGGACCGGGTGCCGCTGGCGTGGTTCCGGTCGAAGCTCGACGCCGAACGGGCCGTGACCGGGTCGGGGGTGCCGTGGACGACCCTGCGCGCGGCGCAGTTCCATGAGCTGACGCTGACGGTGGTGGCGAAGATGGCGAGAATGCCGGTGGTCCCCGTGCCGCGCGGGCTCCGGCTCCAACCGGTCGACTCGGGGGAGGTCGCGGCGCGGCTGGTGGAACTGGCACTCGGCGCGCCGTCCGGGCTGGTCGCCGACCTTCCCGGGCCGCAGGTCCACGACTTCGGGTCGCTGGCCCGCACCTACCTGCGCAGCAGAGGCGGACGCCGTCCGCAGCTGCCGGTTCCCCTGCCGGGAAAGGTGGGACGCGCGTATCGCGCGGGGGCCAACCTGGCACGTCCAGGAGCCGTCCCCGGCACGCGTACCTGGGGGGACTTCCTGGCGGGACGCGACCGCCAGGACCTGACATCGGGGTGAGGCCGGCCGCCGTCCAGGAATGCCGGGCCGATGGCGGGGGTTGCCACCACCATGACGACAATCGCATGCATCGGCAGTGGACTCATCGGCGGCACCGTCGCCAGGCTGGCCGTCGCGGCCGGGTACGACGTCGTGGTGAGCAACTCGCGGGGGCCGGAGACGCTGGCCGGGCTGGTGGAGGAGCTCGGCCCGAAGGCCCGTGCGGCGACGGCGGCCGAAGCGGCGGCGGCGGGAGATCTGGTGCTGGTCAGCGTGCCGCTGCGCGCCTATCGCGAGGTACCGGTGGAGCCGCTCGTCGGCAAGACGGTCATGGACACCAACAACTACTACAGCGAGCGCGACGGCCGGTTCGCCGAGCTGGAGGAGGGGTCGGCCACCTCCAGCGAGCTGCTGCAACGGCACCTGCCGCAGGCGCGGGTCGTCAAGGTGTTCAACAACATCTACTACGCTCACCTGCTCGGCCTGGCCCGTCCTGCGGGGTCCGCCGACCGCAGCGCGCTTCCCATCGCCGGCGACGACGCGTCCGCGAAGGCCGAGGTCACCGGGTTCCTCGACGCCATCGGCTACGACGCGCTGGACGCCGGCACTCTGGCGGACAGCTGGCGCTTCGAGCCCGGCACCCCGGCGTACGGCGTCCCGTACGTGGGTGACGTGGCGGACTTCCAGAACTCCCCCGGCAACCCGGCCGGCACCGCCGCGATCGACGACGCCGTGGCGGCCGCGAAGCGCTGAGCCGCGCGTCCTAACCGCGCGAGCGCCGCAGCACCTCGAGCTCGTCGTTCATGGTGTCGAGGAAAGCGGCCACGACGCGCAGTTCTTCCGGCTCGAACTGCCGCAGCACGTTGTCGGTGCTGCGGCCGAGCGGCCGGAAGAACGCCGCGGCGAGTTCCAGCGCCGCTTCCTGGTAGTGCAGGTGGATGACCCGCCGGTCGTGCGCGTCGCGCACCCGGCGGATGTGCCCGGCCCGCTCCAGCCGGTCGAGGCACGCGGTGACCGCTCCCGACGTGAGATTGAGCTCATCCCGCAGCCGGCTCGGAGTGATCGGCGAAGGCGCGTCGAAGATCTTGATGAGGGCCTGCACGTCGGTCGGATGCAGGTGGTGATCGCCGGCGAACTCGTGCGCGATGCGGTTGAACTCGGCGGTCATCCTGCGCAGACGGATCGCGAAAGAGTGCAGATCGAGACCTTCTCCTTCACTGCCCGCCATACGGCCATGCTACATTAACTCACCAATTAAGTATCTCAATGATTGAGCTACTGCCTGGAGGGTGGCATCATGGCTCGCCGACCGATCCGCTGGATCGTCCCGTCCCTGCTGGTACTGATCTGGCTGGCCGCGGGCGGCGCGTTCGGCCCGTTCGCCGGCAAGCTCACCGAGGTCTCCACCAACGACCAGGCGGCCTTCCTGCCCCAGAGCGCCGAGTCGACACAGGTGCTCGACGTGCAGGCCAAGTTCCGCGAAGGCGAGACGCAGCCCCTCATCGTGGTGTGGACGACCACCGGCGGCGAACCCGTCACCGCCGCGCAGACCACCGCCGCGACCGGCGCGCTCGCCGGGCTGCGCGGCACACCGGACGTCGTCGGCACCCCCACCCCCGCCTTCGGTTCCGACGACGGCCTCGCGCTGCGCGGCATCGTGCAGCTCGACCCCGACCTCGCCGAGGAACTCAGCGACACCCTCACCCGGATCCGTGACGCCGTGGCGGTCGACGGCCTGCGCGCCGAACTCGCGGGTCCGGCCGCCACGCGCGCCGACCTGTCCGACGCCTTCGCCGGCATCGACGGCCTGCTCCTCGGCGTCGCGCTGGTCACCGTCCTGATCATCCTGCTCGCCGTGTACCGCAGCGTGCTGCTGCCGCTGGTCATCATCTTCGGCGCGATCCTGGCGCTCGGCGTGGCCTGCGCCATCGTCTACTACCTCGCCGGCCACGACATCGTCCGGGTGGACGGCCAGGTGCAGGGCATCCTGTTCATCCTCGTCATCGGCGCCGCCACCGACTACGCGCTGCTGCTGACCGCGCGCTTCCGCGAGGAACTCGCCACCGCCCCCGACCGCTTCACCGCCGCACGCGTGGCCCTGCGCCGCTCGTTCGCCCCGATCATCGCCAGCGCCGCCACCGTGGCCCTGGCCCTGCTGGCCCTCCTGCTCAGCGGCCTGACCAACAACCGCGCTCTCGGCCCCGTCGGCGCCATCGGCATCGCGTGCGCAGCGCTCAGCGCGCTCACGTTCCTCCCCGCGGTGCTCGCGGTGCTCGGCCGCACGGCCCTGTGGCCGGCCAAACCGCAGCCCGCCGAGCCGCGCGGCATCTGGCGCCGCGTCGCCGGCCTGGTGGACCGCCACCCCCGCCGGCTGTGGTTCGCCACCCTCGTCCCCCTCATCGTCCTGTCGCTGTTCGCTCCGGGGCTGAACGCCGGAGGTGTGCCGCTGGACGAGACCTTCGTCAACGACGCGCCTTCCGTCGCCGCGCAGGCCACCTTGAGCAAGCACTTCCCCGGCGGCTCGGGCCAGCCCGCCGTCATCGTCACCCCCGCCGGCCAGGCCGACGCCGTGGAGCGTACCGCCGCCGCCACCGGGGGCTTCTCCGGCGCCGACGTGGTCACCACCACCGGCCGTCCCACCGACCCACCCAAGGTCGTCGACGGCCTCGTCCTGGTCGAGGCCACCTTGCGCGACGCTCCCGACAGCGACGCCGCGCAGGCCTCCGTCGAACGGCTCCGCGCCGCTCTGTCCTCGCAGCCCGGCGTGCTGGTCGGCGGCTTCACCGCGCAGCGCCTCGACACCAACGACACCGCGAACAGGGACACTTTGCTCATCGTCCCCGTCGTGCTCGCGATCATCTTGCTGATCCTGATCGCACTGCTGCGTTCGCTGGTCACCCCGGTCCTGCTCGTCGCCACCGTGGCCCTGAACTACCTGGCCACCCTCGGCGTCTCGACGCTGGTGTTCACCCACATCCTCGGCCTGACCGCCAGCGACGCCTCCGTCCCGCTGTACGGCTTCGTCTTCCTCGTGGCCCTCGGCGTCGACTACAACATCTTCCTCATGTCCAGGGCCCGTGAAGAGACCGTCCTGCACGGCCCGCGCGAAGGCATCCAGCGCGGCCTCACCACGACCGGCGGCGTCATCACCTCGGCCGGCATCGTCCTCGCCGCGACCTTCGCCGCGCTCGCCGTCATCCCCTTGAGCTTCCTCCTCCAGTTGGCGTTCATCGTCGCCTTCGGCGTGCTCCTCGACACCCTGGTCGTCCGCTCTCTCCTGGTCCCGGCCCTCATCCAGGACCTCGGCCACCGCGCCTGGTGGCCGAGCCGCCTGAGCCGGCCCGAGGCCCCCCGCACCGCCGAACCCTTGACCAGAACCCCGAGCTAGGCGCCGCCTCCTGGTGGAGGTGGTTGACTCTCCCACCGTGGGAGACCCGAGAGTGTTCGGCGTGCACGGCGACGACGACGTGATGCTCGGCATCGGCGAGCTGGCGAAGCGGACCGGCCTGTCGGTCAAGCTGATCCGCCACTGGTCCGACATCGGCGTCGTGCCACCCGCAGGCCGTACGGCGGCCGGCTACCGGCGGTACGACGCGTCGTCGGTGGCCCGGCTCGAACTCGCGCGGACCCTCCGCGATCTCGGCCTCGGCATGGCCACCATCCGCGAGATCGCCGATCGCGGGGACGGCCTGGCCGAGGTCGCGGCCCTCCACGCCGACGCTCTGGAGGTGCGGATCCGCACGCTGCGACGGCAGCAGGCGGTGCTGCGGTACGTCGCCACCCGCCGATCCACCCCACAGGAGCTCTCCCACATGGCCAGACTCTCCCGCCTGACCGCCGCGGAACGCGACACGATGATCCGCGCCTTCGTCGACGACGTCGTCGGCGATCTCGACGTCCCCACCTACCGCGACGGCCTGCTCGCCGCGATGCCCGACCTCCCCGAATCCCCCACCGCCGAGCAGATCGGCGCCTGGATCGAACTCGGCGAACTGCTCCAGGACCCCGGCCTGCGCGCCGCGATGCGCCGCATGGCCGAGTACGCCGCGCGGCACGCACCCGGCGCGCACGATGAGAAGGCGCTGCGCGCCGCCGAGGACGTCACCGACTTCTGGCTGCGGGAGGTGAACGCCGCCACCGACGCCGGCCTCGCACCCGACTCACCGTCCGCCGACGCCGTCGTCGCACGAATCGTCGCCGCTTGGCTCCCCACCCAGGCCGCCGCCGGCTACACCCCCGGCGCCGACGGCGCCGAACCGAGGCGCCGGCTGCTCGAACAGCTGGAGGTCGCCGCCGACACCCGCGTCGAGCGCTACTGGCAACTGACGTGCGTGCTCAACGGCCTGCCGGTACGGCCCGGCATGGCCGACGCCGGCCGGTGGCTCACGACCGCGCTGCGCGCCAACCCCGAACCCGGCGCCGAGGCCCGTCGCGTCGCCGACGTGGCCGACGCCGACACGACAGGCACCACCCCCGCCATGAAGCTGGACGCCTGCCGCCGCGTCCTCGCCGAGGTCGGCCACCTCGTCGCGGCCGTCCCTCCCGGCCACATGAACGCACCCACCCCCTGCGCCGGCTGGACCGTACGCGAGCTGCTCGACCACCTGGTCTGGGAGAACCTGTTGTGGACCGGCCTCGCCACCGGCACCCCCCGCACCGACGTCGCCGCCGACCACCTGGGGGACGACCACGTGGCCGCCTTCCGTACCGCAGCGGAGGCGACCCTCGCGGCCTTCGGTCGTCCCGGCATGCTGACCGAGCGCTTCGGCCCGGCCCCCGGCTGGCGCATGGTCGAGCAGGTCACCATCGAGATGCTCGTCCATGGCTGGGACCTCGCCAGATCCCTGGGCCTCCCCACCGACCTGGCCCCCGACGTGGCGCGCACACTCCTTCCCGCCGTCGAACAGATCTACGGCCACCTCCCCCGCACCCCCGGCGGCTCCTTCGCCGCCGTCCAGCGGGCCGCCGAGGACGCCACCCCCACCGACCGCCTCGCCGCCTACCTGGGCCGGTCATGACATGACGGGTTCGCGCGAGGGGGTGGCCGTGCCGAAGGCCGAGGTGGTGGCGCCGGCGGTCTCGCCGCCGTCGATCACCAGTTCCTGGCCGGTCAGGAATCGCGCCTCAGGTGAGGCCAGGTAGAAGAACGCGTCGGCGATCTCCTCGGGTGCCGCGTGCCGGCCCGCCGGGATGCGGCGGTTCACCTCGTCCAGCATGTCGCCGGTGTACTCGGCCTCTTGCATCGGCGTCAGCACGGCGCCGGGGCTGACGCAGGCGGTGCGGATGTGCGGGCTGAGCTCCAGCGCGAACGTCCGGCACAACGCGACGACACCGGCCTTGGTCGCGTTGTAGTCGGCGTAGAAGGGGTAGCCGCGCAGGCCGTTGACCGAGGCGGTGGCGAGCAGCACCCCTTCTCCCTGCCGCACCATGTGGCGCGCCGCGGCGCGCCACAGGCCGAGCACCCCGAGCAGGTTGACGTCGCAGACGCGCCGCGCGTCCGCCTCACTGATGTCGAGGACACCGTGCCTGACGCTGATCCCGGCGTTCGCGATCACCACGTCGATCCGTCCTCGCTCCTGGTGGACGTCCGCCAGTGCCTGTTCGGTCGCCGACCAGTCGGCGACGTCGGCCGGCACCCACCTGACGGCGGACCCGGGTCGCGGCGGACGGACGTCCAGGTTCACGACATGGTCGCCGGCCCGGTGGAACCGCGCGGCCGTCGCCTCGCCGATCCCGCTGGACGCTCCAGAGATCACCACAGTTCGCATGACACATGCCTGCCTTTCTCAGTAGAGGACCCGCCGGCTGGACGTGGCCCGGTGATCGGCCGACTTCCTGATGTCCCGGCTGACGATCATCCGCTTCAGCCAGCGGTCGGTGCCGTCGTACCGCCCCGCGAAGGGCTTGCGGCCGTGCACGGCCAGGTAGTTGTCGACCACGGCGAGCGTGCCGGGGTTCACCACGACCGAGTACTGCACCCGGCGCAGCTCGTCCATCAGCCGGTCCAGCGCGCGTTCGGCCAACGGGTCGTCGCCGACGCAGCGCATGAAGGGCCGGTCGATCCTCAGGTACGGCGAGAAGGTGGTGCCGAACAGGACGGGAACCGGCTCGGGGTGGTCACGGATCTGGAGCATCTTGGCGAGCGCCGGGTGGCCGGGGTGGCGCAGTTCGAGCTGCCGGATGTGCTCGTCGTCCGGGACGATGAGGAACCTCGGCTCCGAGAGGATCCGCGTGTCCTGCTCGCTGAGGGACACGTCGCGCACCGAGGACACGATGGTCGGCACCCTGTCGTGATTGCGCAGGCCGAACAGCAGCAGGTAGTCGCAGCGCAGCGGGTGGAAGCCGTCCTCGGTGTGGAACTCCAGCAGCGTGTCACTGCTGTGGCCGTTCTGCCGCACCTCGTCGCCGCGGATGGGGAAGATGTTCTGGATCATCATGCCGGCCTGCAGCGTGGACCACGTGAACGGCTCGCCGAGGGCCATGGCGCACATCGCCATGGCGATCTCCTGCTCGACGGCGGCCGTCGAGCCGATCGCCGACTCCCAGTGGCCAGGGGTGGCCCCCACCGCGTCGTCGTCGACACCGAAACCGTGCACGAGGCAGACCGCCGCGGACTCGGTGCGGCGGAACCCCTCAAGGAACCTGCGCAGGCCGGCCGGCAGTTTCAGGTGGATGTCCCAGTGCCGGTCGTAGAACTCCGGGTCGGACGGCTGCCGTGACGAGCGCGCGATCTCGCGGGCACCGGCCCGCACCGCCGCGGCCTCGTCCGGACTCAGTGTGTACTGCACTGCGATCTCTTTGTCTTTCATGATCTCTCCGACTCAGGTGTGGGCCAGCCTCAGGTGGCGCGACACGATCGCGGCGACGCGATCAAGGTTGTCCGGACGCGTCATGTCCTCATGAGCGCACGCGATCTCGTGCCGCTCGACCGTGCCGCTGACGTACGGGTGCCAGCTCGCCGCGTCGGGTGCGTCCCGCGCCGCGTCCACGGTCGCCTTGACGAACAGCGCGTGGCCGTCGAACATCCGGGGTGCCGCCGCCTCGACGACGGCCACGTTGTCGGCGGCGGCGCGCACGAGCCTGTCGAGTGACGCGTCGCCGGGCTCGATGTGCGTGGTTCCTTCTCTCCGCAGGAGCGCCGCGATCTGGTCGCGCGCCGGACGGCCGTCGTCCGCCGGTCCCGGCACGTGACCCGGGGGATGGGAGTCGAGCAGCGCCAGCAGGGCCACCTCCTCGCCGTCGTCGCGCAACCGGCACGCGACGGCATGCGCGACGGCGCCGCCGATCGACCAGCCGAGCAGGTGATACGGACCGGTGGGGGCGACCGTCCTGATGTGACGGACGTACTCTTCGGCCAGCTCGTCCAGCGAACGGTGCCGGGCCTCGGCGCCGACGGCGAACGGGTTCTGCAGGCCGTACACCGGCCGTTCGCGGCCGACCGTGGCGGCGAGGCCCGCGTAGCAGGAGCCGACACCCGTGACGGGATGGACACAGAACAGCGGCTCGGCCGTACCGGCGCGGCTGATCGGCAGCAACACCCCGCCGGGGTCCGGCCTGGCGGCGCCACCGGCCAGCCACTCCGCGATCCCCGCCACCGTCGGGGACTGGAAGAGCCGCTGCACACCGAGATCGACGCCGAACGCCGCACGGATCCGGCCGGCCAGGCGCGCGGCGAGGAGTGAGTGGCCCCCGAGGTCGAAGAAGCCGCTGTCGATCCCCACACGTTCCAGGCCGAGGACGTCCTGGAACATCGCGCGGAGCCGCGCCTCCACCGGTGTCCGGGGTTCCCGGTCGTCCACCGGGGCCGCGACGTCCGGACGCGGCAGCGCGCGGCGGTCCACCTTCCCGTGCGCCGTCAGCGGGAACCGGTCCACGCGGACCACCACGGACGGCACCATGTGGCCCGGCAGCGTTTCCGCGGCGAACCGGCGCAGCTCCCCGGGGTCGGCGACGGCACCGGGAACGGGGAGCGCGTAGGCGACGAGACGCCTGCTGGCCGGCTGGTCTCCGTCGGCCACCACGACGCACCGCGCGACCGAGGGGTGGCGCTCGACCGCCGTCTCC
This sequence comes from Sphaerisporangium rubeum, assembly GCF_014207705.1. Classification (NCBI taxonomy): domain Bacteria; kingdom Bacillati; phylum Actinomycetota; class Actinomycetes; order Streptosporangiales; family Streptosporangiaceae; genus Sphaerisporangium; species Sphaerisporangium rubeum. The sequence continues at coordinate 7,238,316 of NZ_JACHIU010000001.1, forward strand.
ACCTCGGCGGGCTCGATCCGGAACCCCCGGATCTTCACCTGGTCGTCCGCGCGGCCCACGAAGTCGAGCCTGCCGCCGGCCGTCCACCGGACCACGTCGCCGGTGCGGTACATGCGGGTCCCCGCCTCGCCGTACGGGTCGGCGACGAAACGCTCCGCGGTCAGGCCCGGCCGTCCGCTGTAGCCACGCGCCACGCCGTGACCCGCGACGTAGAGTTCCCCTGGCAGGCCGGGAGGCACGGGCCGCAGCCGTTCGTCGAGCACGTACACGACGGCGTTGACGATCGGCCGGCCGAGGCTCGGCTCCGCCGTCTCCCGCATCGCGCAGCACAGGGTCTCCACCGTGCACTCCGTGGGGCCGTAGAAGTTGTACCCGGCCAGTCCCGGCGTGGCGCGCACCCGGTCCCACAACGGCCCCGGCACGGCCTCGCCGCCGACCGACAGCGTCGTGAGCGCCGTACGACCGTCGAGGAGACCGGATTCGAGCAGTTCCTGCGCGTACGCGGGACTGGTGTCCAGGAAGCCGATCTCCTCGCGGGCCAGGTAGGCCACGACCGCGGCCGGGTCACGGCGCAGGTCGTCGTCCAGGAGGTGCAGCTCGTGGCCCGCGATCATGAGCAGGACACCCATCCAGGAGCCGTCGAAGGACAGGGACGCGGTGATCGCGGCTCGTCCGCCGTTCTCGGGAAACAGGGTGACCCGGTGGCTGTGCAGCAGGTTCGCGATCTGACGGTGTTCCACCACGACCCCCTTGGGGGTGCCGGTGGAACCGGAGGTGAACAGGACGTACGCGGCGTGACCTTCGCGCAGCGGCGCCTTCCTGTCCGCGTCGCACGGGTCGTGCTCGCGCATGGGCCCGTCGCAGGCGCCGGCGACCAGCACGGGAACGGTGCCTGACGCCGGCAGGAGGGAGGCGAGCTCCTCGGTCGTGACGACGAGCGCCGGCGCCGCTCCTTCCAGGATGAGCGCGATCCGCTCCGGCGGGTAACCCACGTCGATCGGGACGTGCGCGGCTCCCGCCTTGTGCGCCGCGAGGATGGCGACGATCGCGTGAGAGGAACGTGGCAGCAGCAGCGCGACGCGGTCCTCCGGTCCGACGCCGCGGCCGATGAGCTCGAAGGCCAGCGCGTTGGCCCGCCGGTTCACCTCCGTGTACGTCAGCCGCTCGTCCCCGATCACCAGGGCCACGGCGTCCGGGGTGCGCCTGACCTGGTCCTCGAAGTGCTCGTGGACACGGCGGTCCGGCGGGTCCCCCGCCACGGTACGGCTCCACGGGCCGAGGATCCGCTCACGCTCCTGCGCGGAGGTGAGCTCCGTAGCGGCGACGGTCCGGCCGGGATCGCCGGCCATCGCGGTCAGGACGCGGACGAACCGCGCGGCGACGCCTTCCACGGTGTCACGGTCGAACAGCGCGGTGCTGTAGGAGATCGTCGCGTCGAGGCCACCGGTGACCGGCGACTCCCGGACACCGAAGAGGAGGTCGAACTCGGCCACGTCGTAGGTGAGGGGGTGGGGGGTGGTGGGGTGGCCGGGGAGGGTCCAGTCGTGGGTGGGGGTGTTCTGCAGGACGAGCATGGTTTGGAACAGGGGGTGGCGTGCGGGGTCGCGGGTGGGGTTGAGGGTTTCGACGAGGCGGTCGAAGGGGAGGTCCTGGTGGCTGTAGGCGTCCAGGTCGGTGGTGCGGATCCGGTCGATGAGCTGGTGGTAGGTGGGGTCGCCGCCGGTGTCGGTGCGCAGGACCAGGGTGTTGACGAAGCAGCCGACCAGGCCGGTGAGCCGGTCGTCGGTGCGGCCGGCCACCGCGGTGCCGATCGGGATGTCGGTACGGCCGGTCAGCCTGCTGAGCAGGACGGCGAGCGCGGCGTGCAGCACCATGAACAACGTCGCCTGATGGGTCTGTGCCAGGTCCCGCAGCCGCCGGTGCAGCTCCGGGTCAATGCTCAGGTCGATCGTGGCTCCTGCTGAGCCGGCCACCGGGGGCCGGGGCCGGTCGAAAGGCAACGGAAGCTCGTCGGGAAGGCCGGCGAGTGCTTGGCGCCAGTAGGCGAGCTGGCGTGGTTCCTCTGTGGCCAGCAGTTGCTGTTGCCACAGGGTGTAGTCGGCGTACTGCACCGGCAACGCCGTCCACTCCGGGACCCGGCCCTGGGTGCGTGCCTCGTACGCGGTCGCCAGGTCCTCGGCCAGCGGCCGCATCGACCACCCGTCCGCCGCGATGTGATGCAACACCACCAAAAGCACCGACTCCCCACCCGACTCGAACAGCCACACCCGCACCGGCACCTCACGATCGAGAGCGAAACGGTAGGCGGCCGCCTTCTCCAGCAGGTCGTCCAGCTCCTCCGGAGCGCAGGACACGCAGTCGAGCAGGTCGCGTCCGTCAGGCGGCGGCAGGACGAGCTGATGTGGCCGGCCGTCGACGACCGGGAAGACCGTGCGCAGGGTCTCGTGCCGGGCCACCACGTCACCGACCGCCGCCGCCAGCGCGTCGACGTCCACCCGGCCCGACACACCGAACGCCACCGGCACGTTGTACGTCGCGCTCGGACCCTCCCACTGGCGCATGAACCACAACCGGTACTGCGCCGCCGACAACGGCACCACCTCCGGCCGCACCACCGGCCGAAGCACCGGCCGCACATCCCCCGCATCACCCAGACACTCCACCAACCCCGCCACCGTCGGCGACCGGAACAACGTCCGGATCCCCACCTCCACCCCCAGCACCGCACGCACCCGGCTCACCAACCGCGTCGCCAGCAACGAGTACCCGCCGAGAGCGAAGAAGTTGTCGTCGACCCCCACCTCGTCGACGCCGAGGACCTCGGCGAACAACCCGCACAGGATCTCCTCACGCGGATCGCGCGGGCCACGGGTGCCGGCTGTGACGTGCGGCAGGTCGCCTGTGGCGGGCCGGACCGGGCCGGTCCGCTCCACCGGGTCCACCGCGACGGTCCGGCCGGGGTCGCCGGCCATGGCGCGCAGCACCTCGACGTAGCCGCGCACGAAACCCTCGACGGTGCCGCGGTCGAACAGCGCGGTGCTGTAGTCGAAGGTGCCGGTGATGCCGTCCGGCGTGCCGTCCTCGCGTCGCCGTTCCTCCGTGCGGACCGAGAGGTCGAACTTGGCCACGTCGTAGGTGAGGGGGTGGGGGGTGGTGGGGTGGCCGGGGAGGGTCCAGTCGTGGGTGGGGGTGTTCTGCAGGACGAGCATGGTTTGGAACAGGGGGTGGCGTGCGGGGTCGCGGGTGGGGTTGAGGGTTTCGACGAGGCGGTCGAAGGGGAGGTCCTGGTGGCTGTAGGCGTCCAGGTCGGTGGTGCGGATCCGGTCGATGAGCTGGTGGTAGGTGGGGTCGCCGCCGGTGTCGGTGCGCAGGACCAGGGTGTTGACGAAGCAGCCGACCAGGCCGGTGAGCCGGTCGTCGGTGCGGCCGGCCACCGCGGTGCCGATCGGGATGTCGGTCCCACCGGTCAATCTGCTGAGCAGGACGGCGAGCGCGGCGTGCAGCACCATGAACAACGTCGCCTGATGGGTCTGTGCCAGGTCCCGCAGCCGCAGGTGCAGTTCCGGGTCAATGCTCAACTCGACGGTGGCTCCTGCTGAGCCGGCCACCGGGGGCCGGGGCCGGTCGAAGGGCAACGGAAGCTCGTCGGGGAGGCCGGCGAGTGCTTGGCGCCAGTAGGCGAGCTGACGTGGTTCCTCTGTGGCCAGCAGTTGCTGTTGCCACAGGGTGTAGTCGGCGTACTGCACCGGCAGCGCCGTCCATTCAGGGGCCCTGCCGTGGGTGCGCGCCTGGTAGGCGGTCGCCAGGTCCTCGGACAGCGGCCGCATCGACCACCCGTCCGCTGCGATGTGGTGCAACACCACCAAAAGCACCGACTCCCCACCCGACTCGAACAGCCACACCCGCACCGGCACCTCACGATCGAGAGCGAAGTGGTGCGCCGCGGCCTCGTGGACCCGCCGGTCCAGTTCGCCGGGCCGGCAGGTGACGACCGTGAGCACCTCCTGCTCCCCCGGTGCGAGGACGACCTGGCGTGGCCGGCCGTCGACGACGGGGAAGACGGTGCGCAGCGTCTCGTGCCGGGCCACCACGTCACCGACCGCCTCCCTCAGCGCGTCGACGTCCACCCGGCCCGACACACCGAACGCCACCGGCACGTTGTACGTCGCGCTCGGACCCTCCCACTGGCGCATGAACCACAACCGGTACTGCGCCGCCGACAACGGCACCACCTCCGGCCGCACCACCGGCCGAAGCACCGGCCGCACATCCCCCGCATCACCCAGACACTCCACCAACCCCGCCACCGTCGGCGACCGGAACAACGTCCGGATCCCCACCTCCACCCCCAGCACCGCACGCACCCGGCTCACCAACCGCGTCGCCAGCAACGAGTGCCCCCCGGCCTCGAAGAAGTCGTCGTCGACCCCCACCCGCTCCACGCCGAGGACCTCCGCGAACAACCCGCACAGGACCTCCTCACGCGCGTCGCGCGGTCCCCGGTCCCCGGCGGTGAACTCCACCGCCGGCAGGGCCGCGCGGTCGAGCTTGCCGTTGGGGGTGCGCGGCAACGCGTCGAGCACGACGAAGGCTGAAGGGACGAGGTACTCCGGCAACGCCGCCGCCACGAACCTCCGCAGCTCGTCGGCGCCGGTGCCTGAGTGCTCCGCGAACACCACGTAGGACACGACGCGTCCGTTCCCCGCTCCGTCGTCCAGGACGACCGTCGCGGCCTGCACGAGCGCGGGGTGCCCCGCGAGCACCGCGTCGATCTGGCCGGGTTCCACGCGGAAACCACGCACCTTGACCTGGTCGTCGCTCCGGCCCGCGAACTCCAGGTTCCCGTCGGCGCGCCACCGCGCCAGGTCCCCGGTGCGGTACATGCGTCCCCCGCCGAACGGGTCGGCGACGAACCGCCGCGCCGTCAGCGCCGGCTGTCCCACATACCCGTGCGCCAGGCCCACCCCCGCGACGTACAGCTCGCCGAGCACTCCGGGAGGAACGGGCCGCAGCCGCTCGTCCAGGACGAACGCGTGCTTGCGGTTCAGCGGACGGCCGATGGGGATCCCCGCCTGGTCGGCCCCGGTCACCGCGTCGATCGAGTAGCACGTCGTGAAACCCATGCTCTCCACCGGGCCGTAACCGTTGAGGATCACCAGGCCGGGGAACTCCGCGCGGGCCCGGCCGACGTGTTCGACCGACGCGGTCTCCCCGGCCGTCATGACGACCCGCACCATCCCGAAGACCTCGGGGTGGGTTTCGAGGAGCGCGTTGAACAGGCTCGCGGACAGCTGCAGCACGGTGACGCCGTGCGCGGCGACCAGTTCCGCGATCTCGTCGAGGTCGGTTCTCGGCCCGGACGGCAGCACGCAGGTGCCGCCGTGGAACAGCGCGGAGAACACCTCCAGCCCGAAGGCGTCCCAGGAGATCGGGGAGGACTGCAGGTACACGTGGTGCGGCCCGAAGTCCAGATAACCCGCGTCGGCGAAGGTCCCGGCGAGAGCCGCGTGCGGGCTCATCACCCCCTTGGGCCTGCCGGTGGAGCCGGACGTGAACATCACACACGCGGCGTCACCGGGATCGACGGCGCGGCCGAGGTCGGTCTCCGCCTCGTCGCCGGCCTTCTCGTCGTCGAGGAACAGCGGCGTGACACCGGCGGGGACCGGCCCGGCGAGGTCGCGCGTGGTGACGACCACCGGGACGCCGAGCTCGGTGACCCGGTCGGCCGTCCACCGTTCGGGGAAAGCCGTGTCGAGCAGCGTGTACGCGGCTCCGGTCTTGAGCACGGCGAGCATGGCCGCGATCAGGCCGGGGCCACGAGGAAGCCGCACGGCCACCACCGATCCCGATCCCGCGCCGCCGAGTGCCGGCAGGAGCCGGCGCGCGAGCCGGTTGGCGTGCGCGTTCAGCTCCCCGAAGGTGACCTTCTCCTCGCTGTGCACCAGAGCGGTGCGCGACGGCGTCGAGGCGGCCTGCCGCTCGAACATCTCGTGCACCGTCTCGCCTGGCACCGTCCCGCCGCCGGCCAGTCCGCTCCAGCGCTCCGCCACGTCGCGCCGCCGCTCCTGCGACAGCAACCCGATGGAGCCGACCTCGATGCCGGGGCCGTGTTCCAGCACCTGCGAGATCATGGTGACCAGTACGTCGCGGAACGCCGCCAGTTGCCCGCCGTCGCAGGCTCCGGGGTTGGCGTCCACGTCGATGCGCAGGCCGCCGGTGCCGCACCGGTCGTCCACCACGACCTGGACGTCCTCGACGCGTCCGCACATGAAGTGGTGGAGCGTCACCGGTGTGCCGGCGAGGGTCACCCGGTGGTCGAAACGCATGAGGTTCAGCAGGGGACCGAAGAACGAACCGCCGCCGTTCCCGCAGAGCCCGCGTATCTCGGCGAGCGGGAGGCGCTGGTGGGTGAGGACGTCCCGTACCTCACCCGACACCCGCGTGACCAGGTCGCGGAAGGTCATGCCGGAGGTGACGGACACGCGCAGCGGCAGGACCTTGGACATCATGACGGGTGCGCGCAGTGCGGTCTCGGTGACGCGGCCGGTCACCGGGAGGCTCATGACGACGTCACAGGTCCCGCCGACCCGGTGCAGGTACGCCGCGAACAAGGCGATCATCACCCGCGTCCACCTGGTGCCGAGCGCGTCCGCGAGGTCGCGCAGCCGGTCGGCCTCGGCCGGGTGGAGCCGGTGCGAGGCGCGGACGATCCGCGTGGTGGCGGTCGTGGTGGGACGGCCGAGCGTCGTCACGACCGGCCGGTCGGCGAAGCGGCCCTTCCAGTACGCGCGGTCGGCCTCGTGTTCGGCGGAGCCGGCGTACCGCCGTTCCTCCTCCAGGAGGTCCTCGGCGGCGGTGAACGACGCCGGGGGGATCTCCTGTCCGCCGGCCAGGGCCGTGTAGACGTCGGCGACCCGCCGCACGAACAGCGCGTGGGAGTAGCCGTCCGCCATCGTCTGGTGGATGCGGCGGTACCAGTAGAAGCGGTCGGGACCGAGCGTGAGCAGGACGTCCCCGATCAGGTCGCTGCGGCCGAGGTCGACCGGCGCGGCGAGGTCGGCGCGCATCCATTCCATGGCGGCCGCCGCCGGGTCGGGATGTCCGCTCAGGTCGGCCGTCGAGAAGGGGATGGCCCGCCGTGCGTCCACCTCCTGCCAGGGGTGGCCGTCGTCGTCCTCCACGAGGCGCGCGTTGAGCACCCTGGCGTCCGCGTACGCGCGCCGGACGGCGGTCTCGAACGCGGCGGTGTCGACGGCTCCGTGGATCTCCAGGTACTCACAGTTGGTCAGCAGTTCCGGCTGCCGCACACGGCACGCGTACCACGCGCTGAGCTGCGACGACGTGAGCGAGAGACGCTTTCTATCGAGTTCACCCGACATGATGGTGATCCTGTTCGCGACGGTGGGGGACATTCGGGGAAACGGCGCCGGTGACGGCGGTCAGTGGTGCGGCGCCGCGGCGGGAACGCCGGCCGCCTCGGTCCGCGGCCATACGTCGTCCGCGTCCAGCAGCGCGGCCTCGTACTTCCCGAGCGCGCTGATCAGCAGCCGCATCTCCAGGGCCATGCAGCGCACCAGCCGGACGAGCCCCTCGCCGGGATCCTCGTCGGCCGCCACGAGCGCGGCCCGGCCGAGGCCGACCGCCGTGGCGCCGAGCGCGAGGCTCTTCACGGCCCTCGCGCCGTGCCACATGCGTCCGCTGACCAGCAAGCAGTGCGCGGTGGGGCCGATCGCGCCGAGGCACTCGCGCAGCGGCAGCCCGACATCGTCGAGGAACGCGCTGGGGGCCCAGCCGGTGCCGCCTTCCGCGCCGTCCACGGTGACCGCGTCGGCACCCGCCTCCCAGGCGACGAGCGCCGCGGCACGGACGTCACGGGCCGGCGGCAGTTTCACCCAGACCTTGGCGCGGGGGAAGTTGTTGCGCATGAGACGCACCTGCTGGCGCAGGATCTCCTCGGTGACCGTGCCAGGCGTGGCCGACCTCAGCACCGCCTCCGGTCCGAAGATCGGCGCGATGCCGTAGCGGTCGCCGAGCCGGCCGGCGTCCGCGCGCGACATCACGGTCATCCCGCCGAGGCCGGGTTTGGCCCCCTGGCCGATCTTGAGCTCGAACGCCAGCCGTCCGCTGGTGATCAGCGCCTGTGACGCCGGGTCGCTGTAGACGAGGTTCCAGACCTCGGCGTCGGCGTCCTCTGTGCACTGCTGCACGACCAGTCCGCCGGCCGTGCCGTCCAGCTCATCGGCGTAGGCCCGGATCCGGCCGAGCAGCGACGCCGCGCCGGCGGCCTCCCGGCCGTATCCCTGGACGGGGACGACGTTCTCCCCCACCACCATCGGGATGCCGAGCCGGCCGGCCTGCCGGCTCACCGACAGCCCGAGGCCGCGGCTCGCCACGTCCGTGGAGCCGAGCGCCGACAAGTAGACCGGCGACGGGGCGGTGAATCCGCCGACGCGGCTGGTGAGGTCCACGTCCTCCCAGGTCGGCTCGCGGCCGAGGTCGATCAGCTTCTCCAGCCGGAGAGGCATGAAGACGGGAGGGACCAGCCGGAGTGCGTCCAGTGCGTCCTCGGGGCCACGGTCCGTCGCGCCGAAGAGGTCGTGGCCGTACGCGGTGTGCGGGGGGAAGGCCGCGGCCTCGCCTTCACGTGCACGCCGCCGGACGGCCTGTTCGGGGAAGCCCGGCGCGCGCGGTCCTGTCAGCTGAGTCATGGCGACGGCACTCCGGGAAGCTTCGGGAAGGCGGTGGCCTGCGCCACGGCCTCCAGGCCCGCGAGGTAGCGGGTCAGCCGCTCCACCCCGAGACCGAAGCCCGCGCTCGGCGGTATCCCTTGGCGCACGAGATCGAGGTACCAGCCGTACTTGGCCGGGTTCTCCCCCGTCTCCCGCATGCGCTGGACGACCCTGCGGTACTCGAACTCCCGCTCGCCGCCGCTCGCGAGCTCGCCGTACCCCTCGGGGGCCAGCAGGTCGAAGTCCCGCAGCAGGCCGGGCTGTGTGCGGCTCTCACGGTCGTAGAAGCCGCGCGACCCCTTCGGGTAGCCGGTGACGAAGAACGGCCTCGTCGCCTCCAGTGACAGCAGCTCCTCGCCGCGCCAGTCGATCTCGGCGTACTCGTTGTGCTCCAGCCGCATGCCTCTGATCGCCGTGACGGCCTCGGTGTGCGTGACACGGTCGAACAGGCCGGTCAGCGCCGGCGCGAAGACACCGGTGTCCCGGCCCAGCGCCGCGAGGTCGGCACGCCGGTTCGCGACGACCGAACCGATGACGTGGGTCACCAGGTCGCGCGACAGATCCATGATCTCGGTGCAGGACGCGTGCGCGACCTCCACGTCGAGCTGGTAGAACTCCGTCAGGTGCCGGCCGGTGAACCGGGTCTCCAGGGGTTCCAGGCGCAGGTTCGGCGCGATGTAGTAGATCTTGTCGAAGGCCAGCAGCGACGCCTGCTTGTACAGGATGGCGCTGGTCATCACCTTGTACCGGTGGCCGTAGTAGTCGATGTCGACCTGCTTGGCGCCGCGCGCGCCGGGGTCGGTGACGGGGCCGACGAGCGGCGGCTGAAGCTCCACGAAACCCGCGCCGTCGAGGAACTCCCGCGCCGCGCGCAACGCCTCGTGCCGTACGCCGAGCACGCGGCGCGTGACGGGGGACATCAGGTGGTCGCGGATGTCCGGGGGACAGCCGATCGCGGCCTCGGTCTGATGGGTGGTCATGGGATCTGCTCCTTCGCGTCGAACTTCTGACGGACGTAGGACAGGGACCGCAGGAAGTCGTCCCCACCCGGCGCCGGCCGTCCCGGCCGGCGCTCACCGAGGGGCATCGTCCCGGTGGAGGTCCAGACCAGGCGGCCGTCCCCGTCGAGGCCGCTGCTCGTGCGTCCGGCGTTGCCGGGATGCAGGCAGTACGGGACGTCGAGGTAGCCGCGGTCGAACGCGCACACCAGGCCGCGGCCGACGTCGGGGTGGAGATCGAGCACCGCGTCCACGAGCCCTCTGGCCTCCGCCATGACACCCGTGTCCGGGACGGCCGCGGTGCTCCGCGCCGCACGACCGCGTTCGCCTTCCGCCACACTCGCGGCGTATTCGAGCGCCTCGACGTTCTGCGCGATCGTCGGGATGCGGAACGCCTCGGCGGCGGTCTTGACGATCAGCCGCTCCGAACCGGTGCGCACGGCCAGCTCGGCCGCCTCCTCCAGCAGGGCCAGCGCGCCGCTCCTGGTCCTCGGGTACAGCCCCATGTAGGCGTACACCACGATGTGCCACTGGGTGTCCGGCAGGAACTCCGCGGCCAGCGCGCGCAGCGCGGCGATGGCCTCCTCGTCCTGCGCCGGGCTGGTCTGCTGCGCGTAGCTCAGCGACACGCTGCGCACCCCCTGCCGCCGGAAGAACACGGCTTCGAGCACGCTGAGCGCCACCAGCAGACTCGGGGGGCAGAGCTGGCCCAGCATGCAGCCGCCGAAGGTCTCCAGGTGCGGTACGGCACGGTCACCCGCCGCGCGCACGAGGATCTCGCAGCACCGTTTCCAGTTCCGCACCGAGTCGGCGAGGGGAAGCCTGCTGTACGGCAGGCAGTACGAGACGGGTCCCCCTTCCGTGGCGAACAGGCCGGCCGCGGTGAGCGCGGTGAAGATGGCCTGCGGCCTGGCCGATCCGTGCCGGACCTGGACGGGGAACGCGCCGGTGTTCATGCCGTCGAGGAGTGCGCGGGTGGTGCGCACCGGGTGGGTCACGATGGGGTAGCCGTTGAGGTCGGCCCCGGTGGCGAGGGCCAGCCGCGCCGCCGCGTGGTCACCGGTCCTGGTGTAGCTGTCCAGGGTGATGGTCCCGACGGTGGTGGCCCTGGCCCGCCGGGTGGCCTCCAGTCCGGCGCGCATGTCGCGCGGCGCACCGAACCCCATCCGCGGCTGCACGACGAGCTCGCCGGCGGCCGCGGCCCGCGCCACGAAGTCCCCGAACGGCGCCTGCCTGTGCCGTTCTCTCATCGCACTGCCCTTTCCGCGTGCGCTGCCCCGGCGGCCAGCGTCTCGACGTACGACCGGAAGGCGCCGATCCCGGTGTCCTCGGGGAAGACCGCGGAGTAGCCGGCGGCCAGGAGCGGGCCGGTGACCCGTGGCCCGCCGGTCCCTGAGGTGGTCAGCTTGCCGCCGATGACCAGCGGGACGGTGGCGAGACCCGGCGAGCCACGCAGCCGGCGCGCGAGCCTGACACCGCTCGCCAGGCCGTGGCCGTTGACCGTGCCGATGACGACCAGGCCGGGACGGTGCCGCCTGCATTCCCGGACGACGAGCCCGTCCGGCACGCAGGCGCCGAGATTGACCACCTCGTGGCCGAGTTCCCGCAGCACCAGTTCGATGTAGACCAGGTTCCATGTGTGGGAGTCGCACTCCAGGCCGGACACGAGTGCACGCGGTCCGCCTGAGTGGGGTGAACGGTCGTGAGCCATGCGAGTAGGACCTGCCTAGGTCGTCAGGACGATCTTTCCGAACACGTCGCCGGAGGCCAGCGCGGCGATGCCGGCCGCCGCGTCGGTGAGCGGCAGCACCTGGTGGACGAGTGGAAGTACGCCTGTCCTGTCGCAGAAGCGCAGCAGCGCGACCAGTTCGTCCCGTGTGCCGAGGGTGGAGCCGATCACGCCGATCTGGCGGTAGAAGACACGGGACAGGTTGATCACGGGCCGGGCCCCGGTGGTCGCGCCGGCCACGACGACCACGCCGCCGGGACGTACGGCGTTCACCGAGTGGTCCCAGGTCGCCGCGCCGACGGTCTCCATGACGGCGTCCACCCGCTCGGGGAGCCGCGCACCCGGCGGGTACGCCTCGTCCACCCCCAGGGAGCGGGCCAGTTCCCGCTTACGCGGGCTGCGGCTGGTGGCCCAGACCCGGTGACCCGCGGCGACCGCCATCATGATGAGCGCCGTGGACACCCCGCCGCCGACACCCTGCACGAGCACCGTGGAGCCGGGAGGCAGGGCCGCCTTGCCGAACAGCATGCGGTAGGCCGTGAGCCACGCGCCGGGAAGGCAGGCGGCCTGTTCGAAGGTCATGCCGGCCGGCTTCGGCACCAGGTTGCGCGCCGGGACGGCCACACGTTCGGCGAACGTGCCGTCGTACTCCTGCGACAGCAGCCGCATGCCGGGGTCCAGGGTCTCGTCGCCGTGGCCGGCCCCCGGGTCGCCGACGACGGGGTACACGACGACCTCCCGGCCGTCCTCGTCCAGGCCGGCGGCCTCCACGCCGAGCACGATCGGCAGCCTCTCGGGGACGACGCCGACGCCGCGCAGGGTCCACAGGTCATGGTGGTTGACTCCGGCGGCCTTCACGGTGACGACGGTCCAGCCGTCGGGTACGTGGGGCTCGGGCCACTCCCCGAGGGCCAGCGCGGCCAGCGGGTCGGCCGGGTCGGTGCGCCGGGCCACGGCGGCGAACATCAGAGTTCTCCCCTGCCGTACCGGATGACCAGTGAGCCGCAGATGAAACCGGCGCCGATGCCGGCGATGACGATGACGTCGCCGGGCTTCACCTTCCGGGTGGCGACCACGTCGTGGAGCACCGTGAAGACGGTCGCCGCGCCGGTGTTGCCGAGCCAGTCGACCGTCACGCCGGCGCGTTCGCGCTCGACGCCGAGACGGTCCATGGCGGCGTTGATGATGTTGCGATTGGCCTGGTGCACCACGAAGTGCGCGATGTCCCCCATCGTGAGGCCCGCACGCGCCACGGCGTTCTCGATGCTCCTCGGCAGGGCCTCGGTGGCCTTCTCCCACACGGCCCGGCCGTCCATCTTGAGGTAGTGGTCGCGTCGCCGCACCGTCTCCTCGGTGGCAGGCGCCGACGCGCCGCCGGCCGGGATCTCGACGCTGTGCGACAGCGCGGACTCCATGTGCCAGCCGAGCACGCCGCTGCGGGTGTCGTCGTCGCGGCCGAGCACCACCGCGCCGGCGGCGTCGCCGAAGAACACCCGGGTGATCCGGTCCTTGGGGTCGGTGACACGTGACATCACGTCGCCACCGATGACCAGCACGTTGCGGATGTCGGGGTTGCGCAGCATGTGCGCGCCGACGAGCACACCGAGGACGCCGCCGGCGCACGCGGCCTGGTTGAGGTCGATGGGGATGGCCCCGTGCGCTCCGATGGCCTCCATGACCATGAGCGCCGTGGACGGGATCGGCTGGTCGGGGGTGATGGTGGCGACCACGACGGCGTCCAGGTCACGTGCCTGCACACCGCTGGTGAGCAGCGCGTGCCTGGCGGCGTCGGCGCACAGGTCCGACATGGACCTGCCGTCCTCAAGGAAGCGGCGCTCGCGGATGCCGGTGCGTGAGCGGACCCACGCGTCGTCGGTGTCGAGGTCCGCGGTGATCTCGTCGTTGGTCACGACGGTGTGCGGGATGCCGACCCCCGTGCCGTGGAGGAGGAACGGCAGGACCGGGTGGGGCCCGGTCGCGTACCACGCCTGCTCGATCCGCGGCTCGGTGAACGCGTCGGTGGTGGTCATGAGGCCTGTCTCCTCTGCTGAGTCGGCGTCGCCGCACGTACCGTCTCGGCGAGCCCGGTCCCGTAGCGCATCCGGAACCTCGCCTGCGGCACCCGGCCACTGAGATCGATCTTGATCGTGCGTTCCGTCGTCCAGCCGAGGAGACGGAACTCTCCCTCACCGATGTGCACGAGCGTCATCGACGGCCCGTCCGCCACGTCGAGGACCAGCCGGCCGTCCGCCGCGTACAGGCCGGCCCGCCGGTCGAGGGTCCAGCGAGCGGTGAACGCCTCCAGCGAGTCGCCGTCGAGGAAGCTCGCGGGGACACCGATCGAGCACTCCATCTCCGCCGCCTCGTCCGGCGTCAGGGGAAGCTCGGGCTTCTCGAACAGGACCTCCGACCACCGGACGCGGCGGCGGAACTCCTCGGGGAACATGTCCAGCAGCGCCGAACCGACGAAGCAGTCGATCACCAGGTGCACGCGCCGGGTCTCACCGGTGTTGTAGACGCGGTGCGGCCGGGAGAAGTCGCCGTACCACAGCTCACCGGGCTGCCAGCGATGCTCGACGCCGTCGATCACCAGCACGGCGCCGGGATTGGTGACGACCGGCACGTGCAGCCGTACCCAGCCGGCGGGAAGGCCGTACGGGTAGTCGCGGTGCTCGTCGACCGAGGCCCCCGGGCCGAGGGCCATGAGCCGCGCGGTCCGGAGGTCCGCCGGGATCCCGGCGAGGATCGAGGCCATGTACGGCGCCTCCGCCAGCAACGGCGTGTCCGCGTAGCCGGTCAGCCCCGGCCCGCCGGGGTCGGTGCGCCGGGGGTCGCCACCTTGGCTGCGCAGGGACAGCACCCGCCAGTCGGAACCGGTCTCCTCGGCGGGGCCGCTGCGGTCGAAGGTGCGCTGCGGGCTGAACCGCCGGTGGCCGAGCGCGTCCAGTTCGGCGCGCAACCGATGCGCGTCGTATCTCGGTCCGAGCGCGACGGCGCTCAACTGCGCGGTTGACATGCGATCTCCTCCATGTGCGTGGCGGACAGTCCCTCGATGTGCCGGGCGAGGTCGCCGAGCCGCGGCAGCCTGTAGACCGTGCGGGTCGGGAGGACCACGCCGATGCGCCGCTTGAGGTGCGCGATGACGTACAGCGCCGTGAGCGAGTGGCCGCCGAGCGCGAAGAAGTCGTCGCTTCCCGACGCGGGTTCGACACCCAGCACCGCGGCCCACGCCTCGGCGACGACCCGCTCGGCCGGGCTGGACAGCGCGTCCGCGGCGGACAGCCCGGGGGCGAGGTCCGGGACGGGTAGCGCGGCGTGGTCGACCTTGCCGCTCTGGTTGAGCGGCAGCGTGTCCATGGCCACGTAGAACGCGGGGACCATGGCGGCCGGCAGGTGTCCCGCCACGTGGTCGCGCAGTTCGGCGCCGGTCGCCGGGTTCCCGTCCGCCGCCGTGTGGTAGGCGACGAGCACCGGTCCGGCCTGGCCGTCGTGCGGGACGACCACGGCGCGGGCCACCGCCGGGTGGCGGGCCAGGACGGTCTCGATCTCACCGGGCTCGACGCGGTGGCCGCGGATCTTCACCTGGCGGTCGGCGCGGCCGGCGTACTCCAGGGTCCCGTCGGCGCGCCGGCGGGCCCGGTCGCCGGTGGCGTACATCCGGGACCCGTCGCCGGCGACCACGTCGGCGACGAAACGCCGGGCCGTCAGCGCCGGGCCGCGCAGGTACCCGTCGGCGAGACCCGGCCCGGCGATGTACAGCTCACCCTCCTCGTCCTGCGGTACGGGACGCAGCGCGTCGTCGAGGACGTAGGCGCGGACGCGGGGCAGCGGGGCTCCGATGTGGGGGGAGCCGGCGCCGATCCACGTGCCGGTGGAGTCCACGGCGCATTCGGTGGGCCCGTACACGTTGATCGGCTCCAGCACCCCGCGCGCGGCGGCGGCGGACAGGTCCCGCCACATCGGCTCCGGTATCGCCTCACCGCCGACGAACAGGCGCAGCGGCGTGCCGCGGTATGCGCTCGTGATCGGCTCACCGATCACACTCCAGTGCGACGGGGTGACGTCGAGGTCGGTGACACCGCTGCGGCTCAGGTGGCGGGCCAGCAGCTCGGGCTCGCCACGCATGGAGTTCTCGATGAGAACCAGCGTGTCGCCACGGCACACACGGGCCCACTGCTGCACCGAGGCGTCGAAGGAGACGGCGGCGTTCCACGCGACGACACGGTGGCCCTCGCCGTAGAAACCCGCCTCCTCCAGGGAGTCCACCAGGTGCGCCACGGCTCCCCGGCTGACCTGCACACCTTTGGGACGGCCCGTGGAGCCCGACGTGTAGATCACGTAGGCGGTGTCCCCGGGGCCGGCGCCGCCGGTCGTGTCCATGCCGGTCGTGTCCATGCCGGTCGTGTCCATGCCGGTCGTGTCCATGCCGGGGGTGACGACGAACCGCGGAGCGGCGTCGTCGATCAGCGTCTGGAGCCTGGCGTCCGGCTGGGCCGGGTCAAGAGGCAGGTACGCCGCGCCGGCCCGCCACACGGCGAGCAGCGCCACGACCAGTCCGGCGCCACGCGGCAGCCGCACCCCGACCAGCGAACCGGGACCGGCGCCTCTGGCCGCCAGCGACCCGGCCGTGCGGGACACCCTGGCGTCCAGCTCGGCGAACGTGAGTTCGCCGTCGGGGGCGATGACCGCCGTGCGTGCAGGGAAGGCCGCGACCGCCTCGGCGAACCTCGCCATGAGGTCCGGAGCCACGGCCGTTCCACGAGTCGTCATCCTCACTCCTTCGACAGTCATCGCGGCGGCCCCGCGGCCGGGACGACGGCCGGACGGCACGTCTCCACCGGGGTCGGCTCACCCATCGCCACGACGATCTTCCGGTCCCCGCGGAACGGGTCCCTGCCGTGCGCGGCGAGCACGTTGTCCACGAGCAGCACGTCTCCCCGGGACCACTCCCTGCGGACCGTCGCCGCCTCGTACGCGTCGTTGATCGCGGCCACGTCCGCGCCGCCGAGCCGGCTGCCGTCGCCGAGCGCGGTGGCGAACGGCAGCCCGTCGGGACCGAACTCCGCGAGCAGGACGTCCCTGACGTCGGGATCGAGGGACCATTCGTTCCAGAAGGCGACGTGGTTGAACCACACCTCCTCACCGGTCCGCGGATGGCGGATCAGCGCGGGACGCAGCTGCGTGGTGAACAGCCTGTCGTCGTCGAGCCACTGGTGCCCCACACGCTGCGCGGCGCAGTAGGCGGCGACCTCCGCACGCGAGTCCGCACCGAACGCGGCGCGCCAGCCGAGCGAGATGTGCTCGGAGTAGACGCGGTTCAGCAGCCACCCGTGTTCGCGGAACCGCGCGACCAGCTCCGGCGGCAGGTTCGCGAGTACCCGCCGGCAGTCCGTGACCGGGGTGGCGCCGCCGGCGAGCGGCGCCGTCAGGCAGCAGAACATCAGCACGCCGGGGAATGTCAGCGTGTAGCTGTTCTCGTTGTGCGGCCTGATGGCCTGGGACGAGGGAAGGTCGGTGGAGGAGAAGACGTCGTCGCCGAGCGCGCTGCGCGGCGTCGCCTTCTCCTTGTAGGAGGCTCTTTCGGCGACGAGCACGTCCCTGACCTCGGCGAAGTCCTGTGCGTCGTGGATCGGCAGGCCGGCGAGATACAGCGCGCCGTGCTCGTCGAGTGCCTGCCGGATGCCGGAGCGCTCCTGGCGCAGCCATCGCAGGCAGTCGCCGAGTCCGGTCAGCGGCGGAACCTCGACCGCCACCGGTTCCCCGGGCCTGCGCAGGCACGTGACCCCGGGCCGCGAGTCGTTCAGCGTAGTCATCGTCTCTCCTAGTCAGGGAGTTCGTTCCAGCGCGGAAGCGGCCGTGCGGAACGAGGCCGGGAGCGTCCGCCACACGTCCGGCGTGTAGAAGTGGCCCCCGGGCAGCCGGTCGAGGTGGAACTCGGGGCCCGCCACGGCACGCCACTGGTTCCCCACCGCCGGATCGATCACCGGGTCGTCGGCGCCGTAGAGCACCTGGACGGCGGCGCCGGTCCGCGTGCCTGGCAGCGGCCGGTAGCTGTCGCGGACCCGGATGTCGGCCCGCATGAGCTCCACCGCCATCTCCCGCAGATCGGGGTCGTCGGCCGCGTAGTCGGGAAGCGAGCCTGTGGTGCGCATCCAGGCCATCAGCTCGGTCTCACCGTCCTCGATGCGCGGGAACCTGTCCCGGTCCGTCACGCCTCGGGAGGGTGCGTTGCACGAGGAGACGATCAGCAGGTCCGGGGCCGGCCCACCCGTCCGCTCGATCCGCGTGGCCACGTCGAACGCCATCCAGCCACCCATGCTGTGACCGAACAGGACGTACGGCCGGTCGGCGACCGTACGCACGGCGGCGGTGGCGTCGGCGGCCAGTTCGTCCCACGAGGCCGCGAACGGCTCGGCGAAGCGGCCCTCGCGACCCGGGTAGCAGACCAGCGCCAGGTCGGTGTCCTCCGGCAGCGACCCGGCCCACGCGCGGTACGGCCCGGTGCCTCCGCCGCAGAAGCCGAGGCACACCAGGACGCGTCCGGCGGACGACCGGCGCAGCGGCCGGATGACGGAGGTGCCCTGATCGATCATCGTTACCTCCCGGCGGTGCGGGAGCTCTTGGGACGGATGTCGGTCCACACGGCGTCGATGTGGTCGAGACAGCTCTGGCGGCTGCCGGGCCCGTGTGCGACGCGCCACCCCTGCGGCACACCGATGGATTCGGGCCACAAAGAGCGTTGTTCCTCATCGTTGACCAGGACCAAATAGCGGGAATCCTCATTGTCGAACGGATTCATTTCGCCTCCCGTGCGGAATCGATGAAACGAGCGTAAATGCGCCTCTGGCAGGCCGGCGGCGGTTGGAAGAGGCAGTTGAGCGGCAGTTCACCGCGGTGCGGCAGTTCTCAGTGCGGCAGTTTTCAGGCACGACAAAACAACGGCCGGTCGGAAGGTTTTCAGGCGACGTTTATCTCGCGATGGTGACGGGCCAGCAAATGGCACGTCCACGCGCCTGCGACCAGCGAGACAAGGCCGGACACGACGAAGACCACGGGAATTCCGGCCGTCGCGGCCAGCGCGCCGCCTGCCAGTGCGCCGAGCGGGATTCCCCCCCAGACGAGGGTTCTGTACGCGCCTTGCACGCGGCCGAACAACTGCTCGGGTATCAATGTCTGCCGCAGCGCCATGGTGAGAACGTTGCCGGTCATCACCAGCAGCGCGGCCAGTCCGTAAAGAGCGGTGGCGAGAAACGCGTTGCCGGTGAGACCCATGCCGGCCAGCGCCAAGGGGAACGTCAGCGAGACCAGCGCCAGGGTCCCGGCGCGGCCGAGGCGCGCGCTCAGCACCGGCGCCAGCAACCCACCGGCCAGACCGCCGACGCCGACGACGGCGAGGATGAACCCGTAGCCTCCCTCCGGGACGCGCAGCACGTCGAGCGCGAAAAGGACGAGCACGGCGTTCGCCATGCTCTGCGCGGCGGACGTGACGGCGTTGGCGAGCGTGAGCCCCCGCAGGAACCGGTGTGAGGCGAGCCAGCGCACACCCGCGCGGATGTCGGACCCGATCGCCGCGCGCCGTTCTCCCGGCGGCCTGAAGGCACCGCCGACCGTCACCATCAGCGCCGCGGCCAGCGCGAACGCCAGAGCGTTCGCGAACAGCGGCGCGGCCACGAAGACGCCGAACAGCACGGCGCCGACGGGAGCGCCGACATAGGACTGGCCGCCGATCTCCGCGGTCGACAACATGCTGTTGCCGCGTTCGAGCTGGTCGCGGCGCACCACCATGGGGAGCATCGCACGTCCCGCGCTGTCGTAGACGGTCTCCGCGACACCCACGGCGAACACCGCGACGTACAGCACCGCGATGTGCGTCCACCCCACCGCGCTGCCGACCGCCAGCACGCCGAAGGCCGCTCCCCGGAACAGGGTGGCGGTGACCAGCGCCGTCTTGCGGTCGTGCCGGTCGACGAGCGCGCCGACCGGCAGCGCGCACAGCAGCCACGGCAGGAACGCCAGCGTCGTCAGCGCGGAGATCGCCAAGGGGTCGCGGGTCAGCGTGGTGGCGAGCAACGGCAGAACCGTCCGGCCGATGCCGTCCGCCACGTTGGAGACCCCCGAGGAGATCAACAGGCGCCAGAACGCCGTGCCGTAGCCGCTCATCGCCGCGCGTCCGCTGACCCCGCGAGCCGGCGCGGCCGCTCCGGGAGGCCGCGGTGGCGCGAGGAGACGGCCACGCCGAGCGGAGCGGTCCCCGCGCGCGACCTCTCCGCGCTCAGCAGCCGTACCAGCCCGAGCACCTCGAACCGCGCGCCGTCCTCGGTCACCGGCCGCACGACACCGCGGACGAGCAACCGCCGTACCAGGAGCGCGCACCTCACCACCGGCAGGCCGGTCATCGCGACGGCCTCCTCCACCGACCAGCCCCTGTCGAGCCTGGCGAGCCGGTCGAGCAGCGCGGTCTCGGCCGGGTCCAGTGCGTCCAGCACGTCCGTGAGAAGCCGGCGGATGTCGGCGTCGCCGCAGGGCCCCGACTGGAAGCTCAGCGGATCCGCCTGGATCCGCCTCAGCAGTGACCCGGGGTCGTACACCAGCAGCCAGGCCGCCGCCGCCTCGATCGGCGCGGGCAGGCCGTCCAGCAGCCGGCACAACTCCGCCGTGACCCGCGCGTTCGCGGCGTCCAGCCGGAGATCGGGACGGACCTGGCGCACGTGGCGGGTCAGGAGGCGGACGGCGGGGACGGCGTCATGGCAGGTCCCGCGTTCCGGGACACCGAGCGGCCTCAAGGGGAACACGGTCTCGCCGGGAACGTCGAAGGAGGTCCGTGACGTGATGAGGACGCGTAGCCGCCGGTAGTCGTGGAGCAGTGCCACGAGCGCGGCGAGACGCGACGGCGAGGGCTCGTAACCGTCGAGGACGAGCAGCGCCGGCTCGTCCTGCGCGGCGTGCTCCCCGGCGAGGCCGCCGAACTCGCCGGACCCGGCCCGCATGTCCTCCTCCTGTGTCCCCTCAGGCGGTCCCCGGCGCGCGGACCGCCATCGCACCGGCAGATCACCGGCCGCGTCCAGCAGGTTGGCCACCTCGATCGCCGTCCTGGTCTTGCCGGCCATCGGGAGGCCGGTGATCGTCACCAGACGCTGTTCTCCTCTGGTGAGCAGGTCCACGAGCACGGCCGACTCGGACTCGCGGCCCACGAGTTCGTCCCACGACGCCGGTGGGACCGTCCACCCTTCCGCGGACCGCGGCGCGCACACCGGCGCGGCGCGTCCCGCCGCCGCGAAGTGCTCCCTGCTCCGTCCGGTGAGGCCGAGCCCGTCGGCGATCAACTCGACCGTCCCCGGTCTCGGCCTGGACACCCGGCCCAGTTCGATGTCACGGATGGCCCGCACACTGACCGTCGCCAGATCGGCGAGCTGCCGCTGCGTGATGCCCCGTCTGGTGCGGCAGTGACGCAGAAGTTCCCCGAATCCGTCGTTCATGGTTCGCCTCTCCTGCGCCGTCAGTGCGGCAGCGGCCGGCCGGACGGCGTACGGAGGTCGAGTTCCGGGGCCGTTCCGGGCCGCCTGAGCGAGGTGCGGTGTATACGGCGCATCTTTCTCACCCTTTCTGGTCGGTTCCATGCACGATCGTGTGTGAGTACGGCGTCACCAGCACCATGAAATGCAGTGGTTCGTCGGGATTCACGACCCTGAAACACGTGGAGATCTGCGGGAAAACGGGGAGTATTCCGAACGACGCGTAGTAGGAGTCGATGTCGACGACGATCCGGAAAACCCCGCGGACGGCGGGAGGCGGCGGCCGCCAGAAGCGCAGGCAACCGCTCGCGTCCGTACGTCCCGTGGCCGGCCGCTCCCACACCCCTTCCGACCTGGCCTGCAACCGGGCCGCGACTCCGTCGACCGGACGGCCCTGCGCGCAGTCGACGACCTTCATCGTTATGCTCAAGGCTCCTCCAGGCCGGGCAGCGTTTGCACCGCGGAATGGCTCGCACCGGCTGCCGTCGTGCGGTGGAACCGGCGCGTGGCGCTCACGTTTTCCGCCGCCGCTATCACCGCGCTATCACCGCGCAAAACGGCGATGCCACGCCATCTCATTGAGGTGTCGCTTACCGCAGTGATAGCCATCGTTTGGGGGCTGAGCGTTCAGTTGACATCACGAGACGGACCCCGGCCGAAGGGTCCGGCGGATCCCCGCGACAGGCGGCGGACGTCAGGGAGGTAACCAAATGACCGGCACCACCATCCGGCATCACCTCGGCATCGCGGCCGTCCTCCTGGCGCTCGCCGGCGGCTGGGCCGCCTCGTCGCCGGCCGGTGCCGAGACCACCACGGTCACCGCGATGATCCAGCTCGACGGCCCGCCGTGGGGTGTCGCCGGTGAGCAGGAGCCGGCCGGTCCGCCGTGGGGTGTCGCGGATCCCGAGCAGCCGTCGGGTCCGCCGTGGGGCTGACCGCCTCCAGCCCTGACCGCTCCCGTCAGTCCCGGTCGTCCGGCGGCGGCTCCGCGTCCAGCCTGGTGAGAGCCGCGCCGATGTGCTCCGCCAGCACCAGGTCGATGCCGGCCGCCAGTTCCCTGGCCGCGCGCCACGAATCCTTCGCGGCCTCGGCACGGCCGGCCGCCTCGTGGACCCGGCCGGCGAGGTCCAGCACGCGGGCCTGCCACACCGCCGCGGAGCCGAGAGCCTCCAGCGCGCCGCGTGCCTCCTCCAGTCTCGACAGCGCCGCACCGGGCCGGCCCTGCGCGAAGTCGAGTTCGCCGAGGCCGAGCAGCACCCGGCCGCGGACGAGCAGATCCCCCGTCCGTCCGGCCAGCGCGTACGCCGCGTCGAGGTCGGCCTTCGCCTGAGCGAAGGCCTCCTGCCTGATCCGCGCGACACCCACACCGAGCAGTGCGTACGCCTGACCGACGATGTCGCCGACCATGTTGGCCGTCACCTCGACGGACTTGAACGCCTCGATCGCGTCCTCCATCTGGTCCCTCAGCAGGTACAACTCCGCCAGCTCGTACTCCACCTGGGCCTGGACCCGCCGTGAGCCGGCCCTCCTGCACCTGACGAGCGCCTTGTGCAGACACGCACCCGCCAGGTCGAACCCCCGGCGATCCTTGTGGATCTTGGCCATCTCGAGCAGCATGTGCGCCTCGCCGACCGGGTCGCCGGCCCTCTGGAAGTCGGTGAGCGCCTGCTCGTGACGCCGCATCGCGAGGTCGTACCGCCCCTCCAGGCGGTCGACGAACGCCAGCCCGCCGAGGGACAAGGCCCTGCCGTGCGCGTCCCCCAGCTCCTCGAACAGCCGCAGCGCCTGCGTCAGGCACCGCGACGCGTCCTTCAGCCGTCCTCTCAGGGCCAACGTGCCGAGCGAATACAACATGGCGGCCTCGCCACGGCGGTTGCCGGCGGCCCGGACCGCGGCGAGCGCGCACTCATGGGTTTCCCGCCAGTCGTCCACATGGGAACCCGCCTCGAACAGCGTGACCGACGTGATGGCCAGGTCCCAGCACAGTTCGTCGAGCCCGGCCTGACCGGCACGGAACACCGCGCTCACCAGCGCCGTGTGCTCGACCCTCAACCAGTCGAGCGGCTCGGCCAGCAGGACGTCCGCGGTGGTCGAGGGCAACGGCCACAACTCCGCGTCGCCATGCAGGACGCAGTAGTCGCCGCCGTACTCACGCCGATGGGCCTCCGCGGCGAGGAACAGCCAGCATCCGATGAGTCTGCGCAGCGACGCGACGCGTTCCCCCGTGGACTCCTCCTCCGCCAGCCGTTCCAAGGCGAAGATCCGCACCAGATCGTGGAGGTGGTAGCGGACCATTCCGTCCTCGTCGAGCCTGGCCTCCACCAGCCGTGCGTCGACCAGGCTCTCCAGCAGGTTCTCCGCGTGATGGACGTCGCAGTCGAGCAACGGCGCCGCCACCCAGGAGGCGAAACCGACCTGTCCGAGCTGTCCCAGCCTCATGAACAGCCGCCGGCGGTCGTCGTCCAGGCCGTCGAAGGAGAACGACAACGTCGCGCGGATGTTCACACCGTTGATGTCCAGCTCGTCCAGCCGCTGCCGCTCGTCCCTGAGCCTGCGCACCAGGTGACCGACCCGCCAGTGCGGCCGCGCCGCCAGCTTCGCCGCGGCGATGTTGAGCGCCAGCGGCAACCGGTCGCACAGCTCCACCAGGGTGCGGACCGAATCGGTCTCGACACCGGCGCGGTCCGCGCCGATCACCTCGGCCACGAGCGTCACACCGGCTCTCTCGTCAAGCGCGCCGACCTCGAACTGGTACGCGCTGACCAGGCCGTTCAACCGGTTCCGCGTCGTGATGAGCACCGCGCACGTGGACGTTCCCGGCAGCAGCGGAGCCACCTGGCTCAGCGTCATGGCGTCGTCGATGACGATCAGGATCCTGCGTTCGGCGACCCAGCTCCGGTACATCGCGGCCCGGTCCTCCGTACCGGAGGGGATCATGTCGGGTGCCACGCCGAACGAACGCAGGATCTTCTCCAGCAGCCGTTCGGGAGCCTCCGTCCGCCCTCCCTCCATGTGGAACGGCGCGAACAACTGCCCGTTCGGATAGCCCTCCCTGAGGATGTGCGCCGCGCGCAACGCCAGCGCCGTCTTCCCGACCCCGCCGATGCCGGTCAGCACGACGACCGGCGCCGACGGGGACTCCCCCCGCGTGTCGTCGTCGTGCGACAACAGCGAGACGACGCGATTGAGAAGGTCCTCGCGACCCACCAGCTCCGCCGCCGCCGGCAACTGCCGCGGCACCGGCACGGCCGCCGTCCATCCGGCCTGCACCGCCGGGCTCTTGACCTCGGACGGAAGTTCGAGAGAGTCGTCTTCGAGCAGGATGGCCTGTTCGAGCTGCCGGAGCTCGCTCCCCGGATCCAGCCCCAGTTCCTCGAGCAGGATCTCCCTGCCCTCCCTGAACGTGTCCAGCGCCTCGGCCTGCCGTCCCGAACGGTAGAGAGCGATCATCAACTGCGCGCGCATCCGCTCTCTCAGCGGATGCTCCGCGACCAGTTCCCCCAGCTCGGCGATGACATCACGATGCCGTCCGAGCTGGAGCTCGATGTCCAGGCAGTCCTCGAGGATCCTCAGCCGCGTCTCGTTCAGTCGTGTCGCCGCCGAACTCACGATCCGGCTCTCCACCCCCGCGAGCGCGGGCCCCCGCCACAACGACAACGCCGACCTGAAGTGCCCGGCCGCGTCCGGCAACCGGCCGTCACCCGCCGCCGCCGTCCCCACGGCCACCAGCTTCTCGAAGCGCGTCATGTCCAGCGCGTCGTCCGCCACCTCGATCACGTACCCGGGTGGCCGCGTGGAGATCAGTGCCTCGTCCCGTCCCTCTTCCAGCAGCCGCCGCAGCCCCGAGATGATCATCTGTAACTGGGTCCTGGCCGTCCGAGGCGGCTCCTCGTCCCACAGCGCCTCAAGCAACCGGTTCACGGGGACGACCCGGCCGGCTTCGAGCAGCAACATCGCCAGAACCGTCTCTTGCCGAGAGGCCGCGATACTTCGAGACCGCCCATCGATCACAACCTCGAGAGCACCAAGCAGCCGGAATTCCATCCCGCCTCGCGAAGTTGTCGTCCGTGGGACCTCTATGTCAATGGTTGTATGTATTCCGCGACGCAGTCAAGGCACTGTCAAGCCGACGCCTCGCTCCGGTCGCCAAGGTTCACCAGTGGGCCTCCACGCAGCACGGCGGGCCGGGACCTCGGTCCCGGCCCGCCGTTGTGGTGAGCCCCTGCCCCAGGCGGGTCAGGATCAGATGGCGGCGCAGGTGACGGTGGCGCCGGCGCCGGTTCCGTTGCCCTGGAAGCCGAGGCTGGTGCTCTGTCCCGCCCCCAGCCGTCCGTTGTAGCTCTGGTTGGCGACCGTCACGGTGCCGCTGGTGCCGGTGTTGACGCCGTTCCACATCGAGGTGATCACGGCTCCGGACGGCAGTCTGAGGGTCAGCCTCCAGCCGTTGATCGCGCTGTTGCCGGCGGTGACGTTCATCGCGGCGACGAATCCGCCGTTCCACTGGCTCTCGACCGAGTAGGTCGCCGAGCAGCCCCCGGTCCCGCCGGTGGGAGTCGGCGTGGGAGTCGGCGTGGGGGTCGGCGTCGGAGTCGGCGTGGGGGTGGGAGTCGGCGTCGGCGTGGGGTTACCGCCGTCCAGCGTGAGGTTCTTGCGCTGGATCTGCCACTGGGTGTTACACAGCCCGCAGTTGTTGCCGACGAAGTTGGCGCCGGCCGTCGTGTCGCCCTTCAGCCGCCACTTCAGCCACAGCACCGCCACCCGGCCGAACTCGCCGCCGTTGGTCTGGTCGTACGTGCCGCCGTGGCCGACGTTCAGGTTCCCCATGAACGCGGGCAGCGTGGCCGGCAGCTTGCCCCAGTCGTCGATGGCGTTCGGGTAGGCGATGTCACTGGTCCCGCCGATGAAGTAGCCGATCGGCTTCGTCAGCCGGCGCAACTGGTAGTCGTCGGCGTCGTTCAGCAGGCCACTGCTGAAGATCATGGTCGTGCTGATACGCGCGTCGTTGGAGACGGCGTACGCCTCCAGCCCTCCACAGGAGAACCCACCAACGGCGATCTTGCCGGTCTCCAGCTTGCCGAAGTACTTGCTGCCTTGACGGCTGTTCTCCGCCACGGCCCAGTCGATGGACTGGGTGAGCATCTGGGACGTCGTCGAGCCTGAGGCGTTCGGGCCGCCGTTGGCGATGGCCAGGAACCCGTGCGACGCGATCTCACGGAGGAAGTTCTGCTGCGACAACCCGTTGGCCGAGCAGCCTCCGTTGCCCCACACGAAGATGGGAAGCTTCTCCGACGGAAGCGTCTGTGGCCGGAAAATGGTGTGATTGGGCAGGCCGGAGGAGGTCTCATAATCAGCCGGGTAGGGACCCGAGCCGCCGACCGCCGCGGCGCTCGGCACCGCGGTGAGCGCCACTAGTCCGGCGCAGACCGGCGCGACCACAGCCGCCAGCGCGGCGATGATGGAGCGTCTTCTCAATTCGCCCTCCGAAGGTGTCACGACAGCGCTCTATGTCGGATCTGACGTGCGAGGCGCACGCCGACCGAGCCCGACACGGCACAACCACCAGGCCGGCCGGCGCCGGCCGGATCCGGGGACCGACATGGCGAACCATCGACTGCGAGTTGCGCTCGTCTCCGGTGGAAGGAGCCGATGAGAGCAACGTGCAGTTACTATCACTGCGGTCACAAAAAGTGTCAATCAATACCGAACGGCGCACGCGCCGACAAGAAGCACGTCCGACGAGATCGCATTCAGGCGGCAGGTCCCGAACCTGTGGAACCCCTTGGCGCCGCACGGGGAAGACGAACCGGCACGTGCCGCTCCCGCGCAGCTCACACCACCTGACCGGCGCTTCTCCCCCACAAGGTCACCCAAGCGGCGACCGGCCGCGACCCCGGCACGCCGCAGGCTCACGACCCGCACCCCCGCGGCCCGGCGGCCGTACGAGCGGGTGAAACTTTCCCCTGATCACCCCGGCCGGCCGGGGTGGAAACGCCGTACTCCGACGCATGGAAATGCGTGATCCATGACCCGGCGTCCGGCCAGTACGGCGTCGCGACCTCGATGAGCCGCGCCTCGGCGAGCGAGCCGAGAGCGGAATGAACCTCCAGCATGAGCTCCCTGGCGGCCGCGCGGGGCCACGGCGCCGGCAGCAGATGCTCAGGCAGATCCGGGTCGATGTCCGGGAACTTCCGCCAGGAATCCATGACCGAGGTCCGCGCCACCAGCGCTCCCGCCGCATCGACCTCCCCCTCGCGCACCGCCACCCGCAGATCCGAGTACCGCGCGATGAAAGCCTCATAAGCCGCGGCAAGGCCCACCAGATCGTAGGCCGCCGCCGGACCGTGCGGCCCCGCCTCCTCGTCGAACCGCGTGTGCATCACCGACCACCGACCCCCGTCGACCCCGTCCAGAACGTCGCGCATCGCCTTGCTCACCGCTCCGGCATCCGACCCCGGCCTGATCCACACACTGTCGTACAGCCGCGCGAACCGCAGCCCCAGAAGTGCCTTCCGCACCGCGTGCCGCGACCTCTGCCCCGCCTGAGGCACCGAGAACGAAACCGTCACCCACTCACCGGTCCACCGCGGCGGCCGGGCCCCGAACCCCAGGAACTGATCCATCCGCCACCGATGCTTGGCGATCGCCTGAGGCGTGAGGTGATAAACCGGCGGCCGCGCGTCCCCCCGCACCGCGATCAACCCCCGCTTGGTCAGCCGGGACAACGCGGCCCGCGCACTGGCCTCACTGATCCCGAACTCCCCGAGCATCGCGACCACCGCCACCGACGGCAGATCGGCGTCCGAGGAGTCGAGATACTCCCCCAGCAACGTCGTCAGCAGATGCTGAGGATTAGGCCCGGCCTGAACCCGCGGCCCCCCGAACTCATCCAAAGACAACTCGCCACTCACGTCCTCAGCTTGCCCCACCCCCGGCACCCACGCCGAACGACCTGACCTCCAAGCGACGGCGGACAACGTCGCCATCGCCGGAAGATCAGGCACATCCGCTCACCGACGCCGTCAGCCTTGATCGGCGTCGTCCGGCAACGGCTCACCCGTCTCCAGCAGCGACTTGAGGCTCGACAACACATTCGGCCAGCCATGGCTGACCATCTCGGCCAGACTCGACCCCGGCTCGAACCGGTCGTGCACGACGGTGAGCCTCACCACCTGCGCCGCCTCCTCGATCGTGAAGGTGACCTTCGAACGCGCCTCCCCCGACAGCCGGTCGAGGACCTCCTCGTCCCACCCGAACCGCTTGGCGAGCTCCGGAGTGATGGCGTGCCATGTGTAGGAGAGCCTGCGGTAAGGCTCCGCCTCCAGCACGACCTGCTCCGGGTCACTGATCAGCACGCCGTGGTTGTCCCAGGTCATCGGCGACCCGGCGGCCCAGTCCGTGACGAACTCCGTGGCCCAGTACCGACGCGTGAAGGCCGGCTCGGTCAGCGCCTGCCAGAGCTTCTGCGGAGTGGTGCGGATATAGGTGGTGTAGACGAAGGTAGGCGCGTCCATCGAGGTCTCCTCCAAAGCAAGTTTCAGATCCGCCAGAACTTGAACCCTGGCCTGGTCGTAACGACTGATCCACCGGTGAGCGATCTCGTGCACAGGCGCCGCGTTGAGGTAATGCAACTTCTCCCGCCCCCGCCGCACAGTGGCGACCAGCCCGGCCTCCTCCAGCACCGCGAGGTGCTTACTGACCGACTGCCTGGCCATGTCGAGCCCGGCGCACAACTCCCGCAACGTCTGCCCATTACGACCATTGAGCGAGTCGAGCAACGCACGCCGACTCGGATCGGCCAACGCCTTGAACACCTCGTCCATGCCGCTCCCCGTGGATAGGCAGCCATTCGGCTGCCCTTTATTTATGCAGCCATTCGGCTGCCTGTCAAGCGCGCCAACTGTCTGACACTTCACACCAAGCAGCGGCACATCCGGGCGGGGCCGCGCGTCCAGAGCGACGAGGTCGTGCGGCCCCTCTGAGGAACACCGCGTGTTCTAGCGGGCCAGGCGGTCCAGCAGCTCGCCGAGCAGCGCGCGTTCGCCAGGGGTGAGGTCGCCCGGGTCGTCGCCGACCAGCGCGCGCAACGTCAGTGCGGCGCTCGCACGGGTCGCGGGGGCGTCGGCGGAGTGCGTGTGCAGGACCCCGGCCAGCGCGGCCTCGCGGACGCGTCCGGACAGCCTGAAGTCCGGCTCCGGCTGGCTGATCAAGGTGAGCGTGATGCCGACGTTGGCGGCGAGCACCTGTTCGGCGGCTTCGTCCGCCGGCACCTTGAGCAGGCCCTGAGCGGCGGCGGCGGTCAACCGCTCGCGCAACGCGGCGTGCGCGGGAGCGGTGACGGCGCAGGGCTTTCCCGGCTCGGCGCGGCCGTAAAGCAGCCCGTAGAACGACGGGTGCTCCAGCCCGAACCGCACGTGTCTGTCCCAGCCCTCGCGCAGGTCGTCCAGCGGGTCGCCAGAGCTCTCGACCGCCGTGTACTGGGTGAAGCCGTGGTTCACCACGGCGTCGATCAGGCCCTGCTTGCTGCCGAAGTGGTGGTACAGCGTCGGGGCCTGCACCCCGGCGCGTTCGCACACCGCCCTCGTGGACACCGCGCCGCCGCCCTCAAGCAACTCCGCCGCGGCGAGCAGGAGTCGATCCCGTGCGTTCTGCATGTTGCTACATTACTCCATATAGCGCTACATTGCTCGCTATAGCGAGAGGAGAAGTCCATGAGGACTTGGTTCGTCACCGGCGGGACACCCGGAGGGTTCGGCCTGGTCTATGCCGAGGCCGCACTGAAACAGGGCGATCAGGTGGTGGTGACAGCACGTCGGCCCTCTGAACTGCGGGAATGGGCTGAACCGTACGGTGACCGTGTGCTGGTTCTCCAGCTCGATGTCACCGATGCCGAGCAGGTGCGCGCAGCGGTCAAGACGGCAGAGGAGCGGTTCGGCGGGATCGACGTGCTCGTCAACAACGCGGGCCGTGGCTGGTTCGGCTCGGTCGAGGGGGCCCCCGACGAGACGATCCGCCGCACGTTCGACCTCAATCTGTTCGCCGTGGTCGAGGTGATACGCGCGGTCCTGCCTGGTATGCGGGCACGCGGCGACGGCTGGATCGTGAACATGTCGTCGGTGGCAGGCCTCGTCGGCGCACAGGGGTTCGGCTACTACTCAGCGGCGAAGTTCGCGCTCGAAGGACTGTCGGAGACACTGCGCCATGAAGTTGAGCCGTTCGGTGTGCGCGTGCTCGTCGTAGAGCCTGGAGCGTTCCGTACCAAGGCTTTCGCCGGCTTCCGGAACGAGCCCGTCAACGAGACCGTCGACGCCTACGTGCCGCTGATCGAGGGCGTCAAGGCGGCGTTCGTGGAACACAACGGCAAGCAAGAGGGTGACCCTGAACGCGGAGTGCAGGCCGTGATCAGCGCGATGAACGCACCCGTTCCGCCGCAACGGATCGTGCTCGGCAACTCCGGCTACGACGTCGTTGTCGCGATGCACGAGAACGCACTCGCGGAGCTGCGCGCGAACGAAAAGCTCTCGCGCGGTGCGGACTTCTGAGCCTGTCGCCAGAACGTGAGGCGGATTGAGTCACCACACAACCGACCCGACGAAGCCTTCACCAATATGCGTGCCAGGACGCACCCGCGTCCCGGCACCCGAGAAGACCGGAGAGCAGAAATGGACGACATCACCCTTCCCAAGGCCGTCGAGAACTTCATCGCGGCCACCAACGCGCACGACACGAACGCGCTGGCCGCGGTCTTCGGCGACGGGGCCACCGTGCGCGATGACGGGACGACCTACGTCGGCGAGGCCGAGATCCGCGAGTGGATCCAGGGGCACCTGATCAACCCCAAGATCGTGATCACGCCGACCTCGTTCGCGGGCGACCGTCTGGTGGCCTCCGGGGACGGTGAGTTCCCCGGCGGGCCTCTGTCCTTCGCGTTCGTGTTCGGCATCAAGGACGACCAGGTCACCGACCTCGCGATCGACCCCGTCTGACTCATCACCGGCCCGGGGCGGCCTGAGGGCCGCCCCGGCCATGAACAGGGAACCAGCCATGGGCAGGCACCATGGACGAACTGAGGGGGTTCACCCGGAGGAGGCGGTGGGGCGGCTGAGGACGGGGGTGAGGGCCAGGCCGGCGAGGGAGAGGGCTACGAGGAGCAGGACGGTTTCGTGGAACGCGTCGCCGTGCGGCGCTCTGGCCTCGTAGAAGGCGGCGATCCCGGCGATGCCGAGGGAGCCTCCGACGCGCTGGGCGACGTTGAACACCGTGGTGCCGTCGGCCATGTCCTCCTTGCTCAGGCCGTTCATCATGCCCATGATGATGGGCTGCAGGGTGAGCCCGAGCGCCACGCCGCGTCCGGCCAGCAGCGCGGCGAGCAGCCAGGGCGGGGTGGTGGCGGTGACCAGAAGCAGCAACCCGGTGACCGCGGCGAGCAGGAGCATCCCGCAGGCGACGGTGGTGCGCAGGCCACGGGCCGCGGCGAGCTTCTCCCCGAGGCCCGTGCACACACCCATGGCGATGCCCTGGGGCAGCAGGACCAGCCCGGCGGCCACCGGGGACAGGCCCTGCTCCCGCAGCAGGAAGACCGGGATCAGGAACATCACGGCGAAGAGCACGATTGAGGCCACCACCGAGACCAGCACGGCGACGCGACTCCCGAGTGTCGACAGCAGGCCGAGGGCGAGGGCGGGGTGGCTGGTACGGCGGGCGTGCAGGACGTACCCGCCGAGCAGCGCGAGACCGGCCACCGCGGGCACCGAGCCCCATCGGGTGCCGCTGGTGATGAGCGAGGCGCCGTAGATGGCCGCCGTGGCGCCGAGGGCCAGCAGCGCCAGCCCGACCAGGTCGAGCGGTCCGCGGTCGGCGTCGGTGCGGGGTGGGTCGGCGGTGAGCCGGCTCACGCCGAGCAGGCCGAACGCCACGAGCGGCACGTTGATCAGGAAGATGAGCCGCCATCCGCCGGCTGCGACGAGCAGCCCGCCGACGGTGGGGCCGAGCGCGGGGGCGAGGAAGAACAGCAGACCGGCCACCATCGGGGGACGCGCCCCCCGTTCACGCTCGCCGCCGAACAGCAGGGTCAGCGCGAGGGGGATGAGCGGAGCGCTGGCGAACCCCTGCACCGCGCGCAGGGCTATCAACGCCTCGATCCCGGGCGCGAGCCCGCAGGCGGCCGAGGACAGCGCGAAGGCGGCGAGCGCGATCATGTAGAGCCGCCGGTTGCCGATCCGGCGGGCGAGCCACGCGGTGGCGGGAAGGCAGACGCCGATGCCGAGCAGGTACGCGCTGACGATCCAGCCGACGGTGGCGAGCGGCGCGTTCAGCTCCTGCCCGATCTCCGACACCGCGACGTTGACCGCGTTGGAATCGACCATGGACGCGATGGGCCCGCACACCAGCCCGGCCATCACCAGCGGGCCCGTCGGTCGCCGGTCGACCACGCGTGGTTCTTGTTGCAGCACCTCAGACATGGATCACGGGCTCCTCACAGACGCGCGGCGAGCGGAACCGGACGGAGGCGCCCCCGGTGCGGACGTCCTCTTCGAGGATTTCAGGCATAGGTCGGGGCCTCCTCACGGTCGTGCAGCAGGCCGAACTGGACGAATCTGTCCCGCAAGGTGAAGCGGCGCACGCCGAGGCCGGACATGTTGTAGGTGATGATCGTCTGGAGCCGGTGGTTGTCCTGGTTGCGGCGCAGCATGTGCCGGCCGACGACGCGCATGCGCCAGGAGGTGTCGGTGAAGAGCATCGCCAGGTTGTGGCTGAGCCGGGAGACGTAGTCGATGGCCGGCCGCCGGATCGCGTCGTAGCGGCCGAGCGCGGCGTCCACCGACTCCTGCGTGAGTTCCCCGGCGCCGGTGAGGTTCTCGGCGAGCGTCCAGGCGTCGGCGATGGCGGCGTTCATGCCCTGCCCGGCCATGGGGTGAACGCAGTGGGCGGCGTCGCCGGTCAGCGCGAAGCCCGGCGTCACCCAGCGGGTCGCGTTGTACCGGTAGGCCGCCACCACTTGAGCGTCGTGCGCGCTCGCACGCAGCGGCTCCGCCACCTCGGCGAGCGCGGGGACCCGGCGGAGCATGTCGTCGGTCCAGGCGGCCAGCTCGGGCCGGCGTACCCCTCCGGCGGGGACCTGGGCGTACAGCCGGGCACGGCCGGCGGGCATGGGGAACAGCAGGCGCAGCCCGTCCCGGGTCAGGTGCGCGGCGATGTCCGGGCCGAGCCCGGGGTCGGCGAGGTCGTAGCCGACGAGCTGATGCCCGTACGACGTGCGTCGCACCTCGATGCCGGCCTGGGTGCGCAGCCGGGACCCCGACCCGTCGCAGGCCACGACGAGCGCGGCGGTGACCTCCTCGCGCTCCCGGCCCGCCACGACGGCGACCCCGCGTACCCGCCCGGAGCCGTCGCGGAGCAGTTCGTCGGCACGCGCGCCGTACCGTACCTCGGCGTCGAGTCCGGCGGTCACCGTGCCCTTGATGGCGGCGTAGGTGTGCACCAGGCAGTACCGGTACGGGTCGTCGAGGCCCCGATAGTCCAGCGCGCCGATCTCCTCGCCCTTCTCGGTACGGCAGCTCAGCCGCTCGGCGGTCAGGGCTCCCGCGGCGCGCAGCCCGTCGAGGGCTCCCAGCGTGCCGAGGATGTGCAGGGACCGGGGCTGGAGGAGTTCGCCCTTGTGCACCTGCGGCACGTGCCGTTGTTTCTCCAGCACGAGCACTCGGCGTCCCTGCCGCCCGAGGGCGCGGGCGAGGGTCAGGCCGCCGATCCCCCCGCCGCAGACGATGACGTCGTAGTCCGGCATCGGTCGCTCACTCCTTCGTGGCAGCCCGGTAGCGGCCCAGTGCCTGCAGCGCGTAGCCGTCGGCGATGTGGTCGCACCAGTAGGTGAGCCCGAGGAAGTACACCCCGAGGCGGGTGGCGTCCCACAGGCCGTCGGCTCGCTGGTGGTCGAGGAGCCACCGCACGCCGGCGCCGGTGGCGGGGTGGTCGGCGTGCCCTGCGCTGACCAGGCCGAGGACGGCCCACGCGGTCTCCTCGGCCGAGGACGGCTGCGATCCGCCGTCGCCCCAGCCGCCGTCGCTCCGCTGGTGGCCGAGCAGCCAGGTCAGTGCGCGGGTGGCGGTCGGCGTGCCGCCGAGGCCCAGCCGGCCGAGCGCGTCCAGGACGCGGGCGGTGCCGGCGGTGCTGTCGCGGAACCAGATGCAGGGGTACGACCCGTCGGCCCGCTGCGCCTTGCCGAACCAGCGAACGGCGCGCGCCAGCGGCGCCGCGAAGTCGTCACCGAGGCCGTGGGCCGGCGGTGGGCCTGCGGCGGCGTGCAGCGCGAGGACGGCGTGGGAGGTCATGACCGAGCACGGCGCGTCCATGCTGACCTTGGCGTTCCTGGCGAAGCACCCCCAGGAGCCGTCGCTGTTCTGCATGGTGAGCAGCCAGGCCGTACCGCGCCGCAGGCTGGAGTCGTCGGCACCCGCACCCAGTGCGGCCAGCGACGCCACCGCGCAGGAGGTGTCGTCGGTGTCCGGCCAGCCCGAGGGCAGGGACCAGCCCCAGCCGCCGGCCGGGCAACCGGTGGGTGCGAACGGGCGGCTGCGCTGGCTCGCCCTGATCCACTCGCCGGTGCGCCGAAGCCGCGGGTCGTCGCCGAAGCCGGCGTCGACCAGTCCGTGGGTGAGGTACATGCTGACCGAGAACTCGATGTCGCGGTCGACGGGCCAGGCTCCGTCGGGCCGGACGGTGCCGCGCAGGTAGCGCAGGTAGTCGGCGACGATGCCGGGGGCGGCGCCGGCCGAGGCGAGGCCCAGGCAGACGACCGACGCCATCAGCGCGGACTCCTCGACGGCGCCGTCCGGGCCCTCGTGGTCGTGCAGGTCCGCAAGGTAGTCCAGCGCGCGAGGCTCGGCGAGCCGGTTGACGGCACGGCGCAGCGGCCCGAAGCGCTGGGTGCGCGACTGCATGACACCCCAGGACATCAGGCCGGGCACGGTGAAGGACAGTTTCCTCCGCAGCCACGACGAGGCCAGGGCCAGCTCGAACGGCATGCGGCCCACCCGCTCGGCCGGGTACAGGCCGGCCAGCGCCAGGTACTGCTCGCAGACGGCCTTGAGCGTGCACCGACGCCGGTCGGCGACCGCGTCCCACCCGCCGAACCCTTCGATCCGGGCCAGCCCGGCGGCCACCGCCTCCTCGCTCGCCGCCGCGTCGGTGAGGCGGAGTGCGGCGACGGCGATGGCGGTGGCGTTGAGGCTCGCGGGTGCCTCGGGGGTGTCACCCCAGCCGCCGTCGGCGAGCTGATGGCTGCGCAGCCAGGAAGCGCCGGCCGCCACGAGTTCGCGGGAGGCGTCCGGGTCGGCCACTCGCAGAGCGATGATCACCGACCCGGTGGAGACGGCCGAGGAGGGGAGGAACCCTTCCCACGACCCGTCCGGACGCTGCCGCGCGAACAGGCCCTCGGCGGCCTTGGCGATGCCCGCGCCGACCGACAGGGTCGTCGTCACGGCGCGGGCTCGGTGCTCGCCTCGACCGCGCACTCCGACGGCGGGCCGGCGCGCAGGCGGGTCTTCTTGTAGCTGTTGAACAGCGAGCGCATGAACAGCAGTTTCGGCATGGAGGGCGCCTTGCGGATGTCCAGGCGGCCGCTGACGATGGCCTCGCGCCCGCCCAGCTCGCCGCTGGTGAGGCGGTGCAGGGTGAGCGGCTCGGTCCTGATCACGATGTCCGCCTGGTCGTACGGGACCGCGCCGGCCGCGACCTCGCGCAGGTCGCGCCGCACCCGCATGACGTACGGCTCGACCGCGCCGTCCGGGCCCTGGAACTCGTACAGCACGCTGAGCGACCCGCGGGCCAGCCGGTCGGCGATCGTGGGGTTGCCGTCGCTCGCGGCGAGCATCTCGCGCAGCTCGGCCACGGCCTCGTGCACGGTCATGGTGTCTCGCATCGTCAGCTCCTCGCCGGTGCGGTGGTGACCGCGCGGGCCTTGTAGGACGCCAGGGAGAGCCCGTCCACGGGGAAGAAGGGCTGGTCGGCGGCGGGTAGGGGTTCGGCCGCCGCCGCGGCCGGGAGGTCGGGCAGCTCGGCGAGCATCTCGGCGGCGGGCCGCACATAGGTGGGGTCGGTCACGTCGGCCCGGCCGGTGTGGATGATCGAGCGTGCCAGGCAGCCCATGTCCTCGCCGCGCGCCTTGCGCAGGAGCGGGGCCTGCCAGATGTCGGTGATGCTCTGCTCGCGCAGGCTGCCGATCTTCGCGTGGACGAAGGGGCAGGAGAACACGTCGCCGTTGGGCTGCACGCTGACCATGAACCGGCCGACCTTGCAGCCGGCGCTCTGCTCGAAGCCCACCGCGTGCCCGGCGTGGTGCAGGTCGTCGTCGGGTGCGCGCAGTTCGATGCCCTGGGGGCAGGCGAGCCGGGTCTGGGTGGGGACGCTGATGCCGAGCGGCGCGCCGATGTCGCGCAGGCGCTCCAGTGTGCTCATGAAGAGCTGTTTGCCGATGAGGTCGGCCCGCCGGTCCTCGGCGCCGCCGGCGGCGCGGCCGACCATGAAGATCGGCAGCAGGATCAGTTCCTCGACCCCCTCGTCGATGGCCCAGCGGAACAGGTCGGGAATCGCGGGGTAGCTGTCCTCGCTGACGACGATGCGGACGCTGGTGCGCAGGCCGCGCTTGATGGCGTGCCTGATCGTGCCCCTGGCGCCGGCCAGCGAGCCCTTGACGCCGCGGACGGCGTCGTGGACGGCCTCGTCCTTGCTGTCGATGGAGACGCCGATCATCTCGAGGCCGCCGTCGACCAGCCGGTCGACCTTCTCGGGCCGGACGTTGAGCCCGTTGGTGAGCAGGGCGGTGTAGATGCCGAGGTCGGTGGAGTAGTCGACGAGCTGGTAGATGTCCTTCCTGGTCAGCGGCTCTCCGCCGAGGAAGGTCACGAACATCACGCCGCTGTCGGCGAAGTCGTCGAGCACGGCCTTGGCCTGGTCGGTGTCCAGCTCGTCGGGGTCGCGCTTGCGGGCGTCCGCGAAGCAGTAGTAGCACTTCAGGTTGCAGGCCCGGGTCACGATCCACCAGGCGGAGGGCGGAGCGGCCAGCTCGCCCGACTTGGCGGTCTGCATATAGTCCTTGAGCCAGCTCATACCGGTTTGCGTGGTTTGCATGGCGCCTCTTCCCTTGCTACCGCCGCCACAGGCGCGTGCGGCGGTTCCAGACGATGTAGGACAGGCCGAACAGGACCATGGCGTAGAGCGCACCGAGGCCGAGGAACCGGGTGACGTCGGCGCCGGGGACGAACGCGGCCGACTTCAGCGCCTCGATGCCGGGCCAGTACGGCAGGAAGCGCTCGGCGTCGGCGCCGGCCCGGCCGAGGGCCATCTGCACCCCGGCCGCCGCGACGAGCAGCATGGACGCCTCGAACTCGCGCGGGACCAGCAGCCCGACGAGCGTGCCGAGCGCGACGCCGACCAGGCCGACGAGCAGCAGTGCGGCCCCGGCGAGCGCCACGGACCTGAGGGTGACGAGCGGCACGAAGATCACCATGAAGACGGCCGTCGACACGGCCGTGATGATGAGCAGGACGTACAGGCGGGCGCTGAGCAGGTGGTGCGCTCGGTAGCCGACCAGCCGGAGCCTGCGCAGCGCGGTCATGCCCGGCCGCACGACCGTCATGGCGGCGAACGAGGCGGTCACACTGATGCCCAGCACCGCCAGGTAGAGCGCCTTGAAGTCCCGGTCCAGCACCTGGGCGACCGTCTGCGCGGCCCCGTCGTACACCTTGGCGGGCACGACGGTGACCGCGTCGCTGGTCAGGTAGCTGACCAGGAAGTAGGACGCGGGCATGAAGATCATGAACAGCATGGAGGGCCAGCGGCGGAGCAGTTCCAGCACCGACATGCGGGTGGCGGTCCTGGTGGCCCGGTACGGGCGCGTGTCGCGCACCGTGTCGGAAGCAGCGGATTCGAGCCGCACGGTCATCGTTCCTCCCGGGTCAGATCAGGACGTCCCCGGCGCGGCGGCCACTGGCGGTGACCTGACCTGCGGCGAGGTCGAGCATGGCGTCGAAGCGGGCGAGCTCGGTGTGCATGTGGCTGACCACGATCACCGACCCGCCCTCGGTGCGGAACCGCTCGGTGTAAGCCCAGAAATGCTGGTAGGTCTCGTAGTCGAAGCCCTGGTAGGGCTCGTCGAGGACCAGCAGGTCGGGCTGGTGCAGGAGGGCAGCGATCAGGTTGACCTTCTGCCGGGTCCCGCCGGACAGCCGGTCCACCCGCGTCGTCTCGTACTTCGCGCACCCGAACTCGTTCATCAGCTCGCGGGACCGGTCGGCGACGCGGCCGGGCGTCAGCCCGTACCCTGCGCCGAACAGCTGGAACTGCTCCTTCAGCGTCAGGCTCTCGATAAGGGAGGGGTCCTGCGGGCAGTAGCCGACGCGGCCGTCCAGCATGATCTGGCCGGCGTCCGGCTTGAGCAGCCCGACCAGGCACTTCAGCAGGGTGGACTTGCCCGCGCCGTTCTCTCCCTGGATGCCGACGAGCATGCCCCGGGGCACGGTGAAGCTGACGTCTTCCAGGACCCGGCGGCGCCGGTAGCGCTTCGCCAGTCCGCGGACGGTGATCATGATTGTCCTTCCGTCGTCAGGAGTGTCCTTGCCATCTCGATCACCGCGCGCTCGTCCAGCGGCGCGGCGGTACGCCTTTCCCGCCTTTCCTTGACGGTCGCCAGCAGGGCCGCCATCTGCCCCTCCTCCAGCCCGACCGCGTGGGAGTCCAGCACCTGGCGCAGCGCGCTGCGCCCGGAGTGCTTGCCGAAGACGAAGCTGCGCTCGCGTCCCAGCAGCTCCGGCGGGTACGGCTCGTAGGTGCCGGGGTCGCGCGCGATCCCGTCCACATGCAGGCCGCTCTCGTGGACGAACGCGTACCCGCCCACGACC
Organism: Sphaerisporangium rubeum; assembly: GCF_014207705.1. Lineage (NCBI taxonomy): Bacteria > Bacillati > Actinomycetota > Actinomycetes > Streptosporangiales > Streptosporangiaceae > Sphaerisporangium > Sphaerisporangium rubeum. The sequence goes on from NZ_JACHIU010000001.1 coordinate 7,277,175, forward strand.
GGCTTGCCGGCCGGCACGAGGTGTCCGGTGAGCGTCGCCACGTGGTGGGCGAGCGGGGTGAGCGCGGTGAGGTCCAGGCCGGTCCGGTGCCCGAACGCGACCTCCAGGGTCATCACCACCTCTTCCAGCGAAGCGTTGCCGGCTCGCTCCCCGACGCCGAGCACCGAGCACTGCACCCCGGAGGCGCCGGCGAGCAGCCCGGCGACGGAGTTGGCGGTGGCCAGGCCGAGGTCGTTGTGGCAGTGGACGGCGATCGGCAGCGGGCAGGCCGCGGCGACGTGCCGTACCAGGGCGGCCATCCGCCAGGGTGTGGCCACGCCGGCCGTGTCGGCCAGGCCGATCGCATCCGCTCCGGCCTCGGCCGCCGCGAGGTAGACCTGCACGAGGAAGGCCGGGTCGGTGCGGGTGGCGTCCTCGGCGGCGAAGACCACGTTGCGGCCGGACTGCTTGGCCAGGGCCACCGCGTCCCGGATCCCGGCCACGAGCCGCTCGGGGGTGGTGCGGAGCTTGGCCCGTACGTGCGCCTCGGAGGTGCCGGTGAACAGCGCGATGCTGTGCGCGCCGGACTCGACCGCCGCCTCGATGTCGGCCGGGAGCGGCCGGGCGATCACCTGGACGGCCGCGTCGAGCCCGGCGTCCACGATCGCCCGGACGGCGTGCGCCTCCTCGGCCGAGACGGCCGGGTATCCGGCCTCGATGAGCGGCACACCCAGGGCGGCCAGCCGACGGGCCAGCTCGACCTTTTCCTCCGGCGCGAACGCCACCCCCGGCATCTGCTCGCCGTCCCGCAGCGTGGTGTCGCTGATGACCACCATGGGCGGCAGTGCGCCAGGGCCCGCCTCGGAGAACGGCTCGGGCTCGCGCACCTCCACCGGCGTGACGGCGCCGGCGTCCGTCCGCCGGAACTCGTTGAACAGCTGGTTGATGTGGAGCATGTCGCGGGCGGAGGCGTTCATCTTGATCGCCCCGGTGAGGTAGGCCCGGCGCGGGTTCGTCCGGCCGAGGAGGAAGATGTCGCGGAACGTCCCCGCCGTCGTGGAGATGGTGACCGGGGGCCTGGCGCCGGTGACCACGGGTGCGGGCATGGTTCCCGCGTCGTCCCCGTCGCACGGGACGCGGAGGATGGCGCCGTGCTCGGCGAGCAGGGTCATCCGCAGGTCGAGGTCGGTGACCTCGACGTCGATCCGCCGCTCCCAGCCGTCCAGCGCGGTGAGCCGCCGCCCCTCCAGCGCGACCAGCCGCGCGTCCACGTAGCTCAGCACGTCGTGACGGGAACCGGGCGAAGGCGAGTGGTCACCGCGGGGGTCGCCGGAACCGAATTCGTACCGCTCGCGCATGGCGTGCTGGGCGGCCCAGGTGACCGCGAGGGACACGAAGGTGACCGGCAGCGCGAATGCCGGGCCCGTGCCCAGTGCGACGAAGGCCCCGGCCAGGATCGTGCGCTCCAGCACCAGCACGCCGTGCGCGCGCAGCGCACGCCCCGGGTCGATGCCCCGGTACAGCAGGGTGATCGCGGCCGCCGCCAGCGCACAGGCCACGGCGAGCAGCGGCCAGAACGCCGCCGTGCCGGGAGTCCGGGGCAGGACGGCGGGCGCCGCCACGGCCAGGAGTGCCCAGCACCCGGCGAGGACGGTCACTACGGCGAGGGCCACCCGCGGCCCGCGCCGTACCGGGAGGGTGTGGTAGCCGCCCTCGCGGTCCCCGTCGATGTCGCGGAGCGTGCCGACGAGGTTGGACGCCGCGTCCTGCAGGCAGAACACGACCGCCGCCGCCAGCAGCGCCGGATGCGGCAGGGGCGCGGCGAACATGGCGCCGACCAGGAAGGCCAGCGGTGTGATCGCCCCGCGCACCAGGTTCCCCGACAGCCCGCGCGCCTTGAAGACCTTGCTGTAGGCGATGCCCATGGCCAGGGCGGCCGCGGCCAGCAGGGAGGTCCGCCAGTTGAGCACCAGCGCCAGGACCGCGCCGAGCACCACACAGACGATCATGCAGGTCAGCGCGGTGCCGGCGCGCATGCGGCCGGACGGAATGGGCCGGTGCGGCTTGGCGGCCGCGTCGAGCTTCCGGTCGAAGTAGTCGCCGCCGTAGAGCCCGGCCAGCCAGCCCAGCGTGGGCACCGCCCAGGCGGCGGCCAGCCGTGCCGGACCGGGGTCGCCCGCCAGCACGGCTCCCGCGAGACCGACCAGCCCTGGATAGCAGAGCGTGTACGGCCGCCAGGTCTCCAGGTGCGCCCTCAGCATTACCGGTCCCGGTCGACGGCGAGGGTGGCGAGGCGGGCCAGCCGGGTGCGGCTCGGGCTCGGCGGCAGCACGGCGAGGTCGTCGTGGGCCGCCTCGGCGTTCCGCCAGGCCATCGCCCGGGACGCGGGAACCGCCTGAGTACGCTCGATGATCTCGCCCATCGTCGTGTAGGCGTCCTCGACGGCGACCGCGCCGGCCATGATGTCCTCGATGCGGGCGCGGTCGGCGGCGTCCGCACTCTGGTAGGCGAGGATGACCGGAAGGGTCAGGCGGCGGTTGCGCACGTCGCTGGCCGCGGCCTTGCCGGTGGTCGCGGCGTCGCTGGTGTAGGCCAGCAGGTCGTCGTGGATCTGGAAGGCCGTGCCCAGGTGATCGCCGTACCGGGCGAGCGCGCCGATCCACTCCCTCGTGCCCTGCCCGAGGATCGCCCCGCTCTCGCAGGAGGCCCGGAACAGGGCGGCGGTCTTGAGCCGGATCATCGTCAGGTAGGTGTCCACGCTGCAGGAGACGTCGCCCCGCAGCTCCGACTCAAGGCTCTGCCCCCGGCACAGGTCGTACCCGGCCCGCGCGACCACGTCCAGCGCGGCGACGATGCGGTCCTCGGGGACGCCGGTGCGCCGGCAGTCGGCCAGGCACTGGAAGAGGAAGAAGATGAGCGCGTCGCCGGCCACGATCGCCTGGTCCATGCCGTAGGCGCTGTGGACGGCGGGGCGGCCGCGGCGGGTCTCGTCCCCGTCGATGATGTCGTCGTGGACGAGACTGGCCACGTGGCCGCACTCGGTGCCGACCGCGGCGGGCAGCACGCTGGCGACCCGTCCTCCGACGGCGACGGCGGAGTCCAGCAGCAGGACCGGGCGCATCAGCTTGCCGCCGGGTGCGAGCGCGTGGCGGCACACGGCGTCCAGGATCCGATCCCCGCTCAGCCAGCGCCGCTCGAACTCCTCGTTGAGGAGGGCGGCGTAGCCATCTGGCAAGGAACTGTCATTGACATCCCCGGTGGGATGGAGAACCGCTATTCCGGATGGCTGATCACTGTCATATGCGAAATGCGATTCAGCTGCTATTTCCGCGCCATGTAAGGCGTCCATGACAGGCCTCCATTCGTGTGGATTCCGGGTCAAAATACCCTTCTTTTCACGAGCGCTGTCAAGCGCTAAATTCCCGGAACACGGGGATATGCGAGGCAAAACGAAGGAGGACCCCATGGCTGGTGAGACCTGCCCGTATCCTTTTCTGAAGGCCGACCCCATGGCGATGCCCGAGGAGTTCGCCTGGCTGCGCGACCACGACCCGGTGTGCCCGGTGACGCTGCCCAGCGGCGACCGGGCCTGGCTGGTCACGCGCTACAGGGACGTCAAGGTCGTCCTGTCCGACACCCGGTTCAGCCGTGACCTCAACCGGCCGGACGCGGCCCGGATGAACACCGCGATCGGCTTCGGCAACTACGGCAACCCGTTCGCCGACCCGCCGGTCCACACCCGCTGGCGGGGTCTGGTGGCCAAGGCGTTCACCCCGCGCCAGGTGGAGCGGCTGCGTCCCCGCGTCCGTCAGATCGTGGAGGAGCTGGTGGACCGGCTCATCGCGACCGGCCCGCCCGCGGACATCATGGAGGGCCTGGCCTTCCCGCTGCCGATCACGGTGCTCTGCGAGATGATCGGGGTGCCGGTGGAGGACCAGGCGCGCTTCCGCGACTGGGTGCACGACATGCTGTCCAGCGAACTCACCTCGGACGAACGCGCCCTGGCCGCGGTGACGCTGATCGAGTACTCCAAGGCGCTCACCGACACCAGGCGCCGCGAGCCGGCCGACGACCTGCTGAGCCGGCTCATCCAGGTGCGGGACGAGGACGACGGCAGGCTCGACGACGACGAGCTGTTCATCACGATGATGACGCTGCTGGTCGCGGGCTACAAGACGACCGCCGCACAGCTCGGCAAGGGCCTGCTCACGCTGTTCCGGTACCCCGACCAGCTCACCGCGCTGGTCGAAGACCCCTCGCTGATCGACTCGGCCGTCGAGGAGCTGCTGCGGTACTCCCCACCCGGCGCCGGGGTCGGCATCACCCGCTACGCCACCGAGGACCTCGATGTCGGCGGCGTGGTGATCCCCAAGGGCTCGACCGTGATCGTGGCCCGGCACTCCGGCAACCGGGACGAGGAGCACTTCCCCGACGGGGAGACGTTCGACGTGCGGCGGCCCACGTCCAACCAGCACCTGACCTTCGGCGCCGGCCCGGCCTTCTGCTTCGGCGCCCCCCTGGCCCGGATGGAGATGGCGATCGCCCTGGAGGTCCTGCTGCGCCGGGCGCCGCGGCTGCGCCTGGCCGTGCTTGAGGACGAGGTGCCGTGGACCAGCGACACCGCCGCGCAGGCCCCCGAGGCCGTCGTGGTCGCCTGGGAGCCGGAAATGGCAATCATCGGTCACGCCTGATCCTCCCGGCCTGCCGACAGAAAAGAACGACCACCGAGTGGCTGGAGAGCCATGGCCGAAAAGAAGGTGATCCTCGCCGAGCCGCGCGGTTTCTGCGCCGGAGTGCGGCGGGCGATCTCGATGGTTGAACAAGCGCTGGACCACTACGGGCCGCCTGTCTACGTGCGCAAGGAAATCGTCCACAACCACCACGTCATCCGCGCGCTGGAAAAGCGGGGCGCGGTGTTCACCTCAACGGAGGAGGAGGTTCCCGAGGGGGCTGTGTGCGTTTTCTCCGCGCACGGCGTCTCACCCGCCGTGCGCGGCAACGCGGCCGCGCGGGAACTGCAAGTGCTGGACGCCACCTGTCCGCTGGTGTCCAAGGTCCACCAGGAGGCCCGGCGCTTCGCCCGGGACGGCCGGACGATCCTGCTGATCGGGCACTCCGACCACGAGGAGGTGGAAGGCACCTACGGCGAGGCGCCGGCCAGCACGATCGTCGTGGAGTCGGTCCAGGACGCCGAGGAACTGGAACTTCCGCCGGACGCCTCCCCCGTCTACCTCACGCAGACCACGCTGTCCCTGGACGAGACCGCCGACATCGTCGGCACGCTCCGCGACCGCTTCCCCGCGCTGGCCGGGCCGGCGAGCGAGGACATCTGCTACGCCAGCCAGAACAGGCAGAACGCGGTCAAGAAGATCGCGGCCCACGCCGAGCTGGTGCTGGTCCTCGGCTCGGCCAACTCCAGCAACTCCGTCCGCATGGTCGAGGTCGCGCGCGGCGCGGGGGCCGACGCGCACCTCCTTCCGAACGTCGAGGACCTCGACCCGGCGTGGCTCACCGGCGTCACCTCGGTCGGCGTCAGCGCCGGCGCGAGCACCCCCGAGTTCCTCGTCGACCGTCTGGTCGACCGGCTCGTCGAGCACGGCTACGACGGGCTGGAGATCGAACACGCCGCCACGGAGAACATCACCTTCACGTTCCGTCCCGCCTGGCACACCGAGGAAGCGAACATCGAGGAAGGCGCACACGCATGATCGAACGCATCCGCAGCCCGCTCGACGTGCGGGCCATGCCGCCCGAGGACCTGCCCACCCTCGCCGGCGAGATCCGCGACTTCCTGGTGGACCGGGTGTGCCGCAGCGGCGGCCACCTGGGGCCGAACCTGGGCGTGGTCGAGCTGTCGATCGCGCTCCACCGGGTGTTCGACTCGCCCGCGGAGCCGATCATGTGGGACACCGGCCACCAGGCGTACGTGCACAAGCTGCTCACCGGCCGTGCCGCGGGCTTCGACCGGCTGCGCCGGCGCGGCGGCCTGTCCGGGTACCCGTCCCAGGCGGAGTCCGAGCACGACGTGATCGAGAACTCACACGCCTCGACCGCGCTCTCCTACGCCGACGGGATCGCCAAGGCCGCCCGCGTGTCCGGCAGACAGCCTCGGCCGGTGGTGGCCGTGGTCGGCGACGGGGCGCTGACCGGCGGCATGGCCTGGGAGGCGCTGAACAACATCGCCGCGTCCCGGCTGCCGGTGGTCGTCGTGCTCAACGACAACGGGCGGTCGTACGCGCTCACGATCGGCGGGCTGGCCGACCACCTGTCCGCCTTGCGCGGCGGTCGGGCTCATCGCAGCCTCTTCGAGGAGCTCGGCATCCGCTATCTCGGCCCGGTCGACGGGCACGACATCGCGGCGGTGGAGTCGGCGCTGCGCACGGCCCGGGAGAGCGGCGGGCCGGTCGTGGTGCACTGCCTCACCACCAAGGGCCGCGGCTACGGCCACGCCGAACGCCACGAGCTGGACCGGCACCACGCGGTCCCGGTCACCGATCCCGCCACCGGCCGGCAGGCCGCACAGCGCCGCAGGTCGTGGACGGACGTGTTCGCCGACGAGATCGTGCGCATCGGGGCCGAGCGGCCGGACGTGGTGGCCGTCTCCGCCGCGATGGTGGAGCCCGCCGGGCTCCACCCGTTCCAGCAACGCTTCCCCGAGCGGCTGTTCGACGTCGGGATCGCCGAGCAGCACGCGGTGACCTCGGCCGCCGGTCTGGCCCTCGGCGGTCTGCACCCGGTGGTCTGCGTCTACTCCACCTTCCTCACCCGGGCCCTGGACCAGGTGCTCATGGACGTCGCGCTGCACCGCTGCCCGGTCACGTTCGTCCTCGACCGGGCCGGGGTCACCGGCGACGACGGGCCCTCGCACAACGGCATGTGGGATCTGTCGATCCTGAACGTCGTGCCTGGCCTGGCGATGGCCGCGCCGCGCGACGGCCGGACGCTGCGGGCGGCGCTCCGTGAGGCGGTCGCGATCGACGACGGCCCGACCGCGATCCGCTACCCCAAGGGCGCGGTGGGACCCGACCTGCCGGCCGTCGACACGGTCAACGGCGTGGACATCCTGCACCGCGACACCGACCCGGACGTGCTGCTCGTCTCGGTCGGCGCGATGGCGGACACCTGCGTACGCGCGGCCCGGCTGCTCTCCGAGCACGGGATCGCGACGACGGTGGCCGACCCCCGCTGGATCAAGCCGGTCAACCCCGCGCTCACCGGGCTCGCCGCCGGCCACACCCTCGTGGTCACGGTCGAGGACTGCGGCCGGTCCGGCGGCTTCGGCAGCGCGCTCACGCTGGCCCTGCGCGACGCCGGCGTCACCGTCCCGATCCACTGCATCGGCCTGCCGCAGCGCTTCCTCGACCAGGGCCTGCGAGCGGAGGTCCTGGAGGAGTGCGGCCTGACCCCGCAGCAAATCGTACGGAACGTGGCCGGGACCATGACCCGTCTCGGCACCCGGAACCATCCCGAGCTGGAGCCGATAGGGGTCCTGGCGGCCGCGACGATGAGGGAGACACTTTCGTGAGTGCGACGATGCTGGGCATGCCGGCCGTCCGGACGACTCCGATCGCGCCGCGGCGACGCTCGCGTCAGATCATGGTGGGGACGGTGCCGGTGGGAGGCGAGGCCGCGGTCTCGGTGCAGTCGATGACCACGACGCTCACCGCCGACGTCAACGCCACGTTGCAGCAGATCGCGCAGCTCACCGCGTCCGGGTGCCAGATCGTGCGGGTGGCGGTGCCCTCGCAGGACGACGCGGACGCGCTGCCGGTCATCGCCCGCAAGTCCCGCATCCCGGTGATCGCCGACATCCACTTCCAGCCGAAGTACGTGTTCGCGGCGATCGAGGCGGGGTGCGCGGCCGTCCGGGTGAACCCCGGAAACATCAAGAAGTTCGACGACAAGGTGGGCGAGATCGCGCGTGCGGCCTCCGACCACGGGGTGCCCATCCGCATCGGCGTCAACGCCGGCTCGCTGGACCCGCGGCTGCTCGCCAAGTACGGCAAGGCCACCCCCGAGGCGCTGGTGGAGTCGGCGCTGTGGGAGTGCTCGCTGTTCGAGGAGCACGGCTTCCGCGATATCAAGATCTCGGTCAAGCACCACGACCCCGTGGTCATGGTGCAGGCCTACCGGTTGCTGGCGAAGCGGTGCGACTATCCGCTGCACCTTGGCGTCACCGAGGCCGGACCGGCGTTCCAGGGCACGGTCAAGTCGGCGGTGGCCTTCGGCGCGCTGCTGGCCGAGGGCATCGGGGACACCATCCGGGTGTCGCTGTCGGCGCCGCCCGTGGAGGAGGTCAAGGTCGGCGTCGCCGTCCTGGAGTCGCTCGGCCTGCGGGAGCGCGGCCTGGAGATCGTGTCCTGCCCGTCCTGCGGGCGGGCCCAGGTGGACGTGTACACGCTCGCCGAGCAGGTGCAGGCCGGGCTGGACGGGCTGAAGGTGCCGCTCCGGGTCGCGGTGATGGGGTGCGTGGTCAACGGCCCCGGCGAGGCGCGCGAGGCGGACCTCGGCGTCGCGTCCGGCAACGGCAAGGGGCAGATCTTCGTCAAGGGCGAGGTCGTCAAGACCGTCCCCGAATCGCGGATCGTCGAGACGCTGATCGAGGAGGCCCTGCGCCTGGCCGAGGAGATGGGCGTCGAGGTGGATCTCGACGACGACGATGCTCCGAGGCCTGCCGTCACCGTCCACTGAACCTTTTCAACCGGTCCTCGTAGGCTCCGGCGCACACAGGACGAAGATCACTGCTCGGGTGTCACCCTCGACTGACCTCCCGCATCTCCCGTACGCCGCCTTGGGTGATCATGCTCGCCACGTGTACGCGGGACGAGCACCGCATCTTGCGCATCACATTGCGGACATGGTTCACGGCGGTCCACTCGGCGATCCCCAGCCGCCGGGCGATCTGACGGTTGGTGAGCCCCTGGGCGACCAGCACGGCCACCTGGTGTTCCCGGCGGGTCAGCCCCGACTCCGGCTCACCTGGACTTCCGGCGACCGGGACCGGGACGGGTACGGGGCCGGGCGGGGCGGCCGCCTCCGGCTCGCCCGTCCCGGCCGGTTCCTGAAGGACGTACAGCCTGATGGTGTTGAGCAGCGAGAAGCAGGGCTCGTCGTCCGGCCCGCCGGCCACGGTGATCAGGTTCCGCTCGGCGAGCCTCTGCAACGCGTCGTGCAGGGCGCCGCCGTCGAGGTCGCTCACGGCTTCGGCGGCGGCCATGTCGAATCCGGCGGTCAGGACCGCCAGCCGGCGCAGGAGGTCACGCTCGTGCTCGGTGAGACGTCCATGGCTCCACGCGATGGCCGCCTTCATGCTGCGGTGGTGCGACAGCGTGTGCGGCGCGCCGCCGTACAGGATGTCCAGGCCGGTTCGCAGCCGGTTCCGCAGCGCCCGCAGCTGGAAGAGCCGCAGGCGCGCGGCGGCGAACTCTATGGCGAGTGGCAGCCCGTCGAGGCCGTTGGAGAGCTCGGTGATGACCTCGCGGTTGTCGCCGGTGAGCACGACGTCCGGCCTGGTGGCCGTGACGCGTTCCAGGAGCAGCCGCACCGAGGCGATCCGCCCGAGCTCCGCCAGTTCGGCCGGGGGCCGGGAACCGGGCACCGCAAGTGGCTGCACAGGGAACAGGCGCTCCCCGTACACACGCAACGGCTCACGACAGGCGAGCACCACCCGAAGGTCCGGATGCGCGGCCAGCGACTTCGTGACGACCCGCGCGATCTCCTCCAGCACGGGCTCGGCATGGTCGATGAGCACCAGTGGACCTTTTTCGACCGGTCGCTCCCGCTCCTGGCCGCACATCGGCTCGCCGCCGGATGGAAACAGGTTCAGTGTCGCGTGGTCGCGCTCCGCCGGTCGTGACTCGGTCAGCCCGCCCACGCACAAGGAGGCGGAATCGGCGGTTAATTGGACGCCATGTCCGATGCGTGCGGCGAAATCGAGGAAACGTACGCCTTCCCCGAACTCGGCGACCAGTTCGGGGTAGAGCGCGGTCAGGAGGCGGCTCTTACCGACTCCGGGCGGTCCGGTTATCGTCAGCAGCCGTAGGGCGGGGTTTCGCAAGGCCCCGCGGAGCGCGTCGAGCTCGATGTCACGACCGATGACGGTCCCCAGAGCGGGATTCACCACTGAGTCTTCTTCGGGTTTTAGGGCTTCGGGACTACGCATTGCATCCCCCAGGGTCAATCATGAGCCTTACTCAAATCTGCACCCCCTGGTAAGGCGCCCCGGCGAGCCAGCCCCGAAGCGCGGGAACGAGCCGGACGACCCGCCCGCAGATACGCCAGGCCATTTCTTCGACGGACTCGTCCTGTGGGGCGCAGATGAAAAGCACGATGTCGATCCGGTCGGGGGCCGTTCGCACCCTGAGGTGCTCCAGCCCCTCGTCCTGCCTGGTGTGGGCCCAGACGAGATCGGTGAACGCGGCGGACGACAGGGACCAGCGTTCACTGACCTCGCCTCTACACAGGTCCATTCTTATGACCTGCACGAACGTCAGCCCCAGGAGAATCCCTGATTGACGTTGGTGCTGCCGGCGGAGGGCACGGCGGCCGAGGCGCCGGCGGCGCCGGCGACGAGTGCGTGGGCGGCGAACAGGACGACGAGGATCGAAGCGGACGCGGCGAGTTTCGCGAACATTCAGTGGCCCCTTTCCTTTTCTGTAACACTTGTTTTACCGCGCGGAATGTGTTTCTGTTTCTGATTCGCCAGCCTCGCCCACCGAGTCGGCCGTGTCACTACGGGCCGGGAGGCCACCTCTGCACGTGGCATGAAGGTGCCAAGGTGGTCGATATTTCCGGTTATGTCTTGAAACGACCCTGACCGCCAGCCGTAAAATCGGTGCAACAGGTGAAGCCAGGGGGCGTGGGGGACAAGGGATGCTCGATCCACGTGCGCTGGATCCCTCTACCGCAGATGTCTACCGGGCACTGCTCCAGCATCCCGAATGGGGCATAGGGGACATCGCTCGGCATCTCTCAGTGCCGGAGGAGCGAGTACGGGAAGCATTCGACCTGCTGGCCGACATGGCCCTGCTCCGCCCCTCCCGAAATCACCCGACATTGTTCCGGCCGGTGAGGCCGGAGGTCGGCCTGGCGTCCCTACTGGCGCAGACCGAGGCGGAACTGCAGCGCAGGCAGCAGCAGATCGTCGACACCCGGGCGGCCATCGCGGCCATCGCCATGGAGTACGACGCGATCCACGACCGCGAGCGCGGGTCGTTCGAGCGCCTGGAAGGGCTGGAGCAGGTCCGCTCCCGGCTGGAGGAACTCGCCTACGCGGCCCAGGACGAGTGCATGTCCTTCATGCCCGGCGGGGCTCAGACGCAGGAGGCGATGGAGGCCAGCGAGCCGCTCGACCGGCAGGCGCTCGAACGCGGGGTGCGCATCCGCACCATCTACCAGGACAGCTTCCGCAACGACGCCGACACCCTCCGGTACGCCCAGTGGCTGGCCGGACTCGGCGGCCAGACCCGCTCCAGCCCGACGTTGCCGATGTCGCTGCTCATTGTCGACCGCTCCGTGGCCATGGTCCCGCTGAACCCGCGCGATCCCCGTCTTGGCGCGATGGAAGTCAGCGCCGACGGGATCGTCACGGCGCTGTGCGCGCTGTTCGAGCAGGTCTGGGCGGTCGCCGTGCCTTTCGGGGAGGCTCGGGTCGACGAGCACGGCCTGTCGCCGTTCGAGCACGAACTGCTGCTCATGCTCCTGGACGGGCAGACCGACGAGGGCGCGGCGCGCCGGCTCGGGGTGTCGCTGCGTACGGTGCGGCGCACGATGTCCACACTCATGGCCCGCCTCGACGCACGCAGCCGCTTCCAGGCCGGCGCCCGCGCCGTCCAACGCGGCTGGATCTGAGCGGCGGCCCCTCGAACCGGCCGTTGACGGCCCGGTCCATCGAGGCGGGGACTGCGCTGGAGGTCGGCGAAGTCCTGAGCGCGTCGGCCAGGATCGTCCTCGATTGACGATGATCAGCGGTTGGCCGGACTCACAGAGGCGCTCGACTGTCATTGGAGATCAAAAACGCCCCGTAGCACGGATGCTCGGGGCGTTTTGGCTGTTCATATGATGTGGTCAGGGGCGGGGTCGAACCGCCGACCTTCCGCTTTTCAGGCGGACGCTCGTACCGACTGAGCTACCTGACCTCGGTGGTGACGGGCACCTACCAGAGCGGTCCTGACGGGACTTGAACCCGCGACCTCCACCTTGACAGGGTGGCGAGCACTCCAAACTGCTCTACAGGACCTTGTCTTGCTTTGCCGGGGGTTGGTTCCCGGTTGCGCTCGCTTAGCTTACCAGTTCGGCGGAGGTCGGTGACCTCCGGTCGTTCCGGTGAGCGGTTGGCTCACGCGTGCCCCCAACGGGATTCGAACCCGTGCCGCCGCCTTGAAAGGGCGGTGTCCTAGGCCGCTAGACGATGGGGGCTCAGGGCTTTCGCTCTGGTTCCGTGACGCCGTCCGTCGGGGACCTCTGAAGCATAGGGGACCATGGGGCCCTATGCCAAAGCGGTCATCTTCTGACCGGCGTGGCGGTTGGGGTGGGCTCCTCCCCCGATGGGGTCGGGATGGAAGACCGCTCCGGAAGAATTGTACGGCCAGGGTCGCTCTCCAGGTGACGCTGTATCTGAACCCACTGCTCGCCGAGGCCGCCGAGGGTGATGTCGTCCCAGGCCTGGAGGCGTTGCGTCTTGCGGTCGATGTACAGAACAGAGGCCTGGATGGGGGTGGGTTCGTCATGTTCCAGGCCGCGCAGGCCGGCGGAGCCGGTGGAGCCCTGGATCATCAGGCGGGTGCCGGAGCGCAGCATTTCGGTCGAGCGCGCATGGACGTGGCCCGAGAGGACCAAGGGGACGGCGCCGTCGAAGGCACGTCCGATGGTGGGGTCGTGTACGGCGACCACGTCGACCGGGAGCTTCGCCGCGGCGGCCTCGGTGCCGCTGGCCCTGGAGGCGGACGGTGAGGGCTTCTTGGTGGTCTTGGGGACGGCAGGGGGGACCAGGCGGGAGGCGTGGAAGGCGCCGAGGCGTTCGAGGGCCGCAGGGTCTGAGTCGACTTCTACGCTTTTGTCGGGGGTGAAGCGGGGGTCGCCGACGCCATAGATGCGAAGGCCCTCGACGTTCTTGGCGGCGCCGTCCAGGACGACGGCGTTCTTCTGGCGGGCGACGGCTCGCTCGGTGTCGGTCGAGTCGTGATTGCCGCGTACGTAGACGTACGGCACCTTCAGCTTGCCGATCTCTTCGACGAACTTGTTCTCGGCTTTGGTGCCGTGGTCTGCGATGTCACCGGTGTCGATGATCAAATTGATCTGGAACTGTTCCGTGAGCGAGCGGATGGTGCTCCAGGCCACCGGGTTGAGATGGATGTCCGAGACGTGCAGCACGCGCAAAGTGTTCGGGTCGGGCGAGTACACCGGCAGGGTGCTGCCCGCGTGATACAGCTGCGAGACGTTCGTGACGAGCTTGGCGAGCTGCGCCTGGTACTCGGAGAACCTGCTGACGATCGACTGTGCGCTGCCGATGAGCGACGGCACACCGGTGAGCAGACCGGTGTAGCGGGGCTCGGAGATGGAGGCGGGGTTGAACGTCGTCGCGGCCAGCGTTCCCGCCAGGAGCAGTCCGCACAGGCTGGTCAGGCCGGTCAGCAGAGCCTTGCGCCACGCGCGGAAGACGACGAGACCCACCACGAACGCGCCGGCCACGGCCCACACGACCGACCGGATGAGCAGCTCACGCAGCCCTGACTGCAGATCGGCCTCGATCAGGCCGGGGAGCGTCTCGGCCCACCGCGGGCTCTCCAGAAGTCTCTGCGCGACGTCGGTGTGGATGCCGTTCAGGTTGAGCTGGAGCTGTAACGGACCCTGGTGGGACTCGAAGCGCAGCGTGCCGAGCGGCCGGACGTCCAGGACGGTCTGTCCCCGCCACGAGGGCTGAAGGCTCATGCCGATCTCGGCCGGCCCGACCGCCGTGCTCACATGAGCGCCTATGGCCAGGCCCAGCCAGGCGCCGGCCACGGCCGCCACCCCGACGAGCAGGATGGACGTCGTACGTCGTACGGCGCGCCGTCCGGCGAATCGCCGCCCCGCGTCCCTCCACCGTGTGGCATTCATCGTTGGACTTGCTACCCGATTTCCCCGCACAATTCATAGCCGACACGAGTCAGCCGGGGTTCATGTCTTGGTAAAGCTTGCCGAGGTCGGCGCGGCGGACGGTGTGCGCGGACGGCGCGGCGCGGTGACACGATGTCAGGGTGATCGAGGTTTCGCGGGGAAGGTTCGAGGAGCTCGTGGCGGAGGCTCTGGACACCGTTCCGCCTGAACTGGCCCAAGTGATGGACAACGTCGTCGTGGTCGTCGTGGACGATCCACCCGAACCTGGCCTGCTCGGTCTCTACACGGGCATCCCGCTGACCGAGCGCGGAGACTGGTACTCCGGCGTGCTTCCGGATCGGATCGAGATCTACCGGAACCCCATCTGCGAGATGTGCCGCACCGAGGACGAGGTCGTGGAGGAGGTGAAGATCACTGTCGTGCACGAAATAGCACACCACTTCGGCATCGACGATGACCGCCTGCACGAACTGGGCTGGTAGCGCGGCGGCGACGCCTGCACCGCGCACTCGCCGGTGACGATCGCTGGCACCGGGCCGTAACTCTTTCCACCGGGTCGAACACCCGCATATCGGGTGGTGAGCAGAACCAGTCCTGCCATTGGGCTTGCGCAACCATACCCGCGATGGGCACTGTAGGTGACGTACTGAACACACTCTGTCAGGACGGCCCAGCGAGCCCAGCGGAGACATATGGCGGCCACCAGGCCAGGCCGGCTGCCCGGGCGGCACCGCCGCCCGCCAGAAAGCCAGGCGACGTACGGCGAAGTCATCGCCATCGGCGAGTTTCGCGCCTTGTGGGGCGGCCAATGCCTTTCCTTGCTCGGCGACCAACTCGCTCAGGTCGCGCTGGCGCTGCTCGTCTACGACCGCACCGGCTCCCCGCTCGCCACCGCCGGCGTGTACGCCTTGACGTACCTCCCGCCGATCATCGGCGGTCCGTTCCTCGCCGCACTGGCCGACAAGTACGCTCGCCGTCAAATCATGATCGCCTGCGACTTGGCACGAGCCGCCCTCGTCGCCCTCATGGCCGTACCCGGCGTGCCGTTCTCCGCTCTGTGCGTCCTGGTCTTCCTGGTGGTCCTGCTCAGCTCACCGTTCACCGCCGCACGCGCCGCGCTGCTTCCCGAGATCCTGGACGGCGACCGGTACGTCGTCGGCTCCGCACTGCAGAACATGACCAACCAGGCCGTGCAGATGCTGGGCTTCGCCGCCGGCGCCGGCATGATCGCGGCGATCGGCCCCCACTACGGCCTCGCACTGGACGCCACGACCTTCCTGGCGTCCGCTCTGATCATCGCACTAGGCGTACGCCGCCGCCTCCCGCCGGAACCGGACACCAGCGTGCCGGTCTCCATGTGGGCCATGACCAAGAACGGCGCGCGACTCGTCTTCGGCGACCGCCGCCTGCGCGTCCTGGTCCTGTTCGCCTGGCTCTGCGGCTTCTACGTACTCCCCGAAGGCATCGCCGTGCCGTACGCCGCGACCTTCACCACCGACCCGCGAACCGTCACCCTGCTGACCGGCCTGTTGATGGCCGCCATGCCCACCGGCACCGTGCTCGGCGCCTTCATCTTCGGCCGCTTCGTCACCCCCACAAGGCGCCTGCGCGCCATGGGTTGGATGGCGATGCTGAGCTGCGCCCCCCTGATCGGCTGCGCGACCCGCCCCCCAGCCGCCGTCGTACTGGTGCTCTGGGTGCTCGCCGGCATAGGCGGCGCCTACCAACTCGCCGCGAACGCCGCCTTCGTCCAGAGCGTCCCCGCCAACCGGCGAGCCCAAGCCTTCGGCCTGGTGCAGTCCGGCCTGCTAGGCGTCCAAGGCATAGGCATCCTCATCGGCGGCGCCGCGGCCCAAACCCTCGGCCCCGAGCCCGTCGTCGCCCTCTCAGGCGCCGCCGGGCTCGCGACCGCCGTCCTGCTGGCCGTCGTCTGGACCGAATCCCGTACCGAGACGATCACCAGGCCCCGCACCCCGGTCCCTTAGTACTTGACCGGCGGCTCATCCACCGGCGACCGCCGCGGCGCGTCCTGCTCGCCCCCCGCCTTCCACTTGCTCGACGCCTGCTGCCAGTGCCCCGAAGCCTGGTGCCACACCGAGTTCGAGTCGCTCTTCTGCCGGTTGATGAGGTCCTGGACGATGGAGGTGCTCTTCCCCTCCTCAGGGATGAGCAGCCACGCGACCGCGTAGATCCCGATCCCCAGCCCCCCGAAGAAGGTGGCCACCGCGAGCCCCAGCCGCAGAATGTTCGCGTCGACCCCGAGGAACTCCCCCGCTCCAGAGCACACCCCCGCTATGATCTTCCCCTGGCGAGTGCGCCGCAGTTCCTTGCCCGACCGGTTCCCATAAGCGTTCATCTCGTTCATACCTCCAGACTGCCCCCCAGCCCGCCAAAGGCACATAGGGATTCCCCCTGGCCCGACCCTGGCCACCCCCTGACCCCTGACCGGCAAGCCGGTCGCGCAACTCACGGTACGCTCAGTACTCTGCATCCATGCGGGCCGCTAGCTCAACGGCAGAGCTGCGGACTTTTAATCCGTAGGTTCAGGGTTCGAATCCCTGGCGGCCCACCCTCAATGACCAGGGCAGACTCCCAGATCTCAAGATCGGGAAGCCTGCCCAGGGTTGCAGTTCGGGTTGCAGTTGTCAGCACGGGGTTGCAGTCGCCGGCCTCAGTCATCCCACAGTGCCCGGCCCATCCGCGCCGCCGCATCGCTCGCCAGCTTGGACGTCACGTGGGTGTAGCGCTTGGTCGTGGTGAGCTGCGAGTGACCAAGGATTTCCTGCACCACGCTGATGTCCACACCCTGTTCCAGCAGCAACGTGGCCGCCGTATGACGTGCGTCGTGGACCCTGGCATCCTTTCCGACCCTGGCATCCCTCAGGAGCGCTTTCCATTCGTCCCAGTCGTCACCGGGATCGATAGGGCTACCATCGGCCCGGCTCCAAACGAGACCCATGCCGCGCCACTTCTCGCCGGCCGCTTTCTCCTCAGCCTGTTGGGTTTCTCTGTGCAGCTTGAGCAGAGGGATCAACGGTGGCGGGATCAGCACCGTCCGCCGGCCCTTGCCTTTGGGCTTTACGAACTCCCAGCCGCCAATGCGATCAGGGCACGAGGGAGCATGCCCGACGCAGTCCGGCGCGCAGAAGACCGGGCATTTCCCGCCATGTTGCCGACACCGCGGAGGACATGGACGACGGCACAGGTGCCGCCGACCGGACGTCCGCTTTGCCTTCGGGCAGTCGGCCGGACACGGGTACCGGTGCAGTCGTTCTCCACAAGCGTGCGGGTCCTCACAGCCATGACGGAAACGCTGTCGCTTGATCTGCCAGAACACCCGGATCACGCCCTTGTCCAGGTCCACGTACTTCCACCGCAACCCGAGCGCCTCACACTGCCTCAGACCCAGCGCGAGCGCGACCGACCACCGCGTGCCGTTCCTGTGATCCACAGCCTTGGCCAGCACGGCACGCGCCTCAGCGGCCGTCAGCGGCTCGATCTCGACGTCTTCACCCGTAGGAGCATCGATCAGCATGCAAACGTTCCTGGCGACCACCTCGCGGCGCACAGCCACCTTCAACGCTCGCGACAGGATCCGATGCACCTGCAACACCGTGTTCTCGGCGAGATCCTGTTGGCCCAACCACACGTAGAACGCATCCAGGTGTTCGGGACGCAGGCGATCAAGCCGATGCTTGCCGAGCCCAGGAATGATCCACCGTTCCACCTTGGGCCGGTACGTGCTGATCAGAGTGAGCTGACTCGCCGTCCGAGGCGCGATCGTGTCCAGCCACGTGCGCATCCATTCCTCAACGGTCGGCACCCGTCCCGGCTTGTCCACCCTGCCGGAATCCCGCTGCTTTTCCAGCTCTCGGACTTTGCGCGTCACCTCGGTCTCAGTCGCCGCCTTACGGTGCCGGCGATCGGGTGAACCGTCGTCCTTGACGCCCATCATGACCCAGCCGTGCCAAAGACCGTCCTTGCCGAAATAGATGGAGGAACGGCCGTTGGGCTTCCGCGTCGCCATCAGGCCACCTCGCGAGCGGAAAGGCCGGCCTCAGCCTCCAAGGCACGAGCGAAGTCGAGAAGCGCCCAAGCGGGAACGAGCCGGTAACCGTCCCGTTTGATCGACTGCAACTCACCCGTCTTGATCAACCGGAACACCGCCGTACGGCTCATGCTGAGCGCGTCAGCGGCCTCTTTGGGACGGTAGAACAGCTTGTCCATGTTCACGCCGCCTCTCGGGTTGCCGAAAGTTCGTCGATGGGTTGTCCGTCCGCGCGTGCTCGTGCGTGGTCGAGTGCGGCGCGCCAGCGTTGCCGGTTGCTGATCTCTTTGAGCAGGCGTGCGGCCAGTGGTGGCACGTCGTGGTCGGCAGGGCTGACCGGCCGCCACAGGTACCGGTGGAGGTCAGCGGATGTGTCGGGGTCGTCGGTTGCCGAAAGGCCGAGTTGTTCCAGCACCCAGGCCCGGCGGTCGTTCTTGTGTTCGGACAGGGTCTTGCCGGACCACTTGCGGGAGACCAGGACCCGGCGTCCGGCGTAGCCGAGGTGTTCGGACCGGTGCGCCTTACCCCGGCATGCCCCCGGCCGCATGCCTGCCTTGGCGTTCTTGGGCTGGACCCCGTAGCGCAGCCAGTTCGGACATGTCGGTGCGCACGGCTCGTAGCGCAGCACGGCCATCAGCCGTTCCACGTGCGCACGTTGGGCCTCGCTGGTGACCTGGTGGCAGGTGGACAGGGACTTGGTGAGGTACTTGGTCAGGTAGCTCAGGCCCTTGTCCGCGCCAGGGGACCCGGCAAGCACACCCTTGACGTCGACCTGTGGGCCGAGGCGCACCACGTGCAGCGGTTCGGCATCGGGGTCGGTGCCGAGCTGGTCGAGTGCCTGTTCCCAGGTGGGAAGGAGTTCGCCGGTGTCGGGGTCGAGGTAGTCGCCGGCCTGCCCGTCGCTACGATCGGCCGCATCGGGGTCCGGCACCCAGACCGGCAGGTGTTCGCCGTCGAACCGGACCCGGTCACAAGCAGGCCACCACACTTGGTGGTAGGTGGCCGCCGCGACGGCCTTGACCTCGCTTCGTGGCATGGCGCCGCGCACCGCCATGTGCAGGTGCGGAGCCAGCCGGCGTTGCGGTTCCACGGTGGCGAAGTACTGCACGTCGTACCCGGCGACCCGGCGGAGGTTCTGCACGAACCGGTCCACCAGCTTGGGAAAGTGAATCGCATCCCGAGCAGCCCGGACATAGTCGTAGGTGGCGGGATCGACGGGGGTACCGTCGTGCCGGACCTTGCCGTAGGTGTCGCAGGTGAGGGTGATGAACAGCGACGGCCGGTACACCCTGCCGTCCGGTGCGGCGAACGTCTGCCCCACGGTCCGATCCTCACGAGGCCGCTTGGGCAGATCAGGTGCGTCCTGACGGCGCCTGGTGGAGCGGGACCGCCGCGGCTTCCCCTCAGCCGGAAGCACGCTCCCCCGTACCCCGCTGTTGGCGAGTTCGTCTTCGATGATGGTGATGGCCTCATCCCAGTAGGTGAGGTCATCGCCCCACTGTTGAGCCATCTCCCGGCCGGTGTGCGCGTCGGCACGTTCTTCGATCAGCCAGCGTTGCCGTTCGGTCGGCGGGGCCGGTTCGGCGACCGGTTCATCGTCCAGGTGCCAGCCTTCCCGGCACTGGGCCTTGCGTAGTTGAACGGCTCGCCGTGCGCAGGGTTCGCATTTGGCTTCCAGGGTGGCGCCGCAGGGGATGTTGACGTATTCGGTCTGTCCGGTGGTGATGTCGGTGCGCTTGAGCGGGACCGGCCGCACGCACACGCCGTGTTGGCGGGCTACTTCTTCGATGACGTCCAGGGCCATCGGCATGGTTGCGCGTACGGCGCGGGGGATGGTGCGGTCTGTGGGGTGGGTCACCGGGCCTCACCTGTGGTCTCATCGACGGCGACCAGGGCGGTTTGGTGGCAGTTGCGGCACTCGACGATGCCGCGCACCACGTCGAGCCACAGCACGTCCAGGCAGCGGCAGACCTCGCACCGCAGGCCGGTCAGCAGGTGCGCGAGTGTCGTCATCGGGCCTCACCGGTTCCGGCGTAGCAGCGGACCATGGCGAGGATGTCGGTGTCTGTGACGTAGGCGGCGCGGACCCGGACCGGTTCGGGGTCGGCTTCCAGTCGCACGTACCCGACGCCGGCCCCGACCTGTGGATAGGACGAGATCTGATCGGCCAGCGCGCCCCGGTCACGAGCACCGTCACCGAGCACGAGATCCACCTGTGACGGCTCATCGAGCCGCAGCGCGATCTTGTCAGGGAACAGGTTGCGGATCGACAGCACTTCTTTGCGCGGATCCTGAAGGGCCGCGACGATCGCGATGCCGACCGCGCGGCCTTGTGTGGTGAGGGTCGCCAGTGCGGCAAGGGTGCGTTCTTTGAGCTTGCGGTCGGTCTGGTAGGCGGTCAGGAACGCCACCTCATCCACAAGCACCACCACGAACGGATCATCAACAGTCGGGACATGAGTGCGTTGCACTCCGGCGTACCGGTCCGCGCGACCTTGCATGATCGTGACGGCCGCTTCGAGCAGGTCGGCGCAGTCCGCCGGATCGGCCGCATACCGAGGCCCGAACAGGGACCGGCCGTAGGACAGCTCCATCCGCTTGGGATCCAAAGCCCACAACTCCACAAGCCCGGCCGCCGCAGCAGGCAGCAGCCCGCGCACGGCCGACCACAGCCACGACCCTTTCCCGGCACCGGTGGCGCCGGCGACCAGGACATGGGTTCCGTGCAGCTTGAGCAGGTACGGCGCGCCGTCTTCGCGCAGCCCGATCGGCACCGACGCCACCACCGGAACCGAAGGGATCGGCAGCGCCGGAATCGGGGTGGCGAGCACGTCACGCCGGGGGAAGGTCAGCACCACACGGCCGGGGGAACCGACAGTGACGCGGCATTGGGGCCGAGCGAAGCCGTGGGCGAGGTTGTCGGCCCGTTCCTGCCAGGCGTCGGCCGACTGACCGGCGAGCATCTTCACGGCGACCATGTCAGCCGTGGGGGTGCAGGTGACCTTGAGGAGCCGGGGGAGGTATTCGCGTCCGCCGATGTGTTTGGCCAGGCCGGAGACGACCATGACCGGTTGCCAGTGCCGCCGGTACACCCACACCAGCACCCACCAGGCCCGCAGCCGAAGGCCCACCCAGCGCGAGAACGATGCGGGGTGGGTGAAGCGCCACCCGGTCAGCCCTGACAGCACGGCCACCGGGGTCAGCAGGCCGGTACGCCAGCCATACAGCAGGCATAACCCGGCCGGAACAGCGGCGGCCAGGCAAGCAACCGGGTGACGCCACACCGTGCGCACCACCCCGGCCAGGGCACGGAACAGCGCGACGAGGATGGTGACGATGGCGGGGGTGGGGACGACGACGGGCCGGAACACGACCTGGGTTGGGACGGTGGAGACGAGGTCACGGGTGTGGTCTCCGGGGAGCTTGCGCAACATAAGCTGGGTGCCTCTTCTCGTGATGTGAGAGTCGTTGGGGAGAGGGGTTTGGGGGCCGCCGGAAGTTGCCGCTTCCAGCGGCCCCACCACACCGGTCCGGTTCAGGCCGCAGCCTCAGGCGCCGACGCGCCGAACCGGTCGAGCTGGTCACCGTGCTTGCTCGGGTCCTCGCTCATAACGTGTCCTCCTGCCGGAGAGCGGTCGAGGCGGGGTGAAGGTGATGCAGCCGTTCGACCTCACGCGCGAAGACCTCAGCCTGTTCGGCCAACTCCCGCGCGAACGTCACGGTGGCGTGGTCGACGCGGTTGGCGTGCACGGTGAGCTTGACGATCGAGTTACCGGCCCCGACCTCCAAGATCGGGGTGCGATGCGGGTAGGCCAGGCACACCGCGCGTCCCCGGCCGTCGATGTGCAACGTGGTGGCCTGCCAGGACCCGTTGACCCGCCTGCCCGCCCCGGTCACGCCGCGTCCTTACCAGCAGCCGAACCGGCCGAGGCGGTCGAGGGCTTGCCGGCCGCACGCGGAGCGCGCATCTCCCTGGCGCGGACGGAGTAGGCGATGCGCTGTCCGTTGAGCCAGGGGGTGACGGTCATGCCGTCGAACTCGACCGGGATGAACGGCAGCCCGGCCAGCGGCGCGGGAGGAACCGGCCGCACCGGGGAACTGACCTTGATCTTCACGGTCTTGTCGCGCGCGTCAGGGTCGCAGTCGACCACCGTGACCTGCCAGACGAACTCACCGGTGGCCTTGTCACGCGCGAACACCGGCTTGCTCGCGGTGGATGCTTCGAAGTCCTTGATCTGCTCGACCTCGCCGACCATGTAGCAGCCGTGCGGGAACGCCTCATCGAAGGTGACGCGGAAGTTGTGCGGGATGGCCATAGCCTTTGATCTCCTGTCGTTCTGTCGCTAACTCGTACTGTCAAGTTGATGGTAACTCCTGCAACGCCTGAGCGGACGAACAGGTTTCGCCGGAGCCGTGTGACCTACCTCACATCACAGCGGGTATGAGTCCTCCAGTTCATGCAACGCCCCCGGCAGCGCGATCTCCACCACCAAGACCAACCGGCCGGCCGAGTCATACACCTGCGCCACCACCCCCAGCACCGCCGCCGTCTTGCTCAGGTCGAACACCTTCACCTCGTCGGCCATCGGATGACGCGCCGCCAGGCGTTCCACCACGTGTTCCAGCCGCACCCCCGCCACCGCCTGAAGATGCTGCCGCACATTGACCGTGAGCGACCGTTCACCACCAAGGTCGGTACTCTGCCCGATCTCCATCGGGCACCAGAACGTGACCAGCTCACACGGCTCATCGGCCGCGCTCAGCAACACCTGACGCCGCACCATCGGCGTCCCCGCAGGGAAGGAGAACATCCCCGCCACGTTCGCCGGCGCCGGAGCCGTCCCCGCGGCAAGCACCGCCGCGCCCTCTTCGGTCTCGACCTGATCGAGCACCGCGCGACCCGGCCGGGACGTCTCACCCTGGCCGACCGGCGGGGCCGCCTTCACATACGACCCCCGGCCATGCTCACGATCGATGATCCCGCGAAGCTGCAACACCTGAAGCGCACGCACCACCGTCGGCCGGCTCACCGCGAACTCCCGCACGAGCTGAGTCTCCGAAGGCAGTTGCGACCCCGGAGGATAGGTGCCGTCCTCGATCTTCCGCCGGATCGCGGTCACGATCTGCGCGTACTTCGGCGGCGCGTACTCACCATCGGACACTGACATGACTACCCCACTACTCGACTTATCGTCAGGATACTGAGCCGCACCCGTCCTGCCTAGCCGAACCCGAGAAGATCGTTAGAACGCTCTGCGCTCACCCCCTGCTGGATGACCTCCGAGGCGAGGGCACCACCACAGCCGACGTCCCGGCGAAGCGCGGGGGCCGTTGTTCCAACTCCGCTTCCTTCGCCAGATACCCGGCCAGCTCGGACAGCGTCTCGGCGCACCGCACGTTGGACAGCCCGCGCGCCAGCGCACTACCGGCCACCCCATGCCGCCGCACCGCGATCCACCCGCCACCGGCAGAATCCATGATCTCCCAGTGACGGCCGTAGATCTCCGTCAACCCAGCCAGCGACACCGGCACGTCATCACCGTGTGGCGGCATCGTCCACGCTCTGTTGCAGGCCGGGGACCTGAAGGACATAGCCGGCGAGGGAGTCGGCATCCTTGGCCTCACCCATCTGGACATCGAGTCCCCCCGGCAACGTCATCACGAAGTGCGACCGCTTCCCGATCCGATCGTGCACCCGGACCGTCGCCACCAAGCGTTGATTGTTCCGCACCTCCAGGTACGGCGACAGGTAGGCCCGAGGGCCGTAGGACCGGGTGATCGTCAGATGCACGCGTTCCACCAGCAGGCAGCGCAATCCGGCCGCCAGCAACGTGACGCTCAGCTTGCTCAGCGCACTGCGATGCGCGACAGCCCGCCGCAGGGTGATCTCCTCAGGAAGGGTCATGACCGCACCGCCACCCGCACCGCCACCCGCACCGCGGCTTCCGCCTCACGCATCTGCGTCCGCAACGCCTCACACGACTGCGCCGTCACACACAACGGCCCCACCTTGCCGCTCATCGCGACGGCGTAGAACTGCCGGAAGTAGGTCCCGTACCACACCAACCATCCGGGTTCGAGCTGGTCGAGCATCGCCGCCTGAGCGATGGCATCGGCGTCGAACCTCCGCCGCGTGACCATCTCCGGCCGCCGTCCCGACCGATGCCGCCCCACCGGACGCCCCTGCGACCCGATCTCCTGCACGGGCCGGTGCCTGCCGCTCACGACGCCACCTCATCGACGCCGGCGGACGCTGCGGTATCCCAGCACGAGGAGCACGGTTGCTTCACCCGAGCGGAGGAAGCGACCGCACCGGCCACGGCGAGTAACCCACGGCGAGGGCTGACGTACTTCCACCTCCGTCCCTTACATGACGGGCACGGGGTGTCATCGACCATCACGCTTCACCGCCTTCAACGGACCCGAGGAGCCAGAGCGCTTGCACCTACTTGAGCCACCTGTTAAAGTGGCTCAAGCCAGTTTCTCTCTGTGGCCAGTAGAGCACATGACCGCCTACTGGCTCAAGCCTGTTGAGTAGATGGCATGAGCCATCCGGTAGCCTGCTGCTACCTCAAGACGGGGAGAGCACTGATGAGCACCCAACGGCCCGACGCGCGGCAACTCCCAAGCCGCCGCATCGCCGACGACCTACGCCAGGCCATCGAAACCGGCGAACTCCTCCCCGGCGCACGCCTGCCTTCCGAACGCGAACTAGCCGGCCAATACGGCACCGCGCGCAACACCGCACGCGAAGCCATCCGCCTGCTCACCGACGAAGGCTTGGTCATCCCCGAGCACGGACGTGGCGTGTTCGTCCGCCGGGAATCCCCCCTCATCCGACTCGGCAACGACCGCTACTCCCACAAGTACCGTGAATCCGGCCTCTCTCCATTCCTGCTGGAATGCGCCAAACAAGGAAAAACCGGCCGCTTCGAAGTACTCAGCATCGACCAGGCCCAGCCATCCGCCGAGGTGGCCCGTCACCTACGCCTGCCGATGAGCGAACCCTCCGTCCTGGTCCGCGAAAACGTCTTCTACGCCGACCAAGACCCCGTGCACCGCGTCACCACCTACATCCCATGGACCATCGCCGAAGGCACCGGCCTGCTCAACCCCGAAGTAGGCCACCCCTACGGCATACACGGCATCCTCGAAGAACGCGGCCACACCATGACCCGCCTTCGCGAAAGCGTCAGCGCACGCATGCCCAAACCCGAAGAAACCCGCTACCTCCACCTACCCCCGGCCGTCCCCGTCCTAGACGTCCTGCACCTCAGCATCGACCAGGACCACAACCCCTACGAACTCACCCGCTTCGTCATGCGAGCCGACCTCACCGGCCTGCTCTATGACACCCCCATCGAATAACCCCGAGCCGCCACCATGCCCATAGGCACGGCCAGCACGCTACGACTGGCAGCCCTCGCCTTGCTGTGGGGATCGAACTTCCTGTGGATCGCCATAGCCCTACGCGGCACCACCCCCACACAAATCACCCTCACTCGCCTCGCACTAGGCGCCCTGGTCCTCCTGGCCGTCACCCGCGCACAACACCTCAAACTCCCCAAACAGCCGGCCCTATGGTTCCACCTCACCATCGCCGCACTGTTCGCCAACGTCATCCCCTACACGCTCTTCGCCATCGCCGAACAACACATCACCTCAAGCGTCACCGGCGTCATCAACGCCACCACCCCCATATGGACAGCCCTCTTCGCCATCACCACCGCCACCGACCGCCACCCCTCCCCCCTCAAACTCACCGGCCTGCTCACCGGCTTCCTCGGCACCCTCCTGATCTTCTCCCCCTGGCAATCCGCCACCCAGATCACCACCTGGGGCGGCCTCGCCGCCCTCACCGCCGCCGCCAGCTACGGCATCAGCTACGTCTACATGACCCGCCACCTCACCAACCGCGGCCACCCACCCCTGACCCTCTCCACCGCCCAACTCATCACCGCAACCACCCAACTCGCCATAATCACCCCCTTCACCGGCGGCCTCCACCCACCCAACCTCACCTGGGACGTCCTACTAGCCCTCACCACCCTCGGCACCCTAGGCACCGGCGCCGCCTACGTCCTGAACTACCGCCTCATCACCGACGAAGGAACAACCGCCTCCACCGTCAACTACCTCCTCCCGGTAGTCGCCGTCATCCTCGGCGCCGTCGTCCTGAGCGAACCTCTCACCACCCCCGTCACCGCCGGCATGCTCGTAGTCCTCATAGGAGTCGCCCTGACTCGACGAATCAGCCACCCGCACCGCCGGAGATAGTCCCGATGGATCACCACAACACGCACTCCGTCAGCGTGGCAGGCGTGATCATCGACGACCGAGGCCGAGCCCTCCTCACCCAACGCCGCGACAACGGCCACTGGGAAGCCCCCGGCGGCGTCCTCGAACACGACGAGGACATCCTCACCGGCCTACGCCGCGAAGTCCGCGAGGAAACTGGCCTCGGCATCGACCCCATCACCCTCACCGGCGTCTACAAGAACATGACCCGAGGCATCATCGCCCTCGTCTTCCGCTGCAAGGTCATCAGCGGCACTCTCACCGAAACCGACGAAGCCCGCTCGTTCCGCTGGGTCACCGCCGACGAGGTCGGCGCTCTCGCATCCGAAGCCTTCGCCGTCCGAGTCCTGGACGCCATGCGCGAGGACCTCACGCCGGCCATCCGCCACCACGACGGCACATCTCTGCTCTGAAGCAGTCGCCCAAGACCCACCGAAGATCTTGCCGAATTCCGCTTTTAGGTATCAAGGCGGCAGCGCTCCGCGCCGCCGCACGGCCCGCCGCCCGCTCCGCCCGGCCGGGCTGCGGCGTGGACGCCGGTCCCGGCCGGCGGCGGGAACGCGGGCCGCCCGCCGCACCAAGCACCCGCCGCACCAAACCCCACCCACCGTCGCAGGTGGCGCGCTGCCGCCACACCAATGCAGCACGACGATCGCCTGATTATGGGTCACGTCCAGCGGAGTGGTGTATGAGTTGATCTCTGCGTGATCCTGTTTCTGCAGGTTAAGCAGTGAGTGGTTGTGGGAGTGGGTTGTGCTGGGGTGTGTCGCCGGGAATCAGCCGGAGCCGGGTTTTGGCCAGCACGTCCAGTCCCATGTAGCGGCGGGCCTCGGTCCATTCGTCGGTTTGTTCGGCCAGTACCGCGCCGATCAGTCGGACGATGGAACCACGGTCGGGGAAGATGCCCACGACGTCGGTTCGGCGGCGGATCTCTTTGTTCAGTCGTTCCTGGGGGTTGTTCGACCAGATCTGTCTCCAGGTTTCCCGGGGGAAGGCAGCGAAGGCGAGGAGTTCCTCGCGTGCTGCGTCCAGGTGGTCGCAGGCGGCGGGGTACTTGGCCGACAAGGCGTCGATGACCCAGGCGTGCTGGGTGCGTACTTGTTCGGCGGTGGGCTGGTCGAAGATGGTGCGCACCAGGGTTGCCACCCACGGCTGCGCGGATTTGGGGACGCAGGTGAGGAGGTTGCGCAGGTAGTGGGTGCGGCAGCGCTGCCAGCACGCGCCGGGCAACGCGGCGGCGACCGCGGTCGTCAGCCCGGTGTGGGCATCGGAGGTCACCAGCTGCACTCCTGACAGTCCCCGGGCCACCAGGCCGCGCAGGAAGGTCAGCCAGCCGGCGCCGTCCTCGGCCGAGGTCACCTCAAGCCCCAGGATCTCCCGGTTGCCGTTGTTGTTGACCGCGGTGGCGACCAGCACGTGCACATTGATGATCCGGCCGCCCTCTCGGACCTTCTGGGTGAGGGCGTCCAGCCACACGAACGCATACGGGCCGGCGTCCAGCGGCCGGGTGCGGAACGCCTCCACCTGGCCGTCCAGCACCTTGGCCATCTCCGAGACCTGGCTTTTGGATATGTGCTTGATGCCCAGTTGCTCCACCAGCTTGTCCACCCGCCGGGTCGACACTCCCAGCAGATAGGAGGTCGCGACCACGCTGATCAGCGCCTGTTCGGCCCGCCGGCGACGCTCCAGCAGCCAATGGGGGAAGTAGGACCCGGTCCGCAGCTTGGGGATCGCCAGCTCGACGGTTCCCGCGCGGGTGTCCCACTCCCGCGTCCGGTAGCCGTTGCGCCGGTTGGTCCGCTCGCTGCTGCGCTCGCCGTACCCGGCGCCGCACAACGAGTCGGCCTCGGCCGACATCAACGTCTCGGCCATGGTCTGCACCATGGATCGCAACAGATCCGGATCCTGGGTCCGAAGCTGCTCCGCCAGCCAGGCAGCAGGGTCCACACTGTCATTCACGGCCATCGCACCGATCTCCTTCGATCTTGGTTCACCGACCTGAAGGATCACGCGATGGCCGTCCTCGTTTCACGACGCCACGCTGACTACCAGCAGAAACTCGTACACCACCTCCGTGGACGCAACCTGATTATGGCCGGCCACCATACGGGGTCGGGGGCGATCGAAGGTCTGGGACTTCGTTCCTCAGCCCCAGCCCACCGTAACCCGGGTGCTGCTCGCCCGATCTCCGCCACAGACGCCCCCGGGGCCTGATCACTCCCACATCCCAAGGTCAGCGTTCCCAGCTCAGAGCCCGAGATCTTCAGAGACCTCTCTAGCTGCCTCATCCGTCTCATCCGGGTGGCCCAGTTCCGAGAAGGTGCTGCCGAGGTTGGACAGTGAGTCGGCTAGGTCGGGGTGGAGTTCGGCCAGCTCCCGGCGGATGGTCACCGCTTCCTGCTCGGCCGATAGGGCTTCATCCGGGCGGCCCAGCTCCCAGAGCCGGTTGCCGAGGTTGGACAGCGATACGGCCAGGTCGGCGCGATACCGGTCGGGGTACAGCCCGGCCAGCTCCCGGTAGATGGTCACCGCTTCCTGAGTGGCCGGCAGGGCTTCATCCAGGCGGCCCAGCTCCGACAACCAGACGCCCAGGTTGGACAGCGAGCCAGCCAGGTCGGCGCGATACCGGTCGGGGTACAGCCCGGCCAGCTCCCGGCGAATGGTCACCGCTTCCTGAGTGGCCGGCAGGGCTTCATCCAGGCGGCCCAGCTCCGACAACCAGACGCCCAGGTTGGACAGCGAGCCAGCCAGGTCGGCGCGATACCGGTCGGGGTAGAGTCCGGCCAGCTCGCGGTAGATGGTCGCCGCTTCCTGGGTGGCTGGCAGGGCTTCATCCGGGCGGCCCAGCTCCGACAACCAGGCGCCGAGGTTGGACAGCGATACGGCCAGGTCGGCGCGATACCGGTCGGGGTAGAGTCCGGCCAGCTCCCGGCGAATGGTCACCGCTTCCTGAGTGGCCGGCAGGGCTTCATCCGGGCGGCCCAGCTCCGAAAACCGGACGCCGAGGTTGGACAGCGAGCCAGCCAGGTCGGGGCGATACCGGTCGGGGTAGAGTCCGGCCAGCTCCCGGTAGATGGTCGTTGCTTCCTGAGTGGCCGGCAGGGCTTCATCCGGGCGGCCCAGCTCCGAAAACCGGATGCCGAGGTTGGACAGCGAGCCAGCCAGGTCGGGGCGATACCGGTCGGGGTAGAGTCCGGCCAGCTCCCGGTAGATGGTCGTTGCTTCCTGAGTGGCCGGCAGGGCTTCATCCGGGCGGCCCAGCTCCGAAAACCGGATGCCGAGGTTGGACAGCGAGCCAGCCAGGTCGGGGCGATACCGGTCGGGGTACAGCCCGGCCAGCTCCCGGTAGATGGTCGCCGCTTCCTGGGTGACCGGCAGGGCTTCATCCGGGCGGCCCAGTTGCGAGAAGTAGACGCCGAGGTTGGACAGCGATGCGGCCAGGTCGGGGCGATACCGGTCGGGGTGGAGTTCGGCCAGCTCGCGGTAGATGGTCGTTGCTTCCTGGGTGACTGGCAGGGCTTCACGCGGGCGGCCCAGCTCCGAGAAGGTAATGCCGAGGTTGGACAGTGAGTCGGCCAGGTCGGGGCGATACCGGTCGGGGTACAGCCCGGCCAGCTCCCGGCGGATGGTCACCGCTTCCTGGGCGGCCGGCAGGGCTTCATCCGGGCGGCCCAGCTCCCAGAACCGGATGCCGAGGTCGGACAGCGATGCGGCCAGGTCGGGGCGATACAGGTGGGAGTACAGTTCGGCCAGCTCGCGGTAGATGGTCACCGCTTCCTGGGTGACTGGCAGGGCTTCATTCGGGCGGCCCAGCTCCGAGAAGGTAATGCCGAGGTTGGACAGTGAGTCGGCCAGGTCGGGGCGGTACCGGTCGGGGTACAGCTCGGCCAGCTCCCGGCGGATGGTCACCGCCTGCTGCTCTACCGGCAAAGCCTCACCGGGTCGCCCTAACTGAGCTGTCAAGCTGGCCGACAGCGAAAGCCACCGCGCGTACTCACCGCTTCGATCTCCCGCTGGGAACGTCGCAAGAATCTTGCCCACGATGATGGCATCGGCCTCAGCCATCGCAAGCGACGGGAAAGGAATCGCCGCAGAAATCGCCTCCAACGTCTCCCGAGGCGCCTCCAAACTCGCGGCTACTCCTGAGATCAGCGGCAAGATACGCCCCAGCAACTCCCGCGCCGGCTCATAATCGGCCGAAGCCCGCCCCAGCACCGTCAATGCCTGTCGCGCCTGACCCTCATCCAGATCCGTCAAACACCCTGCGGCCAACTCCGGCGACTCGGCCAGTTGCCGGGTCACGTGCAGCTCCGCCAGTCGATCCGGCCGCAACCCTCCTAACCAGCCTTGCCCCGGCTCAGCCGGATACAAGCCCCCCAACCACTCGGCGACCTTCACACTCTGCGGCACCCCCGGCACCCGACCCAGCAACGCCACCCCACTCGCACGATCGGCCGCCCCCAGTAACGTCCCCGCCGCCACCACCTGCCCCAACGCGGTAACCGTCAACCCTGAAGGCCCCGCACACAACCCCGCCGCCTCAGCACTCCCCAACCAGAACCGCACCTCATGCGACAACAAATCTTCAAGCACCACACCAAGATCCACCCGCACCGCGCCGACCCCCGCCTCCTGAGCCGCCGTCAGGACACCCACCAACGCAGCCGCATGCAGATCCAACATTCGTCCCCGGCCCTCATCGGCATCTACCACCACGCTGGGCGCAGGCTCCACCCCCAGCACCCGCGCGAAATCCCCAACAGCGGCATCAATCAGATCGGCATCGGACACGCCCGCAGCCACATCCGCTGACAGCACCATCTGTTCCACGGTGGCCCGGGCATGTGCTTCCCGCACCGGCCGTTCTCCCGACCCCAGCCGATCCCACCACTCACCCTCACTCCGCGCCAGCAGCAACAGCCGCACCCGGCCGCCGCCGTCACCCACCACAGAGCGCACCAGCACATTCAACCGTTCCCGGGTCTCGGCGTAATCGACCACCAGCAGCAGAGGCTTATCGGTGACCTCTCGCCAGTGGGCTAACGCGGTTGCCTCTTGGTCCTCTGTCACCACGACAAAGCCCCACTGGTGACCCAGGCGAGCCGCCAACTCCAGCATCAACCGCGTCTTACCGACGCCACCCGGCCCGGTGACCAACCGCATCGGTGCCCCCACCGGGTCCGCGCACCAGGCCTCAAGCGCCGCCAACTCCGCCTCACGGCCCGCAAAACTGACCACTCTGCGATCAGGAGCCAGCAGACTCGCTGGCCCATGATGGGTGCTGACCAGCTCCGCTGTCGCGGGCAATGCGTCCTGCTTGCGGTTTCGATCGCGCACCGCGTCGTAGATCGTGGGGGCGAAAGCGCCTGACACCGCGCCCACCGTCGCGCCCAGTACGGCAAGGGGCGTGGTACCCAGCAACTGCCCGAACGCCGCCCCCAACGCAGCCAGCCCCACGCCCCAACCCGCAGGAGCCAGACCCCACCCACCACCCATATCCACCATCCTGGGAGAGGCATCGCGCAGCATCGCACACTGTGATTAAACAGTGACAATATTCAGGTCGGCGGGCCAGGCAACAGATCGGAGGCGTGACCCAGTACATCAACCGCTTCATCAACCCGACCCCACGCACCCTCATCTATCCACAACCCGGCAACCACATAGAGGGCACGTCAAAGGCCAGACCAAAGATCAGCGAGTACGACGCTTACTCCTGACCAGCAGACGGTCAACCCCTGCCTTACGACCGACCGAGGGTTGCAGTTTGGGTTGCAGTTCAGGGTGATGCAGAGCCGTTCAGGATGGACCACGCATGCCCGCTGACCTGCATTGAACCATCTGGAACCATGATCGTCCGAGCTTTTAATCCGTAGGTTCAGGGTTCGAATCCCTGGCGGCCCACCAGCGAAGACACCCCCGGACGCACGATCATCCGAGGGTGTTCGCCGGCGCTTCTGCTAACAGGCGCTACGAATCGACCCCAGCGCTGATCTCGGTTCGGTGTGGCTCATCCGTTGGCCTCGCGGTGTTCGCGGCAGGTGTCTTTTGCCAAGGCCTGTACCCTCTGGTGCTCCTGGATGCGTGCCGTCACGATCGGCTTGTACACCTCCGGTACCTCGTACCGCTCCACCTCGTCTTCGGCCTCGTCCTCGTCGAGGTCGTCGACGTCGGTGGGCGACGTGTCGGGTTGGGTCTCGATGCGGTGGCCGGCGCGGCGTAGGAGTTCGGCGTGTTTCTGTAGTTCATCGGTGGCGGCCACGATCGCTTCTCTGAGGGGCTGGTGTACGTGCCAGCGGACGCCGGCTGTGGGAGTGGGGTGGAGGGACTTCGCGGCTGCTTCCAGGGCATCGGCGGCCTCTACGCGGCGCTCCTCGTCGTCGGTCATGTCCTGTTGAAGGCCGGCGGCGTGGTGTAGTGCTTCGGCGTCGAAGTTCTTCTTGTCTGAGGCGCCGGAGCGTTCGCCGTGGCCGGCGCGGTCGCCGACGTCCACTGTGGCGAACGGCAGCAGGTTGCGAAAGCACAGGTAGGCGGTGACGGCACTGCGCACGTCGGTCGCCTCGAAGGCGTCGCACGCGGCGTCGAACAGGTGGATGTGCTGGTCGGCCTCGATCTGGTCGGTGGGGAGGTACGGGTGCAGGCGCATGACATCGGACCGCAGGTCGGCGGACACCAGGTCCTTCACCATCTCCAGTGCCTGCGCCGGCTCACTCGCGCGTGCGACCACCCTCTTGATCGCGTCGACCTCCTCCACCCACGCGGTGATGTGCGATCCCATGCCGCCGACACCGGCAGGCGCCGGAGCGCGGCCATGCACGGTGAGGGCTCCCTTGGCCGCGTCGTAGGTGACGACCAGCATCTCCCCGGCCGCCTGCGTGCTCCAGTCATTGGGCTCGGCCACATCGGGCTCGGCCAGCTCAGCGAGCTCCAAGCGCACGGCGGAGAGCATGGCCGTACGGTCCTGTGGACGGAAGCCGGAGTAGTGCACGCCGATCATCAGGTTCAGACGCTCGATGAGGGTTTCCGTCGTGTCCTGGCCCCGGAATTCGCTCTCGGTGACGGTACGCGGGTAGGCGGTGTACACCGCTCGCTGGTGCTCGCGCAGCAGATGCGCCAGCACCACGGCCGCCCGCGGCATGGCGCCGTTCTCCGCCTCGGCGACGCTCGTGGACAGCGCCGCCACCTCGGCCAACGCCTTCCCGATCTCTACGTGCCGTTCGGCGGCCCTCTTGTCCCTGCGTCTCACGGCCGCCGGGGTCAACGCCGCCTCCAGTGCGGTGTCCACTCCTTCTCGGATCAGGCCGGCCACCCGAGACACCTCTCTGTATGTCTCTTTTGAGATCTTGTCCGCACCTTCCTTGATGGAGTTGCCGCCGTTCTCTCCTTCCCACCTTTTGACCTTCTTGAGCTTCTCGAACAGAGTGTTCAGCGTCTCGTAGTCGGCAGTGATCTCCGTGTGTCCACCGGGGAACAGCGCCTCCTGCGCGCCTGACTCGCGCAACGCCGCCTTGAAGTCGAACAGCCCCCATAACGCGGCGCGAAGGCCTTTGGCCGTGATCACGGAGGTGTTCAGAGGTTCGCCGGGCTCGTCCTCCTCTGCCTCGTCGAGGTGGTCCTTCCCCTTGTCCCGGTGGCCGGACTGCCCGCTCGTGGTGTTCCCGGCCCCGCTCGGCCCCTGTTCGCCCGGCGCGGGTTCGTCATCGGTCTCCATCTGCGCCGTCGTGTCCGTGACGGACACGTGGAGCTGCCTCTGTCCGGAACTCTCGAACTCCACGATGCTCCTGCGTGCGTGTCCTTCCCCGGAGGACTTCGACCCGCCGGCGCTCTCCGCCGGCACCGTCGCGAAAGGCAGATAGTTCAGATACGCCAGGTGGTGGGCGATCGCGGCCCGCAGTTTCGCGGTGACGTCCTCGTCGCTCGCCATGTTCCGCAGGTTCCTCCGCGCGGCCTCGAGGTGATCGGCGGTGCGCTGTGCCGCGTCCTCCAGCAGCTTGGCGCGCTTTAATCGGTGCGCACGACCCAGCTTGTCGTCCAGCATGTAGAGCATCGCCAGCCTGCCGGCCTGCGGTTCCGTCATCCAAGCGCCGGCCTCTTCCTGCCGCGCCGCCAGCTTCTCGACCGCCGCAGCGAGGTCCAGGCCGAACAGATCGGCCCGCAGCGCGTCCACGATCGCCTGCCAGGCCACCGTGTGGTCCCCCATCCTTCCGGGGAGAGGGGAGGGGGTGCGCTGCAGGCGGCTGAACACCAGAGCTGTGATCTGACCGTCGGCGAACTCGATGTGAGGACGCATGCGCACCGGGGGCACGGTGTCGTGCAGGCGAGGCGTGAGCGGTGCGTACCGCACCCCGACGCGCCGCTTCTTGCGCGTACCGCCCTCTTGGCTGCCTTGACTGCCCTGGCTGTCCTCGTCGGCCCGGCCGTTCCCGCCCGTGGACTCTCCCTGTGAATCTCTGACTCCCCGCTTGCGTTTCACTGTCACCTCTCACCAGACGTGCGTGCGTTCGGCCTGAGACGTTAGAGATTCACAGGGAGTAGCGCAATGGTGACGAACAGCGGCGGCATCCGGTTGTCCACGAAAGTCGTACGGCCACGGCCGTCAGCACACCGATGGCGGACGATCGGCGGGGTGCGGGACAACCCTCGGCGAGTGGGGTCACTCTTCGTACGGCAGGCGTACCGTGACGGTCAGGCCGCCTTGGTCGCGGGGTTCGGCGGTGATGGTGCCGTCGTGTGCGGTGGTGATGGCGTGGGCTATGGAGAGGCCGAGGCCGTTGCCTTGGTCGAGGTCCAGGGGGGTCGCGTGCAGGCGGCGGAACGGGTGGAAGATCGCTTCCAGGTCGGCGGGGGGTACGGGAGGGCCGGTGTTCTCCACCACCAACTCGACGGTGTCGCCGGTTCTACGGGTGGTCACGTGGGCTTCGCCGGTCGGGTGGTTGTGTCTGATCGCGTTCTCCACGAGGTTCTGTGCCAGGCGTTCGATCAGCACGGGGTCACCGGTGGTGGGTGCGTATCGGGGGGTGCTGTGTATGGTCACGCCGCGTCGGTCCGCTTCCTCGGCGGCCTGGTCCACGGCGTGGTCCACCACGTCGGCCAGGTCGAAGCGGCTGCGGTCCAGGACGGGTCGTTCGCCTTCCGCCAGGGCCAGCAGGCCGTCCACCAGGCGCTGGTGCCTGGCGTTGACCAGCAGCAGTGACTCACCTAGGCGGCGGACCTGCTCGGGTGCGCCGGGTTCGCGGACGGCCACCTCCACCAGGGTGCGGTTCACGGCCAGGGGGGTGCGTAGTTCGTGGGAGGCGTTGGAGATGAAACGGCGTTGGCCGTCCACGACATGGGCCAGGCGGCCGAGGATGCCGTCGAAGGTGTCGGCGAGTTCCTTGATCTCGTCGTGGGGGCCGTCGTAGCGGATGCGCTCGGCCAGGTCGTGGGTCTGTGCCACGCGTCCGGCGGCCTGGGTGACCGTTCGCGCGGGACGGAGTGTCCAGTGGGCCGCCCACCAGCCGGCCGCGGCTGCGACGGCGGTGGCGCAGAGCAGGGCCAGGGTTCCCCAGAGGCGCACGGCGTCGATGGTCCCGGTCAGGTAGGTTCGCTGGACTCCCTGCTCGTAGCCGAACTGGAAGATGTCCTTCTTGGACTCCCATGGGCCTTCGGGGATCGAGATCGCGAGAGGACCGAGGCTTCGCTGTACGGCGAGGTGGACGGCGGCCAGCACCGCGGCGCCGATCAGGAAGGACATGGCCGCCGACAGCAAGGCGAAGCGCGTCCGGATGGTGGTCCTCATGGGATGCGGTACCCGACGCCGGGGACGGTCTCGATGAGCTGCGGGTCGCCCAGTTTGCGGCGCAGCTTCATCATCGTGGTGCGTACGGTGTTGGTGAAGGCGTCGATGCGCTCGTCCCACACCTTCTCCAGCAGCGTCTCGGCCGAGACGACGGTGCCGCGAGCGCGCAGCAGCTCGGCCAGCATGGCGTACTCCTTGCGGGCCAGGGGGACGTACCGGCCGCCGCGGAACACCTGGCGGTGGACCGCATCCAGGGTGAGGTCGCCGCGCCGCAGGACCGGCGGGTCGGCGGGGGTGGCGCGCCGGGCCAGGGAGCGGATCCGGGCCACCAGTTCCTCGAAGGCGAACGGCTTGCTCAGGTAGTCGTCGGCGCCGATGGACAGGCCGGTCACCCGGTCGCGGACGTCGCCCGCGGCGCTGAGCATGAGGATCCGTACCACGCCACCCGCGTCGACCGCCTCGCGGCAGACGTCGTCGCCGTGGAGACCCGGCAGGTTCCGGTCGAGGACCAGCACGTCGTAGCGGTGCGCGGCGAGCCGCCGCAGGGCCGCCGTTCCGTCGTAGGCGACGTCCACGGTCAGGCTCTCGCCGCGCAGGCCCGCCGCGATCGAGTCGGCGAGCATCCGCTCGTCCTCGGCGATCAGGACCCGCATCGCGGCCCCCTTCTCAGTCGCTCCGCGCGCACCAGGCTGGCAGCGGCCGGATAACGCGAGCGTAACCAAATGCGGTTACGTCACCTTGATCGTCCGCCTGCTGGAGTTCCTCTGTCGCCGTTTCCTGGACATTCTCGGGACCCAGATGTCGTTCGCCTCCCCTTTGTTCCTGTGGTTCTTCATGCCGGCCACGCTGGCCGTGTACTGGCTGCTGCCGCCGCGGCTGCGCAACGCGGTGGTCGCCGCGGCGAGCCTGGTGTTCTACACCTGGGGGGCCGGGCCGTACACGCTGCTGCTGCTCGCGGCCGTCGCCGTGAACTACGCCGCCGGGCTCGCGCTCGGCTCGGACCGGTGGCGCGACCGGCCGGAGGCGCGCCGCGGGGTGCTGCTGGCGGCCGTCGGGTGTGACGTGGCGGTGCTGGCGGTGTGGAAGTACGCCGGGTTCGCCGGCAGGCAGGTGGACGCGCTGGCGGAGGCGCTGGGGCTGGGTCACACGCCTGTCGTGGACCTGGCCCTGCCGATCGGGATCTCGTTCTTCACCTTCCACCACCTGTCGTACGTGGTGGACGTCTACCGAGGCAGCACGCCGGCCCAGCGCAGTCCTGTGCGGTTCGTCACCTACATCGCGATGTTCCCGCAGCTTGTCGCCGGGCCGATCGTCCGGTACCACGAGATGGCGGGGCAGCTCGGCGACGTCAGGCG
This sequence comes from Sphaerisporangium rubeum, assembly GCF_014207705.1. Taxonomy (NCBI): domain Bacteria; kingdom Bacillati; phylum Actinomycetota; class Actinomycetes; order Streptosporangiales; family Streptosporangiaceae; genus Sphaerisporangium; species Sphaerisporangium rubeum. The sequence continues at coordinate 7,314,730 of NZ_JACHIU010000001.1, forward strand.
CGACCGCTTCGGTGACCTCGCGTCGGGTTTCCCGCGGTTCGCGCTGGGGCTGGCCAAGAAGGTCGTCGTCGCCGACTCGCTCGCCCCGATCGCCGACGCGGCGTTCGCGCAGGCCGGTGGCCAGATCAACACCCCGACGGCGTGGCTCGGCGCGTCGGCGTACGCGCTGCAGATCTACTTCGACTTCTCCGGCTACTCGGACATGGCCGTCGGCCTCGGGACGATGCTCGGGTTCCGGCTTCCGGAGAACTTCGACCGGCCGTACACGGCGTACTCCGTGACCGACTTCTGGCGGCGCTGGCACATGTCGCTGTCCCGCTGGTTCCGCGACTACGTGTACATACCGCTCGGCGGCAACCGGTGCGGCGCGCCGAGGACGTACCGCAACCTGCTGGTCGTCTTCACGCTCTGCGGTCTGTGGCACGGCGCCGACTGGACGTTCCTGGTGTGGGGCCTGTACCACGGCGCTCTGCTGGTGGCGGAACGGCTGCTCGGCTGGGACCGTCCGCCTGCCGCCGCGTGGTCGGTCGCGCTGCGCCGCGGCGCCACGCTTCTGCTGGTCCTGGTCGGCTGGGTGATCTTCCGAGCGGAGAGCATGCCGGAGGCGTGGAACATGCTGCGGGCCATGTTCACGTGGTGTCCGGGGGAACTGGACGAGTTCGTCGCGTACGCCGCGAACCGCCAGCGGGTGGTCGTCTTCACGGTGGCGCTCGCCGTGGTGGTGGCGCCGGCCGGGCCTGCGCTCGGTTCGCTGATCGAGGAGGGACGGGGACGTGCGGCACGGGCCGCGCGGGCCGCGGTGACGTGGGTCGCCGCTCCCTGTGCCGCGGTGCTCGTCGCCGCCGGCACGTTCAGCCCTTTCCTCTACTACCAGTTCTGACCTGGGAGGACTTCGGTGATCACTGTACGGGCCCGGCCGGCGTCGTCTCGGGCCGATGGCCGCCGCGGCGCGGTACGGCGGACGGTGGCGCCGCTGGCGGCGGCGTTGTTCTTCTTCGGCCCCGCACTTGCCTTCGTCGCGGGTGACCGGCCCGCGCGGATCGAGAACCGGAGGCTGCCGGAGTTCCCGGCGCTGTCGCGGGGCTGGGACTTCTTCCCCGAGGCGGAGGGATGGGCCACCGCTCATCTGCCGCTGCGGCTGTACGCGGTACGCGGGAACGCCATGATGTCGGAGTTGCTGTTCGGGCACGCGCCGTCCCACGCCACGGCGGGCCGGCCTGACTATCCGCGGGTGGTGGAGGGGCACGACGGCTGGCTCTACTTCGGCGACGACGTGACCGAGGCGTGCCGGCCGCGGCGCCTGGTCGCCGACACGATCGGACGTCTGCGCCGTCTGGCCGGGATCGTGCGCGGGTCCGGCCGGCGGTTCGTGGTCACCGTCGCCCCCGACAAGACCACCGTGTCACCGGATCGGCTGCCGGAACGCTTTCCCGGCCGGCACTGTCTCGACGAACGCAAACGTGAGTTCTGGGCCGCGCTGAAAGCCGCGCGCCTGCCCGGCTACGTGGATCTGCTCGGCCCGCTGGAGCGGACGCAACGTGACTCCGGCATGGCGGCGTACTGGCGGACCGACAGCCACTGGACCGAGCGCTCCGCGGGGCTGTACGGCGCCGAGCTGGCCCGTGCGCTCGACCCCGGCCTGTCCCGGCACAGCCGGCTCGTCAGGACCGGCACGGCGGTGCGGGCCGGCGACCTCGGCGGACTGCTGGGGATGCCTCTGGAGGAGACCGTCGAGCGGTGGCGCCTGGACCGGGACGGGGTGCGGCGGCTCAGGCAGGACGACCATGAGCTGCCGGTGTCGTTCCGCACCGTGCACACCTCCGGCCTGGCATCGCTGTACCGGCCGAGGACCCTGCTCGTCGGGGACTCGTTCACCCGCAACTCCCTGCCGTGGGTCCTCCCCTACTTCGCCGACCTGACCTACCTGCGCAGTGACGCCGCCACGAGAGTGGGGGCCGGCCAGGTCGCACGGAAGATCGCGGAGAGCGAGACGGTCGTGGTCGAGATCGTGGAGCGCCACTTGGTCGGGGGCCGCGTCGAGATGCTGGACGACGCCGTGCTCGCGGCGCTCGAACGAGCCTTGTGAAGTGGCCCGACAACGGCCTGTCCGGACGGATCGGCCGCTGGGGCCGGGGTTTCGGTGACCTGTCGTAGACGCTCGGCGCGTGCCGGTATCGCGGTGGTCCCCTGCGCACGGACGCACCGTGGTAGGCTCGGCAGAGTTGCAGTTGTGGTTCCCAGAGACTTCAAGTGCCCTCACCGGTGTTCCACTGCCGGTAGCGGCACTTTTGTTTTGCCGGTGCTTTTCCGGACGGGGTAATCATCGCAGCGACGCGGGGGTTCGCACGGTGCGAGCCTTACGGGCACTGCCCCGAAGGAGATGCAAAAATGGCTACAGGCACAGTGAAGTGGTTCAACTCGGAAAAGGGCTTCGGCTTCATCGAGCAGGACGGTGGCGGCGCTGACGTCTTCGCCCACTACTCGAACATCGCCGCCTCGGGTTACCGCGAGCTCCAGGAAGGCCAGAAGGTGAGCTTCGACGTCACCCAGGGCCAGAAGGGCCCGCAGGCGGAGAACATCGTTCCCGCCTGACGCTGAGCATCGCAGATGGGGTCCGCGCCTTCGGGTGCGGGCCCCATCTCATTTCTGCCGTGTCGTCCGGTGTGCCGTCCGGGGGTCGTGCCACGTGCGGATGGTGGCCGCGCGGGAGGTCAGGACAAGGTGTCCTTGAGGGCGATCTGGCCGTCCTGGATGACGAATTTCTGGTTGGTGTTGTCGGGGTTGCACTGCCACAGGTAGATCTGCGTGCCGTTGCCGCGGTTGTTGGTGGCGTCCAGGCACAGCTGGTTGGATGTGTTCTGGGTCGAGGAGAGCATGATCACGCCGTTCTTGACGGTCCAGAGCTGGTTGGCGTTGCTCAGGCACTGCCACTGGTAGACGCGGGTGCCGTTGGTGCGCGCGTTGGAGGAGTCCAGGCACATCTGCGGGATCTTGCCGACGGTGTCGGCCACCTTGATGAGGCCGTTCTCGATGGAGAACTTCTGGTTGGTGTTGGTGCCGCCGCACTGCCACTGGTAGATCAGGATGCCGTTGCCGCGGTTGTTGCTGACGTCGACGCACATCGGTGTGCCGATCCGCGCGGAGGGGCTGGGAGGCCGGTCGGCGGAGGCCGTCGCAGGCATGGGGATGTGTGCGGCGACGCAGACGGCGGCGGCGGTCATCAGGTACCGGGTGCGCATGGTTGCCTCCTTCAGGAGTTGATCAAGACCCCAGCACCATTCCACAGCGGAGAGTCACCGATCAACTACTGATCGCGTACGCCGTCGTGTGTCGTGGGAAGAGACCGGCGGGGGTGCCGGGTTGCTGGATGATGTACGTCTCCTGCGGGAGGACTCATAGACTCGCCGGGGGGTTTGACAGGATGCGTACCTTTTTCAAGACCGAGGTGGGTAGCACCAGCGTGCTGCTCGGCGCCACCGTGCTCGGGTTGCTGTGGGCCAACTCGCCGTGGGCCGACACGTACGAGCAGTTCTGGCACCTCACGCTCGGGTTGTCGTTCAACGGGAACGAGTTCTCGCTGGACCTGCGGCACTGGGTGAACGACGGGCTGATGACGGTGTTCTTCTTCGTCATCGGGCTGGAGATCTCCCGCGAGGTCACCGTGGGACAGCTGCGGGACCGGCGGCTCATCGCCGTACCCGCGGTGGCGGCACTCGGCGGTCTGCTCGTGCCGGCCGGGATCTACCTGCTGTTGAACGCCGGCGGGGCCGGGGCCGCGGGGTGGGGGGTGCCGATCGCCACCGACACCGCGTTCACGCTCGGTGTGCTGGCCGTCGTCGGAGCGCGGTGTCCCGAGCCGTTGCGCGCGTTCCTGCTGACGCTGGCGATCGTGGACGACGTGCTGGCGATCCTCGTCATCGCGATCTTCTACACCGACGACCTGTCGGTGACGGCGCTGATCTGGGCCGTGGTGCTGCTCGCGCTGATCGTGACGTTGCGGTGGCTGCGGTTCTGGCGAGCACCCGCGTACGTCATCCTCGGTCTCGCCCTGTGGCTGGCGGCACTGATCAGCGGCGTGCACCCCACGTTGGTCGGCATCGCGCTCGGCGCTCTGGTGCTGGTGTACGCGCCGCGTGAGCACCAGGTGATGCTGGCGGGTGAGGCCGTGCAGGAGTTCACCAGCATGCCGAACGCCAGGCTGGCGGTGCAGGCGGCGCGCACGGTACAGCAGGCGGTGTCGGTCAACGAACGCCTGCAGCTGCGGCTGCACCCGTGGAGCAGCTACGTCATCGTGCCGATCTTCGCGCTCGCCAACGCCGGCGTGCGGATGGACGGCCCGTCCCTGAGTCACGCCGCGGCGTCCCTCGTCACCTGGGGCATCATCCTCGGTCTGGTGTTCGGCAAGCTGGCCGGCATCACGCTCGGCACGTGGCTGCCGCTGCGGCTCAACTGGGGTGTGCTGCCGGGAAACCTGGTGTGGGGTCAGATGCTGGGTGGCGCGGCGGTCTCCGGCATCGGGTTCACGGTGTCGCTGTTCATCGTGGACCTGGCTTTCACCGACCCTGTGCTGCGCTCCGATGCCAAGATCGGCATCATCGTGGGTTCACTCGTCGCCGCCGGTCTCGGCTGGCTGATCTTCCGCATGGCGTGGGACCAGGGTGGCGTCTGCGCGCCGCCGCGCACCGAGCCCGAGGAGACGCTCCCCGAGACGCTCGCCGTCCCCGTCCACGAAGGCGACCACGTGCGCGGACCCGCCGACGCGCCGGTGACGCTGGTGGAGTACGGCGACTTCGAGTGCCCCTACTGCGGACGGCTGCACGAGGTGCTGGAACAGCTCCGGGAACGCCACCCCGATCTGCGCCTCGTCTTCCGGCACTTCCCGCTCCGCGAACTGCACCCCCACGCCGCTGCGGCGGCGCTGGTCGCCGAGGACGCCGCCGCTCAGGGCAGGTTCTGGGAGATGCACGACACCCTGTACGCGAACCAGCGCCACCTGACCGACACCGACCTGGAGCGCTACGCGCGCGAACTCGGCGTGGAGCCGTGGCTTGACGTGCCGGGCCATCTGGAGCACATCTCCGCGGACGAGGAGTCCGGCCGCGCGAGCGGAGTCCGCGGCACCCCGACCATCTTCCTGAACGGCACCAGGTACCACGGCCGCCACAACCTGGAGTCCCTGTCCGACGCCGTCGAGGCTCTCCGGCCCGTCACCCCGGCACCGTCGCACGAGCGGGACGCGTAGCCGTACTCCCGCGCCTGCTCATGGTGGCCCTGCCGGCCGGTCCGGAAGGTACGGTATCGGTGAGGGGTGATCAGATGCCGGACGAACGGCTCCCGACGATCGGCCGTTGCTACGCGTGCAAACGGACGTTCCACTACGACCCCGCGACCGTCACGATGTTCCTCGTCGACCCCGAGACCGGTTTCCCACCCGGTATGACGGTGCTCGGCGGTCAGCGCGATCCGGCACCCGAGTCCGTACGGCGGGCCGAGCGTCGGCCGGTGTGCCCGAGGTGCGTCGAGCAGGCGGAACGGCACCTGGCCGCGCAGAACCCACCCGAGCCGCGCTTCCCCACCTGGCCCTAAGGAATCCAGAGGCAGAAGGGATGACCGGCCGGGTCGAGGTAGACCCGGACGTCGTCCTGCGGCTGGTAGGACGCCAGTGTGGCGCCGGCCGCGACGGCGTGCGCACCGGCCGTTTCGAGGTCGTCGACCTCGATGTCCAGGTGGGTCATCATCTGCTGGTCGCCGGGCCCGGCGGGCCAGGTCGGCGGCACGTAGGCCTTCTCGGTCTGGAACGACAGGCCCGTGCCACCGCCGGGAGGCCGGAGGGTGACCCAGTCGCCTTCGTCGTCCTTGACCTGCCAGCCGAGAAGCCGCTGGTAGAACGCGGCCAGCTCACCGGCGTCGGGAGCGTCGAGCACGGTCGAGGTGAGGGTGAGGCGGGGAGCGCCGGTCATGTCATCTCCTTCGGCGAGCCTGAAGGGTGACGATATCGCGGGGAACCGGCCGGGTGGCCGCGGATACTACGAGGAGGGCCGGCCTTGGGTGGCGCCGGGCTGGGAGAGGGTGGCTTCCAGCTGGGACTCGGTGGCCAGGTGGGTGGCGAGCTCTTCCAGGGTGGCGGCGCAGCGGACGTTGGAGAGACCGTGGCGGAGGAGCGCCGGGGAGAGGCCCTGGCGGCGGACGGCGTACCAGCCGCCGCCTACGGCGTCGGAGACCAGCCAGCGGCGGCTGTACTTGGCGTTGAGCTCGGTGATGGTGATGGGGGTCAACGGGTCACCCCGGTCAGCGGGGGAATGGGTGCGGTGGACATGGGTCAAAGGGTAGTCACTTCAGGGTAGCTAATCAATCACGAAGAGTCACCAGCGTGAGGAGGTATGGCGGAGTCGGTGGCGGGTCCAGCAGGCTTGTCCCTATGGACGCACAGGGAACAGTGGCCACTCGGAAGGCTTTGCACGCGGTGGCCGAGGTGGTGATGGCGGGGCCGCAATATCGGCGTAGTGGGACGATTCGGTTGCGGGTTACGCCGGGTGGGTTCGCCACCGTGGCCGAGCCGGCGCTGCGGGTCGAGGGGGGTGTGCTCGTGGCGGGGGACAGCCGGACGGAGCTCGACGGACGTACGCTGCGTGAGCTTGGGGAGGCCACCGGCGAAGGAGCCTGGAAGCCCGAGGGGGTGTACCACGACGGGTCGGGGGCTTCGCCGGACGATGCGGTGAGAGTGGACGCGGAGGCGGCGGGGGTGCTGGCCGAGGCGCTCCGGCGGGGGGACGCGGCGTTGCGGGAGTTCGCGTCCGGGGTGACACCGGTGCTGTGGCCGGAGCACTTCGACCTCGGGATCACGGTGGACGAGGTCAACTACGGGGTTTCACTGGGGGACGGGTACCTCGGGGAGCCGTACGCGTACGTGGGACCGTGGCAGGCGCGGGACGGGGAGTTCTGGAACGCGCCGTTCGGAGCCGCGCGGCCGTTGTCGCAGGTGGAGGATCTGAGGGGGTTCTTCGAGGAGGGACGGCGGCTGGCCGCGGGGTGAGGCTGTGGGAGCGGCGGGGTCGCCGCTCCGGCCCGCCGTCCGGAGGCCATGGTCACGTTGTGTCACGGTCGTCGTATGCCGGTACGGCATGACCGACCCTTGCTTCGGCGATACCTTCCCGTAACCCGCGCCTCCGGTACGCGATCGGGGGCCGGGTCAGGTGCGGCGCGTCTCGCCGGGAAGACGGTCACCGGAACAAGGCTCAGGCGGGTTCCCGGATGTGACCCGACGGCCAGGTTTCTCTGGCCTGAGATGGCCGTCACATGGAGGGTGGTGCGTCGTCGCCGCAGGTCCGCATGGGTGCGGACTCCGGAGAGGCGGGACGTGGACGTGGCGGGGGACGACCGGCGCGAGCGGGGGTGGAGATAGCGGCCGGGACCGGTCCAGGCTAACGGCTCAGCGAAACCCCCGTAGATCACCACACAGGCACGATCCGCTCAAAAGATGCACGGGACCAACTTGAGTATCTGTGCGATCGTGGACAAGGCGGGGCAAGTTCTCTGGAGACGCGGAACCGCGTTCGTGACTGAGGGTGATAGAGCGTGATGGAGTCCCCCGTACCACATGAACCCCCGATCTATCGCCGCATCGCGGATCGTCTGCGCCAGGCGATCCTGGCCGGCGATCTGCGGGACGGGGACCGGCTCCCGGGCGAGAACGCGCTCATGTCCGAGTACGGCATCGCACGCGCCACGGCGAGGCAGGCGCTGGCCGTCCTCATCAACGAAGGGCTCGCCGTCCCGAAGCGCGGCTCAGGCGTCTACGTGCGACGGTTCCGGCCCATCCGCCGGCACGGTTCGCGCCGCCTGTCCCGTGAGCAGTGGGGTGCGGGCCGCGCCATCTGGGACTCCGACGCCGGCGGCCGGCCGTACACGGTGGACGACCTCACCATCACGCTGGAGCCCGCGGCGGACGAGGCCAAGCGGGTGCTCGACTGCGACGAGGTCTGGGTGCGCCGCCGCCGGTACTCGGTGGACGGCCGTCCCGTGCAGCTCGCGGCGTCGCACTTCCCCGCGCCGCTGGTCCGCGACACCTCTATCGTGCTGCCGGACACCGGCCCGGGTGGCGTGTACGCGCGGCTGCGCGACCTCGGCCACGCGCCGGCGCACTTCACCGAGGAGGTGCGGGCCCGCATGCCGGCGCCGGAGGAGGCCGAGCAGCTCGGCCTGCCGGCGGGGACACCGGTGATCGTGGTGTGCCGCGCGGCGTACGCGGCCGGCGGCACGGCCGTGGAGCTCAACAAGATGATCATGGATGCGGCGTCCTACGTACTTCAGTACGACTTCGACGCCTGAGTCAAGGTCGTCGGCCAGGCGTTAGGTTGACCTGTCCACCCCGAACATTGATTTCTCTAGAGATGTCCCGCAACGTGAGAGGAACGGTGCAAACCAGGCCCTAGGGAAGGGTGGACGGGATGTCGTTCGACCGGCACCTCGCCGAAATCGCCCGGGAGTTCCCTGACTGGACCATCTGGCGCAGCGATGCCGGAAGGTGGTGGGCCACCCGGCATCGTCCCCTCACCGACGCCGAGCGCAAGTCCGGCTGCGCCATGACCATCGACGCCGACGACCCGGCGGGCCTGCGCCTCGGGCTGCTCGAACAGCAGGAATGCATGGCGGCCGCCTACCACGAGCCGGCCCCTGCCGAGCCCGCCGTCGAGACGTCCCGTCCGCCGCCGCCCACCCCGCCGGTCACCGGGCCGGCCGCCGTGGGGGTGGCCGGGACGGACGAGGACCAGCCCGGCGACGACGCCGTGCCGGACGGCACGGCGACGCCTCCCTGAACCTGGCCGGCCGCTGTGTGCGGACGAGCAGGCGCGTAAACCTCCGACCCGATCGGGGGCGAAGGTTTCCGCGGCGCCGCGGGCCCACGGGTCTTCCCGTGGGCCCTCGGCGTCTGAGGAACCGCCTACGGACGCGTGCCGTCGCCGGACGCGGGCAGGTCGGGCTTGTCGAAGAAGCTCCGGACCCGGCCGTGCGAGTCGGACGGGGTGACCGGGGTGTCGTAGAAGGAGTCGCGGACGTCCCTGGTGTCGTCGCCTGAGCCGAGCGACTCGAACGGGCCGCGGACCACCGAGTCGGCCGGGGTGCCGGCGGCGGGGGACGGCGCGTCGTTCACGTGGACCTGGTCGTGCTCGCCGAAGTCCGGCTCGTCCACGGTGAGACCGCCGAAGTGGTCGTCGGCGGGCTTGCCGTCCTGCTCGCCGGCCGGTGCGTCCGCCGGTGTCTCGGCGGGCTCAGGGGTCTCGGGGGTCTTGCCGCGGTCCTCGTCGGCGGGCTCGTCGGCGCCGGCGGCCTTCTCACGCGCCGCGGCGTCCTCGTCACCCGGGTCGTCGACCGTGCCGATGACCGGCCGCGGCGGCAGTACGGAGGCCTCGTCGATCAGCTGACCCGCGGAGGTCTCGCGCTGCAGCAGGTCGGTCAGCACCGAACCCATCTCGTTGAGCCGCCGCATGACCTCGGTGTGGGTGTCGGTGAGGAACGTCACCCGGCGGCCGGTGTGCTCGTCCAGGGACTCGGCACGCCGCTGCGCGGAACTCAGCATGTCCGCCGCCTCGGCCTTGGCGGCCTTCAGCGTGGACTCCGCCTCGCCGCGCGCCGAGGCCAGCGTGGACTCGGCCTCCGCGTTGGCGTCGGCGAGAAGCTTCTCGGCGTCGCGCTGCGCGGTGGTCAGGGTGCGCTCGGCCTCGGCGCGCGCGTCGCGCAGCGTCTCCTCCGACTCCTGGCGCGCCGTGCCGAGGGTCTCCTCGGCGTCCGCGCCGGCCTGGGCCAGCAGGCGCTCGGCCGAGGTGGTGGCCTCGTGCACCCGGTGCTCCGCCTCGGCCTGCGCGGCCGACAGCATGCGCTCGGCCTCGGCGTTGGCGTCGTCGCGCACCTTGGCGGCGTCGGCGTCGGCGGTCTGGCGCTTGGCGCGGGCCTCCTCCTCGCCGAGCTTGAGGATGGCGCTCAGCCGCTCACCGATCTCGTCGTAGTCCTGCGGGGCCTCGGCGAGACGGCGGCGGGCCTCCGCCAGCTCCACCCGGCCCTGCTCGGCCTGATCGATGGCACGTGCCAGACGCTCCTCGAGGTCGCGGATCTGGTTGCGCATGCGGGTCATGTGGTCGTGGACCTGGCGGCGGCTGTATCCGCGCATCACCACCTCGAAGCCGAGGTCCTCGTGCATCATGTCGGGAAAGCTGTCGTGCTGGTTCGTCATGGCTGAGCCCTGGGATTCTGGATGCGGGTGTCTGGGGGTGTTCACGTCAGGACACGACTTTCCTGCCATCTGCCGCACTCCGCAACCTGAACGCACGACGTACCGCCAAGTCATGTGGCATGAGACCGCGTGGCGGCGGCGCCGAGGCCTCGTGACATCATGACGAGCGTGTCCGAGCCGACCGTTCCCGGGACCGCCGGGCCCGCCGTGCCGTACGTCGCCGCGCTCGGCGCCGCCGTGCCGTCCGTGCACCCGGAGGCCTACGTGGCACCGACCGCCGTGGTCGTGGGACGGGTGCGGCTCGGCCGCGCCACCAGCGTCTGGTACGGGTCGGTGCTGCGCGGCGACGACGAGGACATCGACGTCGGCGAGGAGTGCAACATCCAGGACCTGTGCTGCCTGCACGCCGACCCGGGGCTGCCCGCCGTGCTGGAGGACCGCGTCAGCCTCGGCCACCGGGCCATGGTGCACGGCGCGCACGTCGAGACCGGCGCTCTGGTCGGCATCGGCGCCATCGTGCTCAACGGCGCGCGCATCGGCGCGGGCTCCCTGGTCGCGGCCGGCTGCGTGGTGCCGCCTGGCAAGGTGTTCCCGGCGGGTGTGCTGGTGGCCGGGGTGCCGGGGAAGATCGTGCGCGAGCTCACCGACGCCGACCGCGCGTCGTTCGCGGACACTCCTGCCAACTACATGGCCAAGGCCGCGCTCCACCGCACGGCGCGGCCCCTGCCTGGCGACTGACCACCGCGCACATGTTCCAGCATGTCCGGCATCTCCGCCACATGCCACGGCACCCGGATCGGCGGCCCCTCCGGCAGTAACATTGCCGCCGTGCAGTGGGACCCTTTCGACGCCATCGAACGGGACGTCCGTGTCATGGTGGCGGACCCCCGGTGGGCCGACGTCCCGGCTCCCACGCAGGCACAGGCCATGGCGGCACGGCTGCTCACCACACCGGACGGCGCGTGCTGGCTGTTCGGCGCGCACGCGCGGTGGTACCGCCACGACGCCTCAGACGGGTTGTGGCACCTGTCGGCCCCGCCGTTCTCCGTCGACACGCGCGCCGCGGCCCGGCCCGCCTACCCGGCCCCCGCCGTACCGGAGCACCTGCTGCCCCGTGCCGTGCACCTCGCCTTCGACCGGGGGTCGGTGCAGGCGTTCGTGGGGCCTGACGTGCCACGCGCGGTCACGGAGGGCATCCGCGGGCTGCTCGACGCGCAGCGTGGCCGCGACGGCGAGTTCCTCGGGGTGTCGGGTGCGCTGAAGGAGTCGTTCTACAACGACGTCCCCGCCGGTGTGGCGATGGTGTGGGGCACGATCATGTGGTGCGCCTACGCGCCGGCGTTCGACGGCAACGAAGTGCTGCTGTCGATGTTCGGCGAGTTCCTGTCCCGGCCGCTGCCCGGTGACGACTGGGTGCGGTGGCTGCCACCCGTGCCGCTGTCGGCGCTGATCGAGATGTACGCCGAACCGCTGGCCAAAGGCGCGCAGGGGGCCGCGCTGCGCCTCGCGGGGCTCGCCGCGGCGACGGCGAAGGTGCTGCGCGCCGACCCGCGTTTCGCGCCGCGCGCCGAGGCCCTGCTCGCGATGGCGCAGCCGCTCGCGGCACGGCCGTGGCTGGACCACCACGCCAGGGACGCCACCACACTGCACCGCACGTGGCTGGCCCGCTGCCCCGCGCACCTGGCCCCCTCCGTGCTGCCGGAGACCGCGCCGGGTGAGCACTTCAGGCATGTGCTGTACGACCTGGTGCAGGCGCTCGCGTTCGTCGGCGGCCGTGGCGGCGATCCCCGTGCGACGGCGGCGGCTCTGCTCGCGGCCGACGTGCAGACCGTCGCGCCTGCCGCGGCGGTGCGGCTGGACCCGTGGCTGGACGCCGAGACGCGCCACACCTACCGGACGGCGTTGTCGGCGCCGGACGATCCGCTGCGCGACTGCTGGCCGCGCGCCGGCGAGCCGGCCCCTGATCTGCTGCCGCCTGACCGCGCGTCGGCGGCGGCGCTGCTCGGCGCGGGGTACGCCACGGGCCTGGCGTGGTGCAGGCTGACCGGCACCGAGCCTCCGGCGCACGGCTTCCCGGTGTCCGCCGCCACGGTCAGGTGCCTGATCCACGAGCGGGACGACCCCGCCGACCCATTACCTGCAGTCCCAGATGTCTCTGTGGAATGGATACGTCACTCCTGACGAACCCGGCCTTCGGCAAACAGGTTATTGGGCTATTTTTTACTTACTTCGCGTATATCATTCCCCGCCCTACTATCAGGCGTTTTGACGGAATTGTGATCTCGCTAGCGGGAAATGGTCTCCACAGGGACACGGGAGGGTCTGGCGAATGGTCACGATGGGCCATGTCGTCGGTTGCCGACCGGTCGTAACCTCGAAGTGGGTGTGGGCTGCGGAAGGAAGGACGACGCGGTGGGGCACGACAATCTGGACTCACGAGTCCATGACCGTGTCGCGTTGGACGAGATCGCGCTCTACGCGGAGGTGCTCAGCGCCGTCGCTGTCAGCGAACGAGAGCTGACGTTGGATGAACTCGACAACGCGCTCGGATTGCGCACTTCGGTGAGTCACTGAAGAGGCTCGCAGAACTGGTCCCGGACTCCCCGGAGTTCGGGACGGTTTTGCGTCGAGGTCGTCATCGCGCACCCGGACTAGTCCGTACGGGCCGCCGGACCGCACGCGGACCCTACGGCCGGACTAGCGCCGTGTCAGCACCGAACTAGCCACCGGACCGGCCCCCGGACCAGTCACGGCTAGGAGCGCACCAGCCTCGCGATCGCCGCCGAGGCCTCCTTGACCTTCGCCTCGGCCTCCGGGCCGCCGGCGTTGATCGCGTCGGTGACGCAGTGGCCGATGTGGTCCTCCAGCAGACCGAGCGCCACAGCCTGCAGGGCACGGGTGGCGGCCGACACCTGGGTCAGCACGTCGATGCAGTAGGCGTCCTCTTCGACCATGCGCTGAAGACCCCGGATCTGGCCCTCGATCCGGCGCAGCCGCGTGAGATAGGCCTGCTTGTCGGCGCTGTACCCATGCATGTTCTCCACGATACCTCTTCGGGGTATCTCAGCGGACGCGCAAACGTCCGGCCAGTTCCTCCCAGCGCGCGCCGACGGCGGACGCCTCGTGCGCGGTCGCGGCCTCCCGGGCCCCGGCCGCCAGCATCATGCGGCGCCGCTCGTCGTCGATCAACGCGAGCAACGCCGACGCGTACGCCTGGAGCTCCTGCTCACCGCGGGAGACCAGCACGCTGTCCCGTCCCGCGGTGACGAACTCCCCCGGCCCGCGGGTGCCTTCGAACCCCACCACCGGCACGCCGCAGGCGAGCGCCTCGATCACCGTCATGCCGGGGGTCTCGGCGTGCGAGGTGACGGCCACGATGGACGCCTTGGCGAACTCTCCCTGCAGGTCGGGGGTGGTCCCCATGAAGTACACGTTGTTGTGCAGGCCGAGGTCGCCGACCAGCGCGCGCAGCCGCTTCTCCTCAGGCCCGCCGCCGTACAGGCGCAACCGCCAGTCGGGCCGCTTGTCGGCCACGATGGCGAACGCGCGGATCAGCGTGTCGAACGCCTTGCCGGGGAGCCAGCGGCCACCCGCGGCCACGACCCGGTTGTCCATGCGCGACCTCGGCCACGGGCCGCGCGGCAAGGAGTCGGGGATGACCTCGACCGGCGGGCCGCCGTCGTCGTCGAGCAGCCGCTGGAACTCTCCCCTGGTGGTCTCGGTGGACGCGACGACGGCGTCGAGCTTGGGGTAGAACCGTCGCACCGCGCCGGGGATGGACGGCCGGCCCCACTCGCGCGCGATGCGCAGCACGTCACGTGGCACATGCCTCGCGGCCTGCACGCCGAGGCTCGCGCGGGTGGTGACGAGCACGTCGGCCCGCAGGCCGCGCAGCGTGCGCCACAGAGCCATCTCGGTGCGCATCTGGCCGCGCGGCAGCAGGTGACGCACCCCGGGCCGCGCGTCCACCAGCCAGCGCACCGCCACCTGCGGGTCGACGGGGAAGAACGGCGTCTCCCTGACCCTCCTGACACTGACGATCTGCACCTCGTGCCGCGTCGCCAGCTCGCCGGCGAGATTGACCACGGCCCTGGTGTCGCCGCGCATCCCGTACGCCGAGGCGAGCAGGAAACAGATCCTCATCACCCCACCTCGAGACGCAGCTCGTCGTCCGCGGTGTAGCAGGGTCGCATCGGCACGCCGTCCACCTCGGTGTCGGGGTACTGCACCCTGCGGCGTTTGCCGTCCACGTCGTCGATGCGCGCGCCGAGCGGCAGCGGCTCGGCCAGGCCGTCCACTTCGAGCGACGGTTCCCACAACCCCTCGTAGTGAGGTGTGGCGGCGAGCACGTCGCACAGCGACAGCGCGGCGTGGAACCGCACACCCTGCACCGTGGCCGCCGTGGTCACCACGCCGTCCGGACCGGCGGGGGGCCGCAGCGCCAGGCGGGCCGGCCGGTGCGCGTCGTCGTCGGTGATCCCGGTGTACGCCAGCAGGCCGGTCACCTCGAAACGACCCTCACGCAGCCACACCGCGCGGACGTCCGCCACCGGGTCCGCCGAGGCGACGCGCAGCGCGAGATAGCCGTTGAGCGTGCGGTAGGCGCGGTACGCCAAGGTGCGGCGGCTCAGCGCGTAGGCGTCCAGGCGGTCGAGCGAGAAACCGGGGTCCACACACTGCACTCGGGTGCGGGACCCCTTGCCTTGTTCTCCCTGCTCAAGGTAGGTGTCCCAGCGGCCGGGGCCGAGCGCCAGCGGGCCCAGGGAGACCGCCACGGAGACGTCGTGCGCCTCCGCCCCCGGCGTGCCGAGCACCACCGTGCTCTCCGGGCCGCCGCCACGCCGCCGTAACACCAGCCGCGTGCCTTCGGGGAGGGGCTCCTCGATGGCAAGGCGAAGCGAGAGGACGTCGGCCATCGTGACCTCGGCATCGGTAACGACGACGCGCACCGGCGCCCCCTCCCCGTCGATTGAGCCGCGACGTTGAGGTTACCGTTATTTAGTCGCAATGTGGAGAAACGGTTTCGGGCCCGCCGTCGTGCGTTCAGGCCGAGGTCGTCCCACCTTTCACAGACGTCACTAGAAGCTGTGCGACGTCGACGACTTCGAGGGTGGGTTTGGCCTCGCCGGTGTTCTTCTTCTCGTTGATGGCGTCGCCGAGCATGACCAGGCAGAAGGGGCAGGCGGTGGACACGCGGTCGGGGTCGGTGGTCAGGGCCTCGTCGACGCGTTCGGTGTTGATGCGTTTGCCGATGCGTTCTTCCATCCACATGCGCGCGCCGCCGGCGCCGCAGCAGAACCCGCGGTCCTTGCAGCGGTGCATCTCCTGGGTGGTGACGCCGGGGACGGTGGCCATGATGTCGCGCGGCTGGGTGTACACCTTGTTGTGCCGGCCCAGGAAACACGGGTCGTGGTAGGTGATCTTCTCCTCGATCGGGGTGACCGGCGTCAGGCGGCCCTCCTCGACCAGGCGGGCCAGCAACTGGGTGTGGTGCACGACCTCGTAGGTGCCCCCGAGCTGGGGGTACTCGTTGGCCAGAGTGTTGAAGCAATGCGGACACGTGGCCACGATCTTCGTCACCCCCGCCTCGTTGAGGGTCTCGATGTTCTGCCGGGCCAGCATGTCGAACACGAACTCCATGCCGAGCCGCCGCGCCGGGTCGCCGGTGCAGGCCTCCATCGGGCCGAGCACCCCGAACCGGACCCCGGCCATGTGCAGCAGTTCGGCCACCGCCTTGGTGGTCTTCTTGGCCCGGTCCTCCAGCGCGCCGGCGCAGCCGACCCAGAACAGGTACTCCATGCCGTCGGGGACGGTGTCCTCGATCAAGGTGACCTCGATCGGATCCACCTGCCGGGAGGCCAGTTCCTCGATCCACTCGGCCCGCTTGACCTCCGGCACCCCCCACGGGTTCCCCTTGTTCTCCAGGTTCTTCAGCATCACCCCGGCCTCGGAGGGGAAGCTGGACTCGATCATGACCTGGTAGCGGCGCATGTCGATGATGTGATCGATGTGCTCGATGTCGACCGGGCACTGCTCCACACACGCACCACAGTTGGTGCACGACCACAGCACATCGGGGTGGATCACCCCTTGCTCCCCGACCAGCGGCTTACCGGCCAGCGCGAGCACGTCCTGCGGCAGGTCCTCCCGTTCGGCCTCGGACGCCAGCAGGTAGGGGGCGATGGCGAAGGCGTGGTCGCGCTGGTCCAGGATGAGCATCTTGGGTGACAACGGCTTGCCGGTGTTCCAGGCCGGGCACTGCGACTGGCACCGGCCGCACTCGGTACAGGTGTAGAAGTCCAAGAACCCCTTGAACGTGGTGTCCTGCAGCGTCCCCCGGCCGAACACATCGGTGTCGGGGTCGGCCTCCTCGAAGTCCAGCACCTCGCCGTTGCTGCGCATCTGAGGGACCGCGCCGAGACCGTCGGGACGGCGGGAGAACAGCACGTTCAGCGGCGCGGTGAAGATGTGCAGGTGCTTGGAGTTCACCACGATCACCAAGAACACCAGCATCACCCCCAGGTGCAGCAGCAGCCCTACCGGCTCCAGCACCTCGTTGGCACCCTCCCCCAAAGGCCGCAGCAGCGCCGCCGCACCCTGGGAGGCGAACGCGCCGCTGTCGTAGGGGAAGTTCCCGGTGTTGATCGCCGCACCCCGGAACAGGAACAACGTCCAGATCACATTGAAGATCATGAACAGGATCAGCCACGCACCACCCAGATGCGACCCGCTGAACCGCGACGCACGGCCCAGCTTCCTCGGCGCGTTCTGGACCCGGATCACGGCGAACGCCGCCAGACCGGCCACACACGCCACCGCGATGAGGTCTTGCGCGAACCCCAGCACCGGCCAGGTGCCGACCAGCGGGATGTGGAAGTCCGGCGTCCCGGTCACCGCACCCTGGATCAGCGCGCCATACGCCTCCAGGTACACCGTCGCCAGGATCACAAAAGCCCAGAACACCACGAAATGCGCCACACCCGACGGCGTCCACTTCAGCAGCTTGCGCTGACCGAACACCTCCACCAGCTGCGCCTTCAGCTCCGCACCGGCGTTCCGCCTGGCGTACGCCACCCGCTCAGGCGCCGGCTGACCGCTCATGGCGAGGCGCCGCAGAAAGTTCACCCGGCGCGCGGCGAGCGCCAGCGCGGCGGCGGTCATGACCAGCCCGATGATCGCTACTAGGAGCACAGGCCCTCCCTGTCTACGGCGCTGTCCACGCGGCACTGTTCCCGGCGCCGGCCTTCCGGCGCGCGTACGGCCGGCACTCGCATACTACCCATGGGTAACTTATGGGTGTGCCAGTCCGTTCACTCCGCGTCGACCACCACCGGAACCGATACTAGAAGAGTGCTCTGGTCGCCGTCCCGGCAGGGCCGATCATGGCTCACCCAGGTAGCGCTGGATCGTGGGGGCCAGCAGCTCCACCAGCTCCTCGACGTCCACCGACGCGATCGGCTCCACACGCAGCACGTACCGCAACATGATCACGCCGAACATCTGCGCGAAGGCCGCCTCCATGCGGATCGGCGGGATGCCCAGCGTCTCGACCACCGTGTCGAGGATCGCCCGCGCCAGGAACTCCCGGGTCATCGCGACGACCTGCTCGTTGGTGGTGGCGCTACGGACCAGCGCCAGCACGGGCTCGCGAGCCGCGGGGTCGGCCGTCAGGGTGAGCAGGAAACGCACCAGGCGCTCGCCGACCTCCTCACGCGGGCCCTGCAGGATCAACGGCAGCACCTTGGACGGGTCGGCGGGCAGGCTGAGCGCCGCGACGAAGATGCCTTCCTTGGTGGAGAAATAGTGGTGGACCAGCGCCGGGTCCACCCCGGCCTCCCTGGCGATGCCGCGGATCGTCGCCTTGTCGAAACCCTTGTCGGCGAAGACCTTGCGGGCCGCGGCGATGATCTCGTTGCGCGTGTCGGTGAGCCCCGGACGGCGGCCGGGCCGGCGGCGCTCCGCTCCCTCAGCCATCGCCGTCCTCCGGTGTGCGGGCCATGGCGAGGTAGACGCGCATGGGAACCTCCAGCTCACCGTCCGGGGCCGCCTTGCGCAGCTCGTCGCGCTCGCGCACCACCACGGCGGTGGCCGCCTCGTCGCCGAGCGACGCCACGAACGCGTGGGAACGCAGGTCGAGCAGCATGTCGTCCACGCTGATCCGCCGCACCCAGTGGATCCAGGCCTCCTGGACCGACAGACCCGCCTCCCCCATGGCACGTGCCACCTGAGGCACCCGCCACTGCGGCAGCGCCGGACCCCAGTACGCCGGACAGCTCGCCGCGAGCCGCCGCTCGAACGCCACCAGCCAGTCGGCGCCGGTGCCCTGCGCGTCGTCCGGCGTGGCGCCGAGATCGACGGTGTTCCACCACGCCGCGAGCACGCCGCCGGGCCGCAGCACCCGCACGGCCTCCGCGATCGAGTCGGCGGGCCGCAGCCAGTGCCACGACTGCGCGTAACACACCAGGTCGGCGACGCCTTCACGCAACGGCAGCATGTTGCCGTCCCCGACGACCACACCGGGCCGGGCCGCATGGGACACCAGCCGGGCCAGCATGCGCTCCCCCGGGTCGATCGCCGTCACCCGCGCACCCCTGGCGAGCAGACCCCTGGTCGAGATGCCGGTGCCCGCGCCGACATCGACCACCACGGCGCCTTCCAGCGACATCTCGCACAGCGAAGCCACCGCGTCGTACACCCCGTCGGGGTAGCCCGGCCTGGCCGCGTCGTAGTACTCGGCGACGCGGTCGAACACCTCATGGCTCATGGCGACGAGTAGATCACGCCGTGGACGAGGCGGCGAAGTGCAGCCGTGCGAACGCCAGGCCCTCGGCCAGGTCGTCCACGCGCTCGGTGCGACCGGCGGCTTTACGGGTGTTGATCTCCAGGACGATCAGGCCGCCGTACCCGCTGGTGGCCAGCCGCTCCAGGATGCGTGCGCACGGCTGGCTGCCGCGGCCCGGCACCAGGTGCTCGTCCTTGTTGGTGGTCCCCACGCCGTCCGCCAGGTGGAGGTGGGCCAGCCTGTCGCCGAGTTTCTCCGCCATCTCCAGCGCGTCGGAGCCGGACACGGCGGTGTGGGACAGGTCGAGGGTGACCTGCGGGTAATCCTGGTCGATGGGGTCCCATCCCGGGGAGTACGGGACCACCTCGGTACCTCTCGCGCGCAGGGGGAACATGTTCTCGACAGCGAAGATCACGTCGGTCTCGTCACGCATGCGGGCGAGCCCGGTCTCGAAGTCGCGTGCGTACTCGCGCTGCCAGCGGAACGGGGGGTGGACCACCACCGTCCGCGCCCCGAGCCGCTCGGCGGCCTTACGGGCACGGACCAGTTTGGCCCAGGGGTCGCGGCCCCAGACCCGCTGCGTCACCAGCAGGCACGGGGCGTGCACGGCGAGGACCGGCACGTGGTAATGGTCGGACAGCCGCTCCAGCACGTCGATGTCCTGACTCACCGGATCGGCGCCGACCATGACCTCGACACCGTCGTAACCCAGACGCGCGGCCAGCTCGAAGGCGTCCGGAGTGCGCTCCGGATACACCGACGCGGTGGACAGGGCGATCTTGGCATTCGGCACTCGGATGACGTCGGTCACATTGCCAGCCTAAGCCGGTCCACGCACCCCCGGCGCGCCACGACCCGCAACCCACCAAGATCATACCTTCCCCCCCACGTCAACCCCCGAAAACCCCTCCCGGACAACACCGCCGGCCACCCCTCTCCGCACCGGCATGACCCCGTGTCCGGCGCCGCCGTACGGTGGCCCGCCGGGACGCGGAGGCGCACTAGCGTGGACGCATGGCGCGGATCGTGAAGGGGGCCATCCCCAGTCCCAACATCTGGAACACGCCGGAGGTCTACGAGCTGGAGAACCGTGCCGTCGATCCCGAAGGGGTCGCGGACGCGGCGATGCGGGCCGTCAGGTCGTGGGACGGCGGGGTGGTGCTCGACATCGGGTGCGGCACGGGGTTCCATCTTCCGGGGTACGCGGCCACGGCGCGCGAGGTGGTCGGGGTGGAGCCGCATCCGGGGCTGGCCAGGCAGGCGGCTGAAAGGTGCCGTACGACGCCGAATGTCGTGGTGCGTACCGCGACCGCACAGGATCTTCCGCTCCCCGACGCCTCGGTGGACGTCGCCGTGGCGCGCTGGGCCTACTTCTTCGGGCCGGGGTGTGAGCCGGGGCTGCGGGAGCTGGCCAGGGTCGTGCGCAAGGGTGGGGCCGCGTTCGTCGTGGACCTGGACGGGTCCAGAGGAGCTTTCGGACGGTGGTTCACCAGGACCGTGCCGAGCTACTCCACCGAGCGTGTGGAGGCGTTCTGGACGCGTCAGGGGTGGATGCGCAGGGAACTGGACCTGCGCATGGTGTTCACGGCGCGAAGCCACCTGGAGGCCGTCCTGCGCATCGAGTTCGCGCCGGAGGTCGCCGAGGAGGCCGTCGCGGCCACCCCGGGGCTGGAGATCGACTACCCCAATGTCCTGCGGTGGCGTCTTTTCTGAACCCGGACTGTCACCGGCGGGGGATAACGTGCCCCCATGACCAAGACGCAGAAGCCCGGCTACCGCTGCGCCGAGTGCGGCTGGCGCACGACCAAGTGGGTGGGTCGCTGCGGCGAGTGCCAGGCGTGGGGCACGGTCGACGAGGAAGGCGCGCGGGCCGGGGTGCACGTCGTCCAAGGTGGCGCGGTTTCCGCACCCGCGCTGCCGATCGGCCAGGTCAAGGCCGAGTTCGCCAGAGCGCGCACGACGGGGGTCGGTGAGCTCGACCGGGTGCTCGGCGGCGGGCTCGTGCCGGGTGCCGTCGTGCTGCTCGCGGGGGAGCCCGGCATCGGCAAGTCCACGTTGCTGCTGGAGGCCGCGGCGAGCCTCGCCAGGCACGAGACCGTGCTGTACGTCACGGGTGAGGAGTCCGCGGCCCAGGTGCGCATGCGCGCCGACCGCATCGGCGCCATCCGCGACCAGCTCTACCTCGCCGCGGAGACCGACCTCGCGGCGCTGGTCAGCCATGTCGAGAAGGTCCAGCCCCGGCTGCTGATCGTCGACTCGGTGCAGACCATCGGGTCGACGCAGACCACCGGCGTGCCGGGTGGCGTCACGCAGGTGCGCGAGGTCACCGGCAATCTCGTGCGCCTCGCCAAGGAGCGCGGCATGTCCACGGTGCTGGTCGGCCACGTCACCAAGGACGGCTCCATCGCCGGCCCGCGTGTGCTCGAACACCTGGTGGACGTCGTGCTCCACTTCGAGGGCGACCGGCATTCGCGGCTGCGCATGGTGCGCTGCGTCAAGAACCGCTTCGGCCCCACCGAGGAGGTCGGCTGCTTCGACCTGAACGAGCGCGGCATCCAGGGCCTGGCCGACCCGAGCGGCCTGTTCGTCTCCCGTCGCTCGGAGCCGGTGGCCGGCACCTGCGTCACCGTCACCGTCGAAGGCACCCGTCCGCTGCCGGCCGAGGTGCAGGCCCTGGTCGGCCCGACCGACGCGCAGCAACCCCGCCGGTCCACCTCGGGTCTCGACCCGTTCCGCGTCACCATGATCCTCGCGGTGCTCGAACGCCGGCTCAACGCGCGGCTGAGCGGCTGCGACGTGTTCACCGCCACCGTCGGCGGCATCCGCCTGAACGACCCGGCGGTGGACCTCGCGGTCATGCTCGCCGTGGCCAGCGCCGCGGGTGACCGGCCGCTGCCGCCGGGGCTCGTGGTGCTCGGCGAGGTCGGCCTCGCCGGTGAGCTGCGGCCCGTGCGCGACATCAGGCGCCGCGTCGCCGAGGCCGCCAGGCTGGGTTTCACCCGCGCACTGGTCCCGGCCGGGTCGCTCGACCAGGACACGCCGCCACCCGGCGAGCAGGACGGCGACGCGCTGCGTCCGGTGCCGGTGGGCCGCCGTCCGGCCCGCACCACCGCGTTGACCTCGGGCTTCGAGGTGACCGAGGCCGAGAACGTCTGGGACGCGCTCACCCACGTCACCTGACCCCGGGGTGAGACCGCCGGGTCGGGCCGCCTTCGTCCGGGCCCACTCGGCCCCTCCCCGGTAAACTGGCGACGTCAGCGACCAGCGGGGGCCATGTGGCTAACATCGACAAGGGGATCGACGAGCGACGAAGATCGGTCCTTGCCGCGCTCGCTCCGGGTACCGACCTCCGTGACGGCCTGGAGCGCATACTCCGCGGCCACACCGGGGCTCTCATCGTCCTCGGGTACGACGCCGGGGTCGAGAAGGTCTGCACCGGCGGCTTCTTCCTCGACGTCGAGTTCTCCGCGACCCGGCTGCGTGAGCTGGCCAAGATGGACGGCGCCATCGTCGTCGACCAGGCCGCCGACAAGATCGTGCGAGCCGCCGTGCATCTCGTGCCCGACTCCGACCTGCCGACCAACGAGTCCGGCACGCGCCACCGCACCGCGCAGCGCGTCGCCAAGCAGACCGGGTACCCCGTGATCTCCATCAGCAAGTCGATGCGCATCATCGCGCTGTACCTCGACGGCGTGCGGTACGTCCTCGAGGAGTCCGCGGCGATCCTCTCCAAGGCCAACCAGGCGCTCGCGACGCTCGAACGCTACAAGACCCGCCTCGACGAGGTGTCCGGCACGCTGTCGGCGCTGGAGATCGAGGATCTCGTCACGGCGCGCGACGTCGCGGTGGTGGTGCAGCGGCTGGAGATGGTGCGGCGCATCGCCGGCGAGATCGAAGGCTACGTCGTGGAGCTCGGCACCGACGGACGGCTGCTGTCCCTGCAGCTCGCCGAGCTCGTCGCCGGTGTCGAAGGCGACCGCGACCTGATCATGCGCGACTATCTGCCGTCGGGGAAGGAGCGCCGTTCCCGCCGTGTCCCCGAGGCCCTGGCCGAGCTCGACCGTCTCTCCGCCGCCGACCTGCTCGACCTCACCGCCGTGGGCCGCGTGCTCGGCCACGCCGGCTCCGAGGCCCTGGAGTCCCCGGTGAGCCCGAGAGGCTTCCGTCTGCTCGCCAAGGTGCCCCGCCTGCCGGACAGCGTGGTCGACCGCCTCGTGGACCACTTCGGCGGCCTCCAGAAGCTCCTGGCGGCCAGCACGGCCGACCTCCAGTCCGTCGGCGGCGTAGGCGAGTCGCGGGCCCGCAGCGTCCGCGAGGGCCTCTCCCGCCTCGCCGAGGCGTCCATCCTGGAGCGTTACGTCTGACCCTCCGGGCCGGCGCACTCCGGCACGGCGCTCGGCGCGGCCGGTCCGCTCAGCTCGGGGTCGCCGGGTCAGCGCAGGTGGAAGATCAGCTCGTGGCTGCGCAGCGCGCCGAGGCGGGCCGTGGCGACGTAGGTGCCGGGACGTGCGACGGGCCGCTCGGAGCGGCAGTCCGCGCCGGATCTGCGCCGGTCCCACTGCACCTTGGTCACGTGGGGCACACCCCTGCGCAGGGTGCGCATGTCACGGCCGGGGCCGCTGACGCAGTCGGTGGTGGACCAGATGCGGTCCCCGCCGGAGGTGATCCGCGTCTCGACGGCCCGCCTGCCGAGGTCGACCTCGCACGACATGTCCCCGGTGTTCACGACCGTCAGCAGGAAGCTCGGTTTGCGGTCACCGGCGTACACCTGCGACTCGGCGTGCAGGCTCAGCACCAGGTCTCCGCCGCGGCACGGCTCCTCGCCGTCAGGTGACGGCGGCGCCGTGGCCACCGCACCCGGCCGCGCCGCCGCCTCACGGGACGGCGACCCGCCGCCGCCGTCCCGTCCCGGCGTGCCGCGGCCACCGGCCCCGAGCCCGCCGGACGCGCTGCAGGCCCACGCGACCACCGCGACCACCACGAGCACCCCGACCAGCACGGCGACGCGCCTGCGCCAGTACACCTCAGGCCCCTCGACCCCCAGATCGCCACGGAACGTGTCCGGATCCATACTCACAGTATGGAGATAACTGTCCATCGGGAGGGTGTAGACCCGCCGGGAAACCCACGATGACCGGCGTGTCGTTCCCGCTCACCACCACGTGCCGTTCCGCGGAGGCCCGGCCGATCCGCGTTCTGAGTCAGATCACCGTTCCCGGCAGGCGGTAGGTGCCGTCCGCGAGGGGCTCGGCGAGGCCGTCGGCGACGAGGCCGTCGAGGGCACGCTCACGTTGCACGGCGTCGGACCAGACGGCGTCGAGCGCCGGCTTCGGCACCGGGCCGTGGGCCTCGCGGAGCACGGCGAGCAGCCGGCCGCGGCACTGGCGGTCGGTGCCGGCGTAGGTCTGGCCGCGCCGGGCCGGGCCGTCGTA
Organism: Sphaerisporangium rubeum; assembly: GCF_014207705.1. Taxonomy (NCBI): domain Bacteria; kingdom Bacillati; phylum Actinomycetota; class Actinomycetes; order Streptosporangiales; family Streptosporangiaceae; genus Sphaerisporangium; species Sphaerisporangium rubeum. Next base: position 7,339,172 of record NZ_JACHIU010000001.1, read on the forward strand.
CGCGGGCCGGCCCGCGAGGCGCCACGCGCACTCGCCGGCGACGGGGCAATCGGCGCAGCGGGGGGCCCGCGCGGTGCAGACAAGGGCACCGAGCTCCATCACGGCGACGGCCCAGCGTGGTGCGTCCACCTCGGGGATCAGCGACTCGGCGAGGGTGCGCTCGGCGGCCGTCGTGGCCTTCGGCGGGAACTCCTCTCCCCGCACCGCGCGGGCCAGCACCCGCCGGACGTTGGTGTCCAGCACCGCGTGGCTGCCTCCGTAGGCGAAACTGGCGACCGCCGCCGCCGTGTAGTCGCCGATGCCCGGCAGCCGCCGCAGCTCGTCGTAGGTGGACGGCACCTTGCCGTCGTGGTCGTCGGTGATGGCCCTGGCGCAGGCGTGGAGATTGAGCGCGCGTCGCGGATAGCCGAGCCGGCCCCAGTGCCGCACGGCCTCACCCGGCGGCTCGTCCGCCAGGGCCGCCGGGGTGGGCCACCGCTCCATCCAGTCCTCCCACACCGGCAGCACCCGCGCCACCGGCGTCTGCTGGAGCATGATCTCGCTGACCAGCACCCCCCACGCGCCGACCCCGGCGCGCCGCCACGGCAGGTCACGCGCCGCCACCCCGTACCAATCGACAATCGCCTCACGCAACGCACCGGCCATGCCGAGAGCCTAGTGGGGGCCGGGGAAGGCAGGTCCGGCGAACGACCGGAGAGGGGTCGGACCTCCTCCACCCGGTGATCCGGCTGGAACGGCCGCGAGCTCGTCCAGGGTCCGCCGGACAAGATCACTATGGACCATTTCAAGGACGTGTTCGTCGCCTCCGGCGGCGGTCGCCGTGCCTGCCTGGTGCCGCAGGCGCAGGCGTTCCCCGGCACGAGGGTCAGGCGGCGAGTTTCAGACCGAGAGCGGTGAGGTTGCGGCGGGTCCAGTCGAGGTCGGCGGCCAGGGTGGCGACGAGCGCGGCGGGGCCCTTGTTCTTGGCGGGGATGGTCAGGCCGTGGGTCTCGACCTCGATGTGCGCGCCGGTGCCGGGGTGGGTGCTGAGGATCGTGGAAAGGGTGTCCTCCAGCAGGGCCTGCGGGGTCTCCGTGCTGTGGACGTGGCCGAGTTTCACCACCGACGAGCCGGCCGCGGCCACGCCACGCAGCGCGGCGCCGGGCTCGGTGCCGCCGCACGTGAGGTGGCACGCGTCCAGGGAGACGCCGAGGTATTCGGAGTCGATGCCGCAGACGCGCTCGACGGCCTGCTCGGTGGTCTCGAGGACGCAGCCGGGCCAGGGCTGGAAGCCGACGCGGATGGTCTTGCCGGTGACGCTGTGCAGGCCGCGCAGTTCGCGGGACAGGCGGTCGAGACGGCGGGACGCTATGGCGTGCAGGTCGGCGGGCCAGTCGCGGCGCCAGCCGATGGGGATGGTGGTGATGCTGCCGAAGCGGACGTCGTCCGGCAGCAGGTAGGCGAGGATCTTGGCCAGGGCCATCGTGTACCGGTACCGCTCGGGCTTGGCCCAGTCGGGGCCGGGGGAGTCCTGGCCCATGCCGCGGCCACCGGCGCCGTTGAGGCTGACGACCTCCAGGCCGCGCTCCTCCAGGGAACGGCGCAGCCTGACCAGCTCGATGCGGTCGGCGGTGAGGTGGTCGGCGACGGCGGGGGCGAGCCAGAGGCCGATGCCGAGGCGGTCCACGCCGAGCCGTCTGCGCACCGGTACGGCGTACCGGGTCAGGTGAGCGATCAGGTTCTCCAGGTCCTCCGCGGGGTGGACACCCGCGTTGTAGGACAGGTGAACGAGCGTGCCGTCCTCGTGACACAGGCGCATCCGGTGCCTCCCAGGCGTGCTGCGTTTGTCAGGCCCGCACACGGCGCGGCCTCTGCCACGGCGGTCCCGGCTCACGGGATCCGGCCGGAGCGGGTCCGCTCGGCGCGCATCCCTCCCCGTGTTCGCCCGGCCCGCTACGCCGGTGGGAGGACCTCCGCGCGAATCACCACACGATCGGTGGACGGCCAGGTCGCAGGCCCGGCCGGATTCGCTCTACAGAGTGTAGTACTACTTGGCGTGGTGACATAGCGAATCACGCCGAAACACCTTCACCAAATACGAAAGACCCCCCGTGAGATGTCTCACGGGGGGTCTCGCGCGTTCTGTCACAGGCTCCCGGTGCTACGCGGGACGGCGGTCCGCCGGCGCGGCGGAGGCGCCGGCCCGGCTGCTCGCCGGCTCACGGAAGCCCTCGGCCGAGTCCGGCAGGTCCTGCGGCTTCTGCTCACCGGTGAAGATGAACTTGGCGTTCTCGCCTTCGCCCTCGATGGTCACCTTGACCACCTGGCCGGGACGAAGATCGCCGTAGAGGATCTTCTCCGACAGAGTGTCCTCCAGCTCGCGCTGGATGGTGCGGCGCAGGGGCCGCGCGCCGAGCACGGGGTCGTACCCGCGGTCGGCGAGCACCTGCTTGGCCTCGGAGGTGAGCTCCAGGCCCATGTCGCGGTCCTTCAGACGCGCGTCCACCTGGGCCAGCATCAGGTCGACGATCTGGATGATCTCGTTCGGCGTGAGCTGGTGGAAGACGACGGTGTCGTCGACACGGTTGAGGAACTCGGGCCGGAAGTGCTGCTTCAGCTCCTCCTGGACCTTGGCCTTCATGCGGTCGTAGTTGCCCTCGACGTCGTTGGTCTTGGCGAACCCGACCCCGATGCCCTTGGAGATGTCCCGGGTGCCGAGGTTGGTCGTCATGATGATGACGGTGTTCTTGAAGTCGACGACGCGACCCTGAGCGTCGGTCAGGCGACCGTCCTCCAGGATCTGGAGCAGCGAGTTGAAGATGTCCGGGTGGGCCTTCTCGATCTCGTCGAACAGGACCACGGAGAACGGCTTGCGCCGGACCTTCTCGGTGAGCTGGCCGCCCTCTTCGTACCCGACGTAGCCGGGCGGGGAGCCGAACAGCCGCGAGACGGTGTGCTTCTCCATGAACTCGGACATGTCCAGCATGATCAGCGCGTCCTCGTCCCCGAACAGGAACTCGGCGAGCGCCTTGGACAGCTCGGTCTTGCCGACACCGGACGGACCGGCGAAGATGAACGACCCGCCGGGACGGCGCGGGTCCTTCAGACCGGCGCGCGTGCGCCGGATGGCCCGCGACAGTCCCTTGATCGCGTCGTCCTGGCCGATGATCCGCTTGTGGAGCTCGTCCTCCATGCGGAGCAGCCGCTGGGACTCCTCCTCGGTGAGCTTGAACACCGGGATGCCGGTCGCGGTCGCGAGGACCTCGGCGATGAGCTCCTCGGTGACCTCGGCCACGACGTCCATGTCGCCGGCCTTCCACTCCTTCTCGCGCCTGTCCCGCTTGAGCTGGAGCTGCTTCTCCTGGTCGCGCAGGGCCGCGGCCTTCTCGAAGTCCTGCGCGTCGATCGCGGACTCCTTGTCGCGGCGGACCTGAGCGATCTTCTCGTCGAACTCGCGCAGGTCCGGCGGCGCGGTCATGCGGCGGATGCGCATGCGCGAGCCGGCCTCGTCGATGAGGTCGATCGCCTTGTCCGGCAGGAACCGGTCGCTGATGTAACGGTCGGCGAGCTGCGCCGCCGCCACCAGTGCGGCGTCGGTGATGGTGACCCGGTGGTGGGCCTCGTAACGGTCGCGAAGGCCCTTGAGGATCTCGATGGTGTGGCTGAGGCTCGGCTCGGCCACCTGGATCGGCTGGAAGCGGCGCTCCAGCGCGGCGTCCTTCTCGAGGTGCTTGCGGTACTCGTCGAGCGTGGTCGCGCCGATGGTCTGCAGCTCGCCGCGCGCCAGCATCGGCTTGAGGATGCTGGCGGCGTCGATGGCGCCCTCGGCGGCACCCGCGCCGACCAGGGTGTGCAGCTCGTCGATGAACAGGATGATGTCGCCGCGCGTGCGGATCTCCTTGAGCACCTTCTTCAGGCGCTCCTCGAAGTCACCGCGGTAGCGGGAGCCCGCGACCAGAGCACCGAGGTCGAGCGTGTAGAGCTGCTTGTCCTTGAGCGTCTCGGGAACCTCGCCCTTGACGATCTTCTGGGACAGGCCCTCGACGACCGCGGTCTTGCCCACGCCGGGCTCGCCGACCAGCACCGGGTTGTTCTTGGTGCGGCGGGACAGCACCTGCATGACCCGCTCGATCTCCTTGTCACGGCCGATCACCGGGTCGAGCTTGCCCTCGCGGGCCGCCTGGGTGAGATTACGGCCGAACTGGTCGAGCACGAGCGATGTGGAGGGGGCGGACTCGGCGGGGCCGCCGGCCGCCGCGGGTTCCTTGCCCTGGTAGCCGTGCAGCAGCTGGATCACCTGCTGGCGCACGCGGTTCAAGTCGGCGCCGAGCTTCACCAGCACTTGAGCCGCTACACCCTCACCCTCACGGATGAGGCCAAGGAGGATGTGCTCTGTGCCGATGTAGTTGTGACCGAGCTGCAAAGCCTCACGAAGCGACAGCTCTAGCACCTTCTTGGCGCGCGGGGTGAAGGGGATGTGCCCTGACGGAGCCGACTGGCCCTGCCCGATGATCTCCTCGACCTGCTGCCGCACACCTTCAAGACTGATCCCAAGACTCTCCAGAGCCTTGGCGGCCACACCCTCCCCCTCGTGGATCAACCCGAGAAGAATGTGCTCAGTACCGATGTAGTTGTGGTTGAGCATCCTGGCTTCCTCCTGAGCCAGGACGACAACCCGCCGTGCGCGGTCAGTGAACCTCTCGAACATGTCGTCGCTCCTCACAGAGCGGCCAGGCTGCTCGGGATATCCGGGCCCGCCGCATCCGCATGCTAGCCCCGACCGGCGACCGCTCCATGCACATGAGCGTTCCCCGGGTGCAGGGCGTTCACGCTCCATCCAACTACTGTTGGGGGCCTGCGTGTTCCCTCTACGCCGCAAGCGAACGACGTTTAACCCGCAGTTTTCCTACGGGTGCGCGACGAAGCCCCGGACGATCACGCCCGGATAAACGGGATCATGCGGCTATGGCGGCCCCTGAAGCCGCCATAGCCGCTGATCATATGTGGACCCGTCAGTGCGCCGCTTCGTACTTCTCCACGACAGAAGAGGCAATGCGACCCCGCTCGCTGACCGAGATGCCGTGGGCCTTCGCCCAGGCCCTGATCTCCGAGCTCTTTTCCCGTGACGGACGCTGGCCCGCTCCCCGCCTGCGGCCGCGGGCGGGTGCGCTCTCGGCTCTGCGTGCGCTGGAGACGAATTGAGACAGTGCGTCGCGGAGCTTCTTGGCGTTATCGCCGCTCAGGTCAATCTCGTAAGAGGTGCCATCAATCGCGAAGGTGACAGTCTCACTGGCCTCGCCACCATCGAGGTCGTCGATGAGTATCTTCTGGATCTGCGTGGCCATCTGGCATTCCTTTCGCAGAGCATAGTTCTTTTCGTCAGCCAAACATATACCCGGCAACCCTGGCTGACAATTTCAGGATGCTGTCGTGATTGAAGTGGAACCGTCCGGCCCGTCGCCGGGTCAGCCGGATGAAGCCTCCGAAGACTTCTCCGAGGGTTCCGCCGCCCGCCTCCGGGCCTCCGCTTCGGAACGCACGAGCTTCACCACCGCGACGATGACCACCGTGGCGACTACCGCCGGTGGTATCAACGCGGACAATACATCGTTCATTGATCCTCGATCCACGTGGGGGGCGGATTCCCCCTGCCCCCCACGTTAATTGTCACACGAGACCCCCTCGGTCCGTACCACGGTTGCCTGATCCGGGAGTCAGGATCCGACTCTAGCCCCACGCGAGGTCAGACGGGTTGCGAGACTGCGGGTCCATAGCCTGCCGAAGGACCGTTCCACGGTAATCCCGTCTAGCAAGCGGTCTTACCGGATGCGCTCGTAAAGGTGATCCCCGAAAACACCGACGGGGCGGCCGCAGCGCGGCCGCCCCGTCGGAAATGCCCGTCTCAGCGGGCCGCCTTGACGACAACCGTCCCGGCGATCTTGTCGTGCGGGCCCTGATGCCTGGGCTTGTCCACGAGGATTAGGATCGCCAGCACGAGCACGAAGATGGAGGACAGCCATCCGACGACAGGAATGCCGTAGAGGACCATCGCACCCGGGAAGATAGCCGACCGCTTCAAGACGGCACCCGAATCAAGCGCGCCACCCGCCGCCGACACCAGGCGGATCTTCATGACCTTCTTACCGAGCGTCTGCCCGTCCTTGGAATGAAGGACATAGTCGTAGGCGGCATACGCGCCGAACGCGATGACGCCGGCGAGCAGCGCCGGCAGGATGACCGATCCAGAGGCCAGCGAGGGGTCGGCCAGGATATCGGCGACCGAGGGCCCGAACATGGAGAAGAAGATGGAATTCAAGATCCCGTAGACGACGCTGAAGATCAGGCCGTCGAGGAAACGCGCCACCCAGCGCTCCCACCAGAGCGCAGGCGCACCTGCGGGATCCATCCCGTAGCCCTGCTGGTGGCCGTGCTCGCCGTACGCGGGCTGGCCGTAGCCCTGCTGCGGAGCGCCGTACCCCTGCGCGCCGCCGTACTGCGGGTCCTGCGGCTGACCGTACTGCTGGTAGGACTGGCCCTGCTGCTGCCCGTACTGGGGCTGACCCTGCTGCTGCCCGTACTGGGGCTGGCCGTACTGCTGGCCCTGCTGGGGCTGACCGTACTGCTGCTGACCGTACTGCTGGCCGTACTGCGGGTCGGGCTGCTGGGGGTGCCCGTAGGGGCCGTTTCCGGGGGGTGGTTCCGCCGTCATCTGATCACCTTTCGCGACAGGCGAACGGGCACTCGCCGTTCATGCAAGGTCCTATCGCAAGTAGGGGTAGGCCCGTTACCACTTTGCCCACTTCGCACCCGTAATGTTCACCCGCGAGAACATGAAAACAGGGCCGAGGATGATTCCCCGGCCCTGCCTGTGTCAAGCTACCTGATCTTGACGACCACGGTCTTCGCGGCCTTGTCGTGCAGACACTGCTGGTACGGCTTGTCCCAGAACTGCCACAGCACGTTCACCAGCCCGAAGATGCCGATCACGACGTTGGCGAACGGGATCCAGCGCAGCAACTGCGGACCGAAGATGACGCCGGACCGCTTGATCGCCGCGTCACCCGGCAGCCCGCCGTCGAGGGAACCGCCGAGCGTGATGACCTTGATGCCCATCGCCATCTTGCCGACCGTCTGCCCCCGGCTCTTGTGCAGGAAGAAGTCGTAGACGAAGTAGACGGCCGTCACCAGGACCGCGAGCACGAGTTCGTAGAGGAACAGGCCGCTGCCTTCGGTGACCTGTCCCGTCGACAGGTCGAAGCTCGGCTGCGTCACCAGCACGGCCAGGAGGATGAAGGTGAGGATGACCGTGGGGACCGCGAGGATGAGGCCGTCGATCAGCCGCGCCACCAGGCGCTGCCACCACTCGGCGAGCGGCGCCGGCACACCAGGCGGGGCCTGACCCGCCGGGCCGTAGGCCTGGGGATAGGCCGGCTGGCCGTAGCCCTGCTGCTGACCGTAGCCCTGCGCGCCGTACTGCTGCTGGCCGTAGGCGGCCTGCTGCTCCTGCTGACCGTACTGAGGCTGGCCGTACTGCTGCTGGCCGTACCCCTGCTGCTGGCCGTACTGCTGGCCGTAGCCCTGCTGGGCCTGCTGGCCGTACTGCTGGTCGCCGTACTGCTGTTGCTGGCCGTACTGCTGGCCGTAGCCCTGCTGGGCCTGCTGGCCGTACTGCTGCTGCGGGTAGCCGCTCTGGTCGTACCCCTGCTGGCCGTACTGCTGGCCCGGCTGAGCCTGACCGTAGCCCTGCTGGCCCTGCTGCTGGCCCTGCTGGCCGTAGCCCTGCGCGCCGTACTGTTGCTGCCCGTAGGCGGCCTGCGCCTCCTGCTGGCCGTAGCTCTCCTGCTGACCATAGCCCTGCTGCTGGCCGTAGCCCTGCTGGCTGTAGCCCTGCTGGCCGTAACCCTGCTGCTGGCCGTAGCTCTGCTGCTGGCCGTACTGCTGTCCCTGCTGACTCTGCTGGGGATATCCCTGCCCGTACGCTCCCGACCCGCTCTGCTGGCCGTACGGGTCCTGCTGGCCGTAGGACTGCTGCTGGGGGTAGCTGTTCTGCGACGTCTGCTGGGGGCGGTGGACGACTGTGACCTCCGGGTCCATAGGACGCTCGGCGGGCTGTCCATACTGCGGAGGTCCGGACGACGCGTGGTCGTCCGGTTCGTCACGTGGGTACGGCGGCTGTCCGGTGCTCACCGTTTCACCTCACTTCGGCTTCGCATGCGGCAAATGTCAGACACGCATGCTGTGGTGGAGCCCAACGTAGCGACAGCGGGATCAACAGTCACCTTTCCAGCGCGTCATCCCGCCGGTCAGGGAGAGTCAGGATGGGGGTGAGAGATGGAGGAGCATGCGGGTGTTGCCCAGAGTGTTCGGTTTCACGTGCTCCAGATCGAGGAACTCCGCGACACCCTCATCGTAGGAGTCCAGCAACTCCGCGTACACCTCAGGTGACACGGGTGTGCCCTGAATCTCCGTGAATCCGTGCCGTGCGAAGAACTCCACCTCGAAGGTGAGGCAGAAGACCCGGCGCAGCCCGAGCTCTCTCGCGGTGGCGAGCAGCGCGGCCACGATGCGGTGCCCGATGCCCCGCCCTCTGTGCCGCGTGTCCACCGCCACCGTGCGGATCTCGGCGAGGTCCTCCCAGAGCACGTGCAGGGCCCCGCAGCCGACCACCTCGCCGTCCCGCTCGGCGACCCAGAACTCCTGGACGTCTTCGTACAGCGTCACCGTCGCCTTGCGCAGCAGTCGCGGCCCGTCGCCGGAATAGGACGCGACCAGCCGGCCGATGGCCCGGACGTCCGTCGCGCGGGCACGCCGGACGGCCAGTTCGCTCCCAGGTGGCACGGACGCCATGACCTGCTCCATGACCGGTCAGCGTATCCGCAGGCACCCCGCATCGCCGACGGCACCAGCCGGTGTCCGAGATAACGGACGGACCCAAATTGGCCGGCGTCCCATTCTGGTCGCGTTGGGTAGCCGGGTGAGCGCGCGACGTCGAAACGTGGCAGTACGCCGCCTTAATGCCGTTACAAGACGTCGGGACCTGCGACTTCACACGCCAAGAGATCGTAAAGTGGACGTCTTCCCAGCGTAATGCGGGTTCCGGGGGTCCGGCGGCGTGATCGTTCCGTGATCGGCCGGTTGTGATTCCTCTACAGGTTTCGTAGTTCTGGTTGAGCAGGAACCCGCGCTGCACTAGTGTCACGGCTCGATCCCGGTCATCGCCCACGGTGGCCGGACCGCCTAATCCCGGCCACATGCGACCGCCGGGAACCGGGGAACCAAAAGGCACACGCCGGGCCCGTACCGGCGGTCGCCGACCCCCCGGGGTGAATCCGAGAGGGAGGCATCGCGATCCTCCGCGACCAGTCACTCGGTAGGGCCACTCCCGCCCGAACCCGTCAGCTAACCCGGTAGGCGTCCGAGGAGAGGAGCTCGTTGGTGCACGCTGGGCGCACGCCTGGGAAGAACACGGGCCGGCACGTCCGTCCCCGCGGCCACCGGCCGCGGTCCGGCACGGCTCCGTCGAAGGCGATGGCCGCCTTGGCGGCCGGAGCGGCCCGCACGCGGCTGTCCCGCCGCGTCGCCATGCTCACCGCCGTCCTGATGGCCCTGACGTTCGGCACGCCGCTGATGTCGGCGAGCGCCGAACCGAAGCCGAGCCTGAACGAGCTCAAGAAGCAGGTCGAACGCCTCTACGAGGACATCGAGGCGCTGACCGAGCAGTACAACGGCCAGAAGGAGCGCCTCAAGCAGGCACAGCGGTCGGCGAAGCTCGCCAAGCAGACGCTGGACAAGAGCCAGGCCGACCTGGAGGAGAAGCGCCAGAAGGCCGGCGTCTACGCTCAGGACGCCTACATGACCGGCGGCATCGGCTCCTCACTGGCCCTGGCGATGTCCGGCGACCCCGACGGCTACCTCAACCGCGCGGCCACGACCTACGCTCTGCAGCTCCAGCAGGGCGAGGAGGTCTCGCTGATCACCAAGGCGATGGACAGCGCGGAGCGCGCGCGGGAGAGCGCCAAGGCCCGCGAGGCGGAGGTCAAGAAGCTCGTCGGCGAGCTCGACGCCAAGCGCGACAAGATCCGCGGCCTGGTGGGCCGCACCGAGAGCAGCCTGTTCCGCCAGGCCCGCGCGCAGGTCGCCGGCTACGGCAGGGCCACCAGAGTGGCCATCCCGATCCCCGGGGACGGCAAGGCGGCCGAGGCCGTCAGGTGGGCCCTCACGCAGCAGCTCAAGCCGTACGTGTGGGGTGCCGAGGGGCCCAACTCCTTCGACTGCTCCGGCCTGGTGATGTGGGCCTACCAGAAGGTCGGCATCAGCCTTCCGCACTACACCGGCGACCAGTGGACCGCCGGCACCCACGTGTCCCGTGAGGACATGCGTCCGGGTGACCTGGTGTTCTTCTACAACGACCTGCACCACGTGGGCATCTACATCGGCGGCGGCATGATGGTGCACGCACCGCGCACCGGTGACGTGGTGCGCGTGGCGCCGATCGGCAACCGGCCGTTCGCGGGAGCCGTGCGCATCGCCGACTGACCGCGCCGCCTGACCCGTGCGTCCGCGGCCACCCGGCCGCGGACGCACGGGTCAGATCAGCCGGCGTCTGGCGGCCCAGGCCACCGCTTCGATCGCGGTGGCCACGCCGATGCGGTCGCAGATGCCGCGCAGGCGCCGGCGCACGGTGCGGCCGCTCACGTCGAGCCGCCTGCCGACCCGGTCGACGGTGACCCCTTTGGCCAGTTCGGCGAGCAGCAAAAGATCATCGTCGGTCAGTCCCACGTCTGATCCCGTCGGAATGTCATTTCCCCGGGAAACCAGATCCGGATACGCCATCGGGTGTCCTCTCCCCCACGACGAACTCGGCAACATACTTGAATGCTTCGGCCCGCCCGTCAGGAACGGTAAACGCCACGTTGAAAGGTCGTCAAGCACTGACCGCGATACCTGTTACGTTCGTCATTGACATACCACTCCATATGTGAACTACTCATGACATGTTTACGAGCCTGTAGCGAGGTGGACACCGGTGATCAAGGGAGGGCCACCGGAGGAGGCCACGCTCAGGTGTGACGGCATGCCTGGTGGAACGGCGGATCGCGGTCACACGGCCGGGTCGGCCATGCTCGTCCCACCGTCCTGCCGGGATATGATCAGGATCCGTGCGCGCTTATTAGCCGCGAAATATGGCCCACTTTCCACAGGCATTTCCGCATGCCCGCCGCCTCGGCGATCAGCGAGGGCCGGGGCAATTGCCCGGCCCGGCCCGAGGCGTGCGCGCTATTCGACCGCCGGCGTCAGCCCACGTTGCGGTTGTAGATGAGCCGCAACCCGATGAGCGTCAGCCACGGCTCGTGCACGTCGATCGACCGCGCCTCGTTCACCACCAGCGAGGCGAGCGTGCCGGTGGCGACCACCGTCACGTCGTCGGGGTCGGCGGCGAGCTCCGGGGCGATGCGTTCCACGATGCCGTCCACCTGGCCCGCGAAGCCGTAGATGATGCCGGCCTGCAGGGCCTCGACGGTGTTCTTGGCGATCACCGAGCGCGGACGGACCAGCTCGACCTTGTGCAATTGCGCGCCGGCCGCCGCGAGCGCGTCCACCGAGATCTCGATGCCAGGCGCGGTGACCGCACCGACGTACTCACCCTTGGCCGAGACCGCGTCGAACGACGTCGCCGTGCCGAAGTCGACGATCACGCACGGCCCGCCGTACAGGGTGACCGCGGCCAGCGCGTTGACGATGCGGTCGCTGCCGACCTCCTTGGGGTTGTCCATGCGCACCGGCACACCGGTGCGGACCCCGGGCTCCACGATGACGGCGGTCACGTCGCCGTAGTACCTGCGGCACATCTCCCGCATCTCGTTGAGCACCGACGGCACCGTGGAGCACAGCGCGATGCCGCTGATGTCGGCGTCCTTCAGCAGAGGGCTCTGGCCGAGCAGGCCCTGGAGTACCACCGCGATCTCGTCGGCGGTGCGCCGCGCGTCGGTCGCGAGGCGCCAGTGCTCGATGACCTCTTCCCCTTCGAAGAGGCCGAGCATCGTGTGGGTGTTGCCGACGTCGATCGTGAGCAGCATCAAGTCCCCTGGAGGTCCAAAGCTATGTCCAGTGCCGGGGCCGAGTGGGTGAGGGCCCCGACGGCGAGGTAGTCGACGCCGGTCGCGGCGACCTCGCGCGCCACGGCCAGGGTGAGGCCGCCGCTGGCCTCCAGGCGCGCGCGACCGCCGACCAGGCGCACGGCGCGCGCCAGATCGTCGACGGCGAAGTTGTCCAGCAGGATCTCCTCCGCCCCCTCGGCCAGCAACGGCTCGATCTGGTCGAGCCGGTCGACCTCCACCTCGATCGGCAGGCCGGGAAAGGCCCGCCGGACCGCGCGGAACGCCTCGGCGACCCCACCGGCCGCCACCACGTGATTGTCCTTGATCAAGGCCGCGTCCGAAAGCGACATCCGGTGATTGGCACCACCACCGCAGCGGACCGCGTACTTGGCGAGGGCCCGCAGGCCGGGGATCGTCTTGCGGCTGTCCCTGACCCTGGCCCCCGTGCCCTCGACGGCCCGCACCCAGCGTCCGGTCTCGGTGGCGATGCCGGACAGGTGGGTGAGCAGGTTCAGCACGGTGCGCTCGGCGGTCAGCAGGTCGCGGACCGGGCCGGTCACCGTCATCAGCACGTCGCCCGCGGCCACGCGTTCGCCGTCCTTGGCGCGGGCCTTGACGGTGAGCCGGCCGCCGGAGAGCCTGGCGAAGGCCGCCTCCGCGACCGGCAGGCCGGCCACGACACCGTCCCTGCGCGCGACCACCTCGCCGGTGGCGTTCTGGCCGGGGGGGATGGTGGCGACGGTGGTCACGTCGCCTTCCTGGCCGACGTCCTCGGCGATCGCGGCGTCCACGAGCGAGACGACGGCCGCCGGGTCCAGGCCGGCGTCGAGGAGCTCGGCCTCGACGTGACTCGGCAGAGCGGCGGTGCGGTCCTCGTCGTGGCGGCGGTAGGTCATGGTCAGCCCCTCCTCGGTCAGGCTCAGGTCCAGGTGTCCGAGCCACCAGGTGTCGTCGGGTCCGGGGAAGTCCTCGCGCCAGTGCGAGCCGCGGGTCTCCTCACGGGCCGCCGCGGCGGTGACGAGCGCCGTGGCCACGGTGAGCAGGTTGGTGGTCTCCCATGCCTCCGTGCACGGCTGTACGGCCACCGGCGTCCAGCGCGCGTCGAGCAGGGCCTGGCGTACGTCACGCAGGCTCCGGCCGCCGCGCAGCACCCCGGCACCCGCGCTCATGCGGGCCTGGAGCCGGGGACGGACCCGCGGGTCGGCGAGTCCTGTGGCGCGGCCGTCGTCCACCGGCTCGCCGGGCCGCGGCGGACCGGCCGCGAGGCTTGTGGCGATGCGCTCGGCGAAGACCAGGCCTTCGAGCAGCGAGTTGGACGCGAGCCGGTTCGCGCCGTGCACGCCGGTGCAGGCCACCTCGCCGCAGGCGTACAGCCCGGGGACGGCCGTGCGTCCGTCGAGGCCGGTGCGCACGCCGCCGCTGGCGTAGTGCGCGGCGGGGGCCACGGGAATGGGCTCGCGCACCGGGTCGATGCCGTGTTCCAGGCAGATGGCGTGGATGGTGGGGAAGCGGGTGCGCCACTTCTCCTCACCGAAGTGCCTGGCGTCAAGGTGGACGTGATCGGCGCCGGTCTCCAGCATGCGGCGCATGATCGCCTTGGCCACGACGTCGCGAGGTGCGAGGTCCGCGAGCTCGTGCACGCCGGTCATGAACCGCTCGCCGCCGGCGTCGATCAGCACGGCCCCCTCGCCGCGCACCGCCTCGGAGATCAGCGGCTGCTGGCCGGTGGAGTCCCCGCCGAGCCACAGCACCGTGGGGTGGAACTGCACGAACTCCAGGTCGCTGACGACGGCACCGGCGCGCAGTGCGAGGGCCACGCCGTCCCCGGTGGACACGAGCGGGTTGGTGGTGGCCGCGTACACCTGGCCCATGCCGCCGGTGGCGAGCACGACGGCCGACGCGCGCACGGCGCCGACGCCGTCACGCGCACCCTCACCCATCACGTGCAGGGTGACGCCGCACGCGGCGCCTGCGGCGTCCTTGAGCAGGTCGAGAACGAGCGCGTGCTCGATCACCTCGATGCCAGGAACCCCCGGCCCCGCGGGCTCGGCGGCCCGAACGGCGGCGACGAGCGCGCGCTGCACCTCGGCTCCCGTGGCGTCGCCACCCGCGTGCACGATGCGGTCGCGCCGGTGGCCACCCTCCCTGCCGAGCTGGAGCCCGCCGCCGGGCTCGCGGTCGAACCGCGCGCCGCTGTCGATGAGGCGGCGCAACGCGGCCGGTCCCTCGGTGACCAGCAGGCGTACGGCATCGGCGTCGCACAGCCCCGCACCCGCGGTCAGCGTGTCGCGGATGTGCTCGGCCGCCGAGTCGGCGGGGTCGAGCACGGCGGCGATGCCACCCTGGGCCCAGCGGGTGGATCCGGCCGACAACACGTCCTTGGTGACGACGAGGACACGGGCACGCGGCGCGAGCTGTGCGTACCGCAGGGCCACGGTGAGGCCGGCCACGCCGGAGCCGACGACGACGAGGTCGGCGTGGACGGTCCAGCCGGGTTCGGGGGCGGTGAGCCGCCGGGGGAGGGGCGGGTACGTCATGGGTCGCTCCTAATTTCGTCACTATGACGATAACCGATGGCGCGCATGTTCCCGTCCATGGGGGTGATTTTCGTGATTTCCGCAGGTCAGCGGCACCGAACAGGGTACGCGGCCCGTGGCACCGGTCAGATCAGCGTCAGCACCACGTTGTCGATCAGACGCGTCGTGCCGACCCTGGCGGCGACGGCGAGCACGACCTCGCCGCGGTGGTCATCGGAGACGGGGCTGAACGTCGCCGGATCGGCCAGCACGAGGTAGTCGAGCACCAGAGGCGGATCGGCGGCCACCGCGGCGTCCAGGACGGCCTGGGCCGCGCGCAGGATCTCCTCGGGGGTCTCGCGCTCCGCGCCGGCGCGGAGCGCGGCGGACAGGGCCAGAGCCGTCACGCGGTCGGCCGGGGACAGGTAGCGGTTGCGGCTGGAGAGCGCGAGACCGTCGGGCTCGCGGACCGTCTCGCCGCCGACGACGGTCACCGGGACGTCGAGGTCGGCCACCATGCGCCGGACGAGCGCGAGCTGCTGCGCGTCCTTGCGGCCGAACACCGCGACGTCGGGACGCACCAGGTTGAACAGCTTCAGCACGACGGTGAGCACACCGTCGAAGTGGCCGGGACGGAAGGACCCCTCCACGACCGTCCCCATGGCGCCGGCCGACACGCCGACCTGCCGGTCCGGCAGGTACATCTCGTCCGCGGCGGGTGCGAACACCAGGCTCACCCCCTCGGCCGCGCACACCGCGAGGTCGGCCTCCATCGTGCGCGGGTAGCGGGAGAAGTCCTCGGCCGGGCCGAACTGCAACGGGTTGACGAAGACGCTCACCGCGACGTGATCGGCGTGCTCACGGGCCAGCCGGATCAGCGACCGGTGGCCCTCGTGCAGCGCACCCATCGTCGGCACCAGCGCCAATGTCCCCGGCGCCACACCAGGCCTCGCCACCACGTCAGCACCGGCCGCGCCGGTCACCCCGAGCGCGGCACGGGCCGCGGCCAGCTCGGCTCGGTTCCCTGCGACGATCACGTCCACGGTTTGCCTCCCAGCGCGTCGAGGAGGCGCTCGGCGGCCTCCGGTCTGAGCAGCCCGGCCGCGAGGGCCCGGTCCGCGGTGAGCCTGGCGAGCGCCACGTAGGCGTCGGCGGCCTCCGGGGCGACGGCCATGAGCGCGTCCACGTGCTTGCGTACGGTGCCGGCGTCGCCGCGCACGACCGGGCCGGTGAGGCCGGCGATGCCGAGGCGCAGCGCGTTGTCCAGCGCGGCGCCGAGCAGGGGGCCGAGCACACGGCCCGGGTGCTCCACGCCGATGCCGCGCAGGATCTCCTGCGACTCGGCGATCAGCGTCACCATGTGGTTGGCCGCGTTCGCCAGCGCCGCGTGATAGGTCGCGCGGTCCTGCTCGGCGACCCACACCGGCTCGCCACCCATCTCGATGACCAGGGCCTCGGCGACCGGACGCAGCGGGTCAGGCGCGGTCACGCCGAAGGAGCAGCCGCTGATCCTGCGCAGATCGTCCTCCCGGCCGGTGAAGGTCATCACCGGGTGCAGCGCGAACGGCAGCGCACCCGCGGCGGTGGCGGGGTCGAGCACGCCGAGGCCGTACGCGCCGCTGGTGTGCACGAGCATCTTGCCCCGCAGGTCCACCCCGGCGGCGGCCAGACCGGCGACGAGGCCCGGCAGGACGTCGTCGGGGACGGTGAGGAGCACAAGGTCGGCGCGCGCGATCAGCTCGTCGGGACGTGACATGCCGACCCCGAGCCGCTCCTCCGCGCGGCGGCGGGAGGCGTCGGAGACCCCGGCGGCGGCCACGACCCGGTGGCCGGCCTGCGCGAGCGCCGTGCCGAGCGCGGAACCCACCCGTCCGGCGCCGAGCACACCGACGGCGAGGCGGCCGGGACGCTCGCTGGTCTCCATCACGTTCCGTCCACATCGCTCGACGACAGACCCAGTTGACCAGGGTACGGCGGCGCCTGCCGCGCGCCGCGATCGGGCATTGGTAACGTGCCGTGCCGTGTGGGTGACCTGGCGGGAGGCCATGGAGCGCGCGCTGTACGGCGAGCGTGGGTTCTATCTGAGGGAGCGGCCACGCGGTCACTTCCGCACGTCGGTGAGCGCGTCCGAGGTCTTCGCCGGCGCGGTGCTGCGGCTGCTCGGCGCCGTCGACGCCGCGCTCGGCCGGCCGGCCGCGCTGGACCTCGTGGACGTCGGCTCCGGGGACGGCGCGCTGGTGACGCGGGTGCTGCGGACGGCGGAGCCGTCGCTGGCGGCCCGCCTGCGGGTCACGGCCGTCGACCTCGCTCCGCCGCCGCCGGATGCGGACCCCGCGATCAAGTGGGCCGCCGAGGCGCCGGAGCACGTCACCGGCCTGGTGATCGCCAACGAGTGGCTGGACAACGTGCCGCTCGACGTCGCCGAGCAGGGACCGGACGGCCCGCGACTGGTGCTCGTCGACCCTCGCACCGGTGCGGAACGGCTCGGGGACCGGCCCCAGGAGCGGGACCTCGCATGGCTGGACCGGTGGTGGCCGCTGCCGACGGCCGGTCGGCGCGCGGAGATCGGCCGGCCGAGGGACGAGGCATGGGCCACGGTCGTCGGACGTCTCTCCCGAGGGCTGGCGGTGGCCGTGGATTACGCACACCCTGTGGACGACCGTCCGGAATTCGGCACCCTGACCGGATACCGGGCCGGGGCCGGGGTGGCCCCGGTACCCGACGGATCCTGCGACATCACCGCGCATGTCGCGCTGGACGCCTGCGCCGCCGCCGGGGAACGAGCAGGCGCGGTGTCCACCACCCTGACCACCCAGCGGCACGCGCTGCGCTCGCTCGGGATCACCGGGGCCCGGCCGTCCCTCGGCACGGTGGACGCCGACCCGGCCGCGTACCTGCGCGGACTCACCCGGGCCTCCCGTGAGGCGGAGCTGATCGACCCGGCAGGGCTCGGCGGCTTCGGCTGGCTCGCGCAGGCCACCTGCCGTTCACTGGCCGGGTGGCCCCCCGGAGCCACTCCGGCGTCCTAACCGGTGGACACCATCAGGGACTCAAGACCGCGGATCACGTAGTTCGGCTTCCAGACCGGCTCCTCGACCAGGCGCAACGCGGGGGCCGCCTCCAGCAGCGCGCGGAACGACTCGGCGAGCTCGACGCGGGCCAGTGGAGCGCCGAGACAGAAGTGGATGCCGGCGCCGAAGGAGATGTGCGGATTGTCGGCGCGGGCCACGTCGAAGCGGTCGGGGTCGGGGAAGACCTCGGGGTCGCGGTTCGCCGAGCCGAACAGCAGCGCCACTTCCGCGCCTTTCGGGATGTCCACGCCGCCGATGGTGACGTCCTCGAACACCCAGCGCTCGAACATCTGCAGCGGGGTGTCGAAGCGCATCAGCTCCTCCACGGCCGTGGTCAGCAGCGACGGGTCGGCCCGCAGGCGTGCGAGCTCGCCGGGGTGGCGGAACAGCGACCACCAGCCGTTGCCGGTGACGTTGACGGTCGCCTCGTGGCCGG
This sequence comes from Sphaerisporangium rubeum, assembly GCF_014207705.1. Classification (NCBI taxonomy): domain Bacteria; kingdom Bacillati; phylum Actinomycetota; class Actinomycetes; order Streptosporangiales; family Streptosporangiaceae; genus Sphaerisporangium; species Sphaerisporangium rubeum. The sequence goes on from NZ_JACHIU010000001.1 coordinate 7,357,272, forward strand.
CGTTGAGCAACAGCACGCAGGTGCCGACGAGCTCGTCCTCGGTGAGCGTGTCACCGCCGTCGGCGACCTGGGCCAGTGCGCTGATCAGGTCGTCCCCGGGGTGCGCGCGGCGCAGTGCGGCCAGTTCGCGCAGGTAGGCGGCGAACTCCGACGCGGCGCGCACCGCCGTGTGCTGCGCATCCAGCGAGGGGTTCAGCTCGTACATGCCGCACATGCCGGCCGACCAGGGACGCAGCAGGTGGCGGTCGGCCTCGGGAACGCCGAGCATCTCGGCGATCACCGTGACCGGCAGCGGCTCGGCGACCTCGGCGATCAGGTCGCCGCCGCCGCGCTCGACGAAACCGTCCACCAGGTCACGAGCGACGCGCCGCACACGGGGACGCAGCTCCTCGACCATGCGCGGCGTGAACGCCTTGGAGACCAGGCGGCGCAGCCTGGTGTGCACCGGCGGCTCGACGTCCAGCATGCCGGCCCTCGTCACCCGCCAGAAGGGCTCCTGGAACTCCGGCTCGGCCGGCCTGCCGAACTCCTCGTGCGTGGCGAGATGCAGGTAGGAACGGCCGAGCCGCCGGTCGCGCAGCGCCGCGTTCACGTCTTTGTGCCGCGCCACGAGCCACTGGCCGGTGGGTTCGAAGTACCGCACCGGCTCGGTGTCCCTGAGTTCCCGGTACACGTCGTACGGATGAGCGACGAACTCCGGATTCCATGGGTCAAAGAGCACAAAGTCATGGTAGATGGATTTTTTCCCCCACCGACCTGGTCGTTCGTGTTCCTGGTCCCTGGAACCCGGAGTACGCCGGAGCGTGGCGCTCAGACGTGCGGAGCGGCCTCCTCACCGGCGGGACGCTCCTTGACGGCCGGCTGCTGCTCGGCGGCCGGCTGCGTCTCGACCGCAGGCTCCTGGTCCGCAGCCGGCTGCTCCTCGGCGTCCGGACGCGACCTGCGCCGTACCCGGATGTTGAGCAGCTCGACGCACAGCGAGAACGCCATGGCGAAGTAGATGTAGCCCTTGGGGATGTGCTGGTCGAAGCCTTCCGCGATCAGCATGACGCCGATCAGCACGAGGAAGGCCAGCGCCAGCATCTTGATGCTCGGGTGGCTCTCCACGAACCGGCTGATCGGCCCGGACGCCACCAGCATCACCGCGACCGCGACGATCACCGCCGCGATCATGACACCGAGCTCGTCCACCATGCCGACCGCAGTGATCACCGAGTCGAGCGAGAACACGATGTCCAGCACCATGATCTGCGCGATCACCGACACGAACGACGCCGCGGCCCGGCCGCCGGCCTTGCCGTGACCGCCTTCCATGCTCTCGCCGATCTCGAACGCGCTCTTCCCCAGCAGGAAGAGCCCGCCGAGTAGCAAGATCAGATCACGTCCGGAGATCTCCTGCCCGACCACCTCGAAGAGCGGATCGGTCAGCCGCACCACCCAGGACAACGCGAACAGCAACGCCAGCCGGCTGATCAGCGCGAGCGCCAGCCCCAGCTTCCGCGCTCGATCCCGCTGCTCGGGAGGCAGCTTCCCCGCGAGGATCGAGATGAAGACGATGTTGTCGATCCCCAGCACGATCTCCAGGGCGACCAAGGTGAGAAACCCGATCCATATCCCCGGATCGGCCACCCAATCCATCTCGCCTCCTCTTGCATCACGACCCGTCCTCCACCGGCGGTGAACGACCCGAACGCGGACATTGAACTGTTGAACGCACAACCCACCCGGAGAGTTCGCCACCGGGCCGCCGAATTTCGGGCCGGCCTTCGACGGGATCCGGACGGCATGCCGGGACACGCCGCGATTCCCCACAAGGCACGTAGGGAGTTGCGAGGAAGGCGGGGTGCCGGGTTATAGTCCCGGTAGGTCATGAGTGCCAGCGCCAAGCCCCGGCTCGCTGGCCGGCAACCCTCGCGCTCGCGGCGGGGTGCCCCGGGTGAGGACCTGGTCCGGCGCGCGGTGCGCCGGTCAAGCGCGGGCTCCGTCGATCGACGCCACGACCGGGGTCCCATGACCCGAGGAGGCCGGCGTTGTCGCTCACCGTTCTCAGTTCCGTCCCCGCCACCCGCCCCGCCACCGGCCGCGCCGTGTCCGGCGAGCCGCACCGCACCCTGCCGGCACCCGGCCTCCCCGAGGTGCTCGGCGCCGACCTGCAGGTGCCGGTCAAAGGCGGACGGCTCCTGAACTACGCCAACCTCGACAACGCGGCCAGCGCGCCGTGCCTCGCCGCGGTGAACGACGCGGTGGCGGCGGCCCTGCCGGCGTACTCCAGCGTGCACCGAGGCGCCGGTTACGCTTCGCAGCTCACCACCGCGCGGTACGAGCAGGCCAGGCACACCGTGCGTTCGTTCGCAGGCGCGCGGCGCGACGACGCGGTGGTGTTCACCCGCAACACCACCGACGCGGCCAACCTGCTGGCGCGATGTCTCCCCGAGGGGACCACGGTGGTGGTGTTCGGCACCGAGCACCACGCGTCCCTGCTGCCGTGGCAGGACGCGGTACGGCTGCCGGCCCCCGAGTTCCCCGGCACGGCGATCCGGGCCGCCGACGACGCGCTCGCCGCGATCGACGGGCCGAAGCTGCTGGTGGTCACGGCCGCGTCCAACGTCACCGGCGAGTTGTGGCCGGTCGCGGCGCTCGCGCACATCGCGCACCGGCACGGCGCGCGGATCTTCGTGGACGCCGCGCAGCTCGTGCCGCACCGGCCGCTCAACATCACCGCGCTCGACATCGACTACGTGGCCTTCTCCGGCCACAAGTTGTACGCACCCTTCGGCGCCGGTGCGCTGATCGGCCGCTCCGACTGGCTGTCGGCCGCCGGGCCGTACCTGCGCGGCGGCGGTGCCTCCGCCGCGGTGACCCTGGACGAGACCGGCGAGGTCGGCACCGAGTGGAGCGCCGACCCCGAGCAGCGTCACGAGGCCGGCACCCCGAACGTCCTCGGCGCGATCGCTCTGGCCGCCGCCTGCGACACGCTCACCGCCACCGGCTGGACCCCGCTGATCAGGCACGAGGAGCGACTGCTCGCACGGCTGCGCGACGGCCTCGCCACGATCAAGGGGGTGCACGAGCTGTCCCTGTGGGGCCCCGGCCATCCCCGCGTCGGCATCGTCGCGTTCGTCGTCGAGGGCTGGACCGCACGCGAGGTCGCCGAGGCGCTGTCCGCCGAGTACGGCATCGGCGTCAGGGACGGCCGGTTCTGCGCGCATCTCCTCGTCGGCCACCTGCTCGGCGACGTGGGGCCGTGCGGCGCGTCGGGGGCCGTACGCGCGTCCATCGGCGCGGGGACCACCGTCGAGCACGTCGAGCGGCTGCTCACCGCGCTGGCAGATCTTGTCACCCGGCGGTGACGTGACAGCATGAGGGTATGACGGAACGTCCCGCAGGAGCCGCTCACCCCACCGAACGCGTCGTGGGCATCGGCGCCGGGGCCAAGGAGCTGGCGACCGAGGACATGATCCTCAACATCGGGCCGCAGCACCCGTCGACGCACGGCGTGCTGCGCCTGCGGCTCACCGTGGACGGCGAACGCATCGCCTCGTGCGAACCGATCATCGGCTACATGCACCGCGGCGCGGAGAAGCTGTTCGAGGTCCGCGACTACCGGCAGATCATCGTGCTGGCCAACCGGCACGACTGGCTGTCGGCGTTCGCCAACGAGCTCGGCGTGGTGCTCGCCGTGGAACGCATGCTCGGCATGGAGGTGCCGGTGCGCGCCGTGTGGGCCCGCATGCTGCTGGCCGAGCTCAACCGCGTGCTCAACCACCTGATGTTCCTCGGCTCCTACCCTCTCGAGCTCGGCGCGATCACCCCGGTGTTCTACGCCTTCCGGGAACGCGAGACGTTGCAGGCCGTCATGGAGGAGATCTCCGGCGGCCGCATGCACTACATGTTCAACCGTGTCGGCGGCCTCAAGGAGGACCTGCCGGAAGGCTGGCTGGACCGCACCTCGGCCGCGGTGGCCGAGGTGCGCCGCCGGCTCCCCGACATCGAGCGCCTGATCCACGGCAACGAGATCTTCCTGGCCCGCACCCGTGGCGTCGGCGTGCTGGACCAGGAAACGATCATGCAGTACGGCGTCAGCGGCCCCATCGCGCGAGCCTCCGGCGTCGATCTCGACCTGCGCCGCGACGAGCCGTACCTGGCCTACGACGAACTCCCCGTGAAGGTCGTCACCCGCTCGGCCGGCGACTGCCACTCACGTTTCGACGTGCTGCTCGAACAGGCCAAGGTGTCCCTGGACCTCGCCGACGCCTGCGTGGCCCGGCTGCGCGAACTCCCCCCCGGCCCCATCAACCAGCGCCTCCCCAAAGTGCTGAAGGTCCCCGAGGGCCACACCTACGCCTGGACCGAGTCGCCGCTCGGCCTGAACGGCTACTACCTGGTGTCCCGAGGCGAGAAGACCCCGTGGCGCCTGAAGCTGCGCAGCGCTTCGTACAACAACGTGCAGGTGTTGCGCGAGATGCTCCCCGGCCACCTGATCGCCGACATGGTGGCCATCCTCGGCTCGATGTTCTTCGTCGTCGGCGACATCGACAAGTGACCCCGGAAAGTTTCCCGCCGGAACGTTTAATCACCGCGCTCCGGTGAAGATGACCGGTGCGTGAAGGGACAGGGTGAAGATCAGGGTGGCTCCAAAGTCGGGGGGCCCGGCAGGCGCCGGGCCCCCCGACTTGTGTCCCGGGGCCGTCCGACGAGAATCCACGAGTCTCCGGACCACCTGCGACACCCCTGGCAGACCTGCGCCTGTCACAGCCGACCCACCGTGAGAAGCACCGCCTCTCAGAGGACCACGCCCTCCCCCTCGACCGGTCACCGCCATCCCCGGCGGTGATCGCAACACGGCGAGGCCCGGTCAGAGACGTCACCTGCCAGGTCGCCGGTGGTGAGCGGTCAGGGACGGCTCTCCTCGTCCGGGGACTTCGGGACGCGGCAGCAGTGCTCCAGGTACAGGGCCGCGCAGATCAGGATCACGCAGGCGATCAAAGATCCGCCGGCCAGGAAGAAGTCACGGCGCGGGGTGTCCTGGTCGAGCAGCGGCAGCACGTACAGCACGAATCCCGCGAAGATGCCGCCGCACACGGCCCCGACGTGCGCGGACGCCTTGGCGAGGGCCGCGAGCCGCGCCACCGCCAGCGGCTCGACCGGCTTGGTACCCGGTTCACGCCGGATGCGGGCCCGCGTCATGTACCCGCTGAAGGCCTCACCGACGGCGAGCAGGAGCACCGTGGGAATGGCGGTCCAGGGGACGGTGGGGAGACTGGAGTAGACCTGCTGCAGCACCACCCACGTAAGCGCCGCGACACCCGCCAGCACCAGAACGAGCACCCCGGGACGACTCGGCGTCACCAGCCCCACCTTTCCTCAAGCCACAACGGCACGCTCAGTGCGTCCCTCTACCTGCCCTCACACCAGACCAACGGGAAACCCACCGTCCCTTTCTCCCACGCCACCCACCGAATTCGGATCATCCGTCTCCGCGTGCTCTCGTACCGGGACGGCTGAGGCTCCTCGGCAGCGGATAACGTCCAAACGTGGCGGGTGGCCGGGATCAGCCCGGAGGTTGCAACGGGAGGTCGGTGCGGAGCCAGATGCCTTTCTGGTCGAGGCCGCTCAGCAGTGCGGCCACGGAGCCCCGGCCGGGGAGGGTGGCTTCGCGGTCGATCTGGGCCCATGGGGCCAGCACGAACGCGCGCTCGTGGGCCAGCGGGTGGGGGAGGGTGAGCTCGGGGTCGTCGGACATGAGTTCACCGACCATGATGACGTCGACGTCCAAGGTGCGCGGGCCCCACGGCTCGTCGCGGACCCTGCCGAAGGCGGTCTCCACACCGAGCGAGCGCTCCAGGATGGCTCGCGGGCCGAGGGTCATCGTCTGGCCGATCACCACGGCGTTGAAGTAGTTGCGTTGATCAGGCGGACCTCCCATCGGCTCGGTCTCGTACACCGGGGACACCGCGACGAACTCCAGGCCAGGCGCGTCGAACAACGCGTCGACCGCGCCTTGCAGGGTCTCGTACCGGTGACCGACGTTACTGCCGAGCGCGAGCACGACCTTCATCACCGCCTCCTCCTCACTGTCACGACCACGTCGTCGAACGGGACGGGGACCGGCGCGGCGGGCTTGTGGACGGCCACCTCGACCTCCTCGACGAGCTCGTCGGCGAGGCAGGCCGCGGCCAGGCGATGGGCCAGCGTCTCGATGAGGTTCACCGGATCGCCCTCGACGATCCGGGTGAGCCGCACCGCCAGCTCACCGTAGTCGACCGTCTTGGCGAGGTCGTCGCTCACCGCCGCGGGCACGGTGTCCAGGTGGAGCGTCACATCCACCACGAACTCCTGCCCGAGCTCCCGCTCGGCCGGCAGGCAGCCATGCCGCCCCCTGGCCCGCAGCCCGGCCAGCCGCACGGTGTCGCTCACCGGCCCGGTCACCAGGACACTCCCGAGCCGGCCACGCCACCGCCGATCCTTGTGCGTGTCACCGGGCCGGCCACCAGATCGGCCCGAGAGCCGGCCACCAGATCGGCCCGAGAGCCGGTTCCTGCGATCCGGTGGGTGGCGGCGCCATGTGCCGGCGGGGTCATTCCTCGGACTCCTCGTCGTCGTCGCCTTGCAGCACCGGTGAGCCGTGGTGGAACCAGAGCTTCCAGCCGGCCGAGGTGCGGACGAAGGTGTTGGTGGCGACGACGCGGCCCGCGGCGAACGTGGCGTCCTCGCTGTCGGCCGCGGTGAGGATGTTCTCCGCGCAGGTGACCACGGCGACGTCACCGAGCACCGTGGTGCGCACGTCGGTCAGCACGAACTGGATGTACGGCGTGTTGGCCATGATCAGGGCCCAGGAGCGGAGCACCTCGCCGCGGCCGGTGAGCATGGGCCAGCCGGGGTGCACGCACATCGCCACCCGGCCCGGCTGGTCCTCGGCCCACAGCTCGGTCATCTTGTCCAGGTCGCCGCTCTCGATCGAGCTGTAGAACTCCTCGTTGAGCTTCTCGACGTCGGCGGACGTGGTGCTCATCGGACCCCCTCACCGGCGCGCCACGCGGCGGCGACCCGCACCGCGTCGGCATTGGCCCGCACCTGGTGGACGCGGACGCACCAGGCGCCGGCGTGCGCTGCCAGCGCGGTCACCGCGAGCGTGGCGTCGTCGCTGCCGCTGAACGGCCTCGGAGCACCGTCGGGCCCGGCCAGCAGCCTGCCGAGGAAGCGTTTTCGGGACGCGCCGACGATCACGGGGTGGCCGAGCTCGTTGAGCTTGCCGATGGCGGCCAGCAGGGACCAGTTGTGCTCGGCGTGCTTGGCGAAGCCCAGGCCGGGGTCGATGATGATCTGGCTCTCCGCGACGCCTTCGGCGAGCACGGAGTCGACCCGTTTGCGTAGCTCCTCGGCCACCTCGGTGACGACGTCGGCGTACACGGCGCGCGACTCCATGTCCTGGCTGTGGCCGCGCCAGTGCATCACGACATACGGCACACCGGCCGCGCCGACCACACGAGGCATCGCGGGGTCGGCGAGACCACCGCTGACGTCGTTGACCAGCGCGGCGCCTGCGGCCACCGCGGCCTCGGCCACCTCGGCCCGCATCGTGTCGACGCTGACCGTCACACCCTCCTGGACGAGCGCGCGGATCACCGGCTCGACACGGCGCAGCTCCTCAGGCAGGGAGACCCGTGCCGCGCCGGGACGGGTGGACTCGCCGCCGACGTCGACGATGTCGGCACCCTGCTCGACCAGTTGGAGCCCATGGCGCACCGCCACCTCGGGGTCGAACCACTCGCCGCCGTCGGAGAAGGAATCGGGGGTGACGTTGACCACACCCATGACAAGGCAACGACCTGCCTCAGGCAACCCAGGGACCGTCCATGTGGTCATGGCGTCCAGCCTAGGCGGTTCCCCCGGCCCCGCCATGCCGTGGGTCCGCCTTGTGGATAACGAATCGACCCCGCGCGCGCCGCCAGGGAGTGCCGGACGGAAGATCGGCCGGACGGCGATCGACAGATCTCGACCCGGCGGTCAAACCGCACCGCGAGCGCCGCCGGCAGGCCGGGCCGGCGAGCAGCCGGGGCCCGGGTCAGCGGCGGCCAAGGATGAGGGAGCCGATCCGTGTCCGTGCAGGCGCGCACATACTCTCGCTGCTCGTCGGTGAGGGAGAGCCCTCGGGGCCCCGGCCCGGGGTCAGCGGCGGCCGAGGATGAGGGCCATGGCCTCGGCGCGGGTCTTCTCGCTGTCGCGGAAGTCGCCGCGTACCGCCGAGGTGATGGTCTTGGCGCCGGGTTTGCGCACGCCGCGCATGGTCATGCACAGGTGCTCGGCCTCGATCACGACGATCACGCCGCGCGGCGCGAGCACGCTCATGAGCGCGTCGGCGATCTGCGACGTCATGCGCTCCTGGACCTGCGGACGGCGCGCGTAGACGTCCACCAGCCTGGCGAGCTTGGACAGGCCGGTGATCTGGCCCTTGTCGTTCGGCACGTAGCCGACGTGCGCGACGCCGTGGAACGGCACCAGATGGTGCTCGCAGGTGGAGAACACCTCGATGTCCTTCACGAGCACCATCTCGTCGTGGTCGGCGTCGAAGACGGTCGTCAGGACGTCCTCAGGAGCCTGGCCGAGCCCGGCGAACTGCTCGGCGTACGCACGGGCCACCCGCGAAGGAGTGTCGAGAAGGCCGTCGCGATCCGGATCCTCACCGATGGCGATGAGGATCTCGCGGACGGCCTTCTCGATCCGCTCGGAGTCGACCATGAGCGGTTCGGTCACTCGTCAGACCTCGTCCTGCGGCGTGGGACGGTCGTTGCCGCCGAGCAGCCCCGGCTGGATGGGAGTGGCCGCCTGGATGGCGCTCTTGCCGTTCCCCGCCATCTCGCGCGGGGTCAGGATCGGCGGCCGGTCGGACGGCAGCCGCTTGCCGTACCCGGAGTACGAAGGACGCTTCTCCTTCACGACGACCGGCTCGAAGATCTGGAGCACCTGCTCGCGGGACAGCGTCTCCTTGTCCATGAGCTCCAGCACGAGGTTGTCGAGCACGTCGCGGTACTGGACGAGGATCTCCCAGGCCTGGTCGTGACCGGCCTCGATGAGCCGGCGAACCTCCTCGTCGATCGTGGAGGCGATCTTCTCGGAGTAGTCGCGCTCGTGGCCCATGTCGCGGCCGAGGAAGACCTCGCTGTTACCCGAGCCGAACTTGCGCGCACCGAGGTGCTCGCTCATGCCGTACTCGGTCACCATGCGGCGAGCGATCGACGTGGCCTTCTCGATGTCGTTGGCCGCGCCGGTGGTGGGCTCGTGGAACACCAGCTCCTCGGCGGTGCGTCCGCCGAGCAGCATGGCGAGCTGGTCGAGCATCTCGGAGCGGGTGGCGAGGAACTTGTCCTCCATGGGGAGGGTCATCGTGTAGCCGAGCGCGCGGCCACGGGACAAGATGGTGATCTTGTGTACCGGGTCGGAGTTGGGCAGCGCGTGCGCGACCAGCGCGTGGCCGCCCTCGTGGTACGCGATGATCTTCTTTTCCTGGTCGGACATGACGCGGCTGCGGCGCTCGGGACCGGCCATCACGCGGTCGATGGACTCCTCGAGCAGAGCCATCGTGATGAGCTTCTGGTCCTGCCTGGCCGTGAGCAGCGCCGCCTCGTTGATGACGTTGGCGAGGTCCGCGCCGGTGAAGCCGGGGGTGCGGCGCGCGATGACGTCGAGGTCGACGTCCTGAGCGAAGGGCTTGCCGCGCGCGTGCACCCGCAGGATGCCCTTGCGGCCCTCGAGGTCGGGCCGGTCGATGACGACCTGGCGGTCGAAGCGGCCCGGACGCAGCAGCGCGGGGTCGAGGATGTCGGGCCGGTTGGTGGCCGCGATCAGGATGACGCCGCCCTTGACGTCGAAACCGTCCATCTCGACCAGAAGCTGGTTGAGGGTCTGCTCGCGCTCGTCGTGGCCGCCGCCGAGCCCGGCCCCGCGGTGCCGGCCGACGGCGTCGATCTCGTCGATGAAGATGATCGCCGGAGCGTTGGCCTTGGCCTGCTCGAACAGGTCGCGGACCCGGGAGGCGCCGACACCGACGAACATCTCGACGAAGTCGGAGCCGGAGATGGAGTAGAACGGCACCCCCGCCTCACCCGCGACCGCGCGGGCGAGCAGGGTCTTGCCGGTGCCCGGCGGGCCGTACAGCAGCACACCCTTGGGGATCTTGGCGCCGATGGCCTGGAACTTGGCCGGGGCCTGGAGGAACTCCTTGATCTCCTGGAGCTCCTCGATGGCCTCGTCGGCCCCCGCGACGTCGGCGAAGGTGGTCTTCGGGGTGTCCTTGGTGATCAGCTTGGCCTTGGACTTGCCGAAGTTCATCACCCGAGAGCCGCCGCCCTGCATCTGGTTCATGATGAACAGGAAGATCAGGACGATGACGACGATCGGCAGGAAGCTGACCAGCAGCCCGACCAGGAAGTTCTCGGTCGGCACGGTGACCTTGTATCCGCCGGGGAGGCGGCCGGCGTCGGCCTGCGCCTGGAGCTGCTTCTGCAGCTCGACACCCTGGCCCTGCACCCAGTTCGCGAAGAAGCGGTCCTCACCGTCGATCTTCGTCTTCGTCTTGATCTCGATCCGCTGGTCCTTGTCGACGATTACCGCGTTGTCGACGGTGCCCTTCTGGATCTGGCTGATGACGAACGAAGTGTCCCTCTGGGCATAGTTGCTGTTGCCGCTCCAGAACGTGGAGGCCAGGAGGAGCAGCACCACGATGCCCAGGATCCACAGCAGTGGCCCACGTGTAAATCGCTTGAGATCCATCCGATGCGGAACCCCTGCGGGCCCGTCCCTTCCCTCAGCACGGCCTGGCCCCGGGCGAACCCGGGGGTAGCGGCATCCCGAACCGCTCCCTCGTGAAACCCCAGGGAGCGCGGGCTCCCCGGAAGATCCGAAGGTACACCGGAAGGCCGCGCAGGGTCACTGCGCCGGCGCACCGGCTTTGTCCTACCAACGTACGCCAGGGAGTCCCGTGTTCCCCACGAGGAGGCGGAAAAACGGGGCATCACCCCAGTTGGCGAATGCCCGCTTCGCTCAGGGCTTACTCCGGACTGTAGACATGGCGGGCGAGCGTGCCGATGAAAGGCAGATTGCGGAACCGCTCGGCGTAGTCGAGGCCGTAACCGATCACGAACTCGTTGGGGATGTCGAAACCGACATATTTCACATCGATCGGGACCTTCACCGCCTCTGGCTTGCGGAGCAGCGTGCAGATCTCCACGGAGGCGGGACGGCGGGACCTGAGGTTGTGGATCAGCCACGACAGGGTCAGGCCGGAGTCGATGATGTCCTCCACGACGAGGACGTGCCGGTCGGCGATGTCGGTGTCGAGGTCCTTGAGAGTGCGCACGACGCCGGACGACTTGGTGCCCGCGCCGTACGACGACACGGCCATCCAGTCCATCTGGACCTCGATGTGCAGGGCACGTGCGAGGTCCGCCATGACCATGACGGCGCCTTTGAGCACCCCGACGATGAGGAGGTTCTTGCCCGCGTAGTCCTCGTCTATCTGCCCGGCGAGCTCCTTGATCTTGGTCTGGAGTTCTTCCTCGGAGATGAGGACCTTTTCCAGGTCCCTGCCCATGTCGGCTGCGTCCACCAGGGATTTTCCTTCACGAGACGGTGCTGGCGAATATCAGGGTGCCATACCGCCGTACGACTCCCACCCCCCCGGGTAGCTCTACCAGGCGCTGGCCCCGCCACGCGGTCACCAGCCGCTCCACCTGCTCGATGTGCGCGGCCCCGAGCGCGGCCCGGTCCGCACCCGCGTCGAGCGCGGCCCGCAGGATCACCCTGCGGCGCACCGCGCCGGGCAGGTCACCCAGGTCCGCGGCCCTCAGCCCCTCGCCGAGCGAGCGGGCCCGCGCGTACACCTCGTCGGCCCACAGGTCGAGCGCATCCGCGTCGTCCCTGCACAGCGAGGCCGTCCTCGCCAGCGCCTCGGCCACCCCCGGGCCTATCGCGCGCTCCAGGACCGGCAGGACCTCGTGCCGTACCCTCACCCTGGTGTAAGCGGGATCCTCGTTGTGCGGATCGTCCCACGGCACGAGACCCAGGGCTTCGCACGCCGCTCTGGTGGTCGCGCGGCTGATCTTCAGCAGCGGCCTGCGGTAGATCCCCGAAACGGCCGGCATCCCCGCCAGCGACCGCGTCCCGCTCCCCCGCGCGAGCCGCATCAGCACCGTCTCGGCCTGGTCGTCCAATGTGTGCCCGAGCAGCACCGCACTGGCTCCCAACCTGACCGCCGCCTCCCCCAGCGCCGCGTACCGCGCCTGCCGCGCCGCCGCCTCCGGCCCCCCTTCCCTGCCGACCGAGACCGTCAGCACCTCGGCCGGATCAAGCCCGAGCTCCTTCCCCACCCGCACGACGTCCCGAGCCCGCTCCGCCGACCCCTCCTGCAGCCCATGATCGACACTCACCACCCCCACCCGCATCCCCACCCGAGCCCCCACGAACCCCACCCCCGCCGCCAACGCCAGCGAGTCCCCACCCCCACTACAAGCCACCAACACCAGAGCACCCTCCGGCACCCCGTCGAGCACCCCTCGAACAGCCCGGCGAATCTCAGCCACGGCAGGATGCGGCCCCATCCCCCTAGTCTCCCCCACCGGTTCACCACCGCAGGCCGTCGCCGGAATCGCCGTGCCACGTCCCGCCGCGGTGCCACGTAAGGGACCTGCTCAATGCCGCGGCGAGAGGCGACGGGACGGTGGTGGGTGGGGTGGGTCAGCTGTGGCCGTTGGGGCTGGGGAGTTCTTTGGGGGTGCCTACTCGGGTCAGCCAGAGGGTGGGGTCGGCTATTTCGGTGTGGGTGGGGAGGGTTTCTGGGGAGTGCCAGACTCGGTTGAAGCCGTCTATGCCGATTTCGTTCACCACCTGGCGGACGAAGGTGGAGCCTTCGGCGTATTGCTTCATCTTGAGGTCGACACCAAGGAGGCGGCGGATGGTGCGGTCGAGGCGGGAGCCGCCTTCTCTGCGGTGCTGGAACTTGGCGCGGATCTCGGCCACCGAGGGGACCACGGAGGGGCCCACGGCGTCCATGACGTAGTCGCCGTGGCCTTCGACCAGGGTCATCACGGCGGTCAGGCGGGAGAGGATCTCTTTTTGCTCGGGGGTCTGGATGGCGTCGATCAGGTTGCCCTCGCCGCCCTTGATGGCGTCGGCCACGGCGTCGGAGGCGGCGCGCAGGCGTTCCAGCATGGTGCCGAGGTCGAGGTCGGAGGCCAGCAGGAACTCGGTCATCTGGCCGCGGACGTACTCCCTCAGCCAGGGGACACCGGTGAACTGCACGCGGTGGGTCTCCTCGTGGAGGCAGACCCAGAGGCGGAAGTCGCGGGGGACGACGCCTAGCTCGCGCTCGGTGTGGACGATGTTGGGGGCGACCAGGGTGAGCCGGCCGGTGGGTGCCTGGCCGCTCGGGTCGGGGGGGAGGAACAGCTCGTACTGGCCGAGCACGCGGGCCGCCAGGAAGGCCAGCACCGCGCCTACCTCGACTCCGGTGACCCGGGACCCCACGGCGCCGACTATGGCGGGGATCTGGGATCGCCGTTCGTTGACCTTCTCGGTCAGTGGCTCAAGGACGACGCGGAAACCGTCGACGTTGGCCCTGATCCAGCCGGGACGGTCGACGACGGTGGCCTCGACGGGGGCCGCGGCGCCGTTGATGCGCGCGAACTCCTGGACGTGCACCTCGGCTTCTCTGGAAAGCCGCCTGAGCTCCTGGACGGCATGCCTGGCCTCCTCTCGGCTCACCTGCGGACCTGGACGGACAAGACGGACACCGGTCGCGACGGCCAGGTCCCAGTCGATCACCTGCATGTTCACCACCGTACGTCGCGCGGCGTGTTCATGAGCAGCCGCATCGGGAGACGAGGGTGGCGAGCCGGTCGAGCGCGGCCATGGCGCCCTGCGGATCGGCCACATCGTCGGCCATGAAAGCGAACGCGACAAGCCGGCCGTCGGTGGTCCTCGCCAGGCCGGTGAGTGTGTTCACCCCGTTCAAGGTGCCCGTTTTGGCGCGCACCATGCCCGCACCCTGCCGCGTGTCGGACCGGCCGTACCGGTTGCCCAGCGTGCCGGTGAAACCCGCCACAGGCAGTCCGCTGATCGCCGACCGGAGGTGCGGGTTGCCCGGCGCGGCGGCCAGGGACACGAGCCGCGCGAGCGCCGCCGGTGTGATGCGGTTGCGTGTGGAAAGGCCGCTCCCGTCGTAGGTGGTGATCCCCTGCGCGGCGCCGAGCTTCTTCAAGATCGCCTGTACGGCCTGCGAGCCGCCGGCGAAGCTGCCCGGCCTGCCCTCCTTGATCGCGACAAGATGGGTCAGTGCTTCCGCCATGTCGTTGTCGCTCACGGTGAGCATGTGCTCGACCAGCTCGTACACCGGCGCCGACTCGACCTTGGCCAGCTCCCCGGCCCCCGAGGCGGCCCGCTCGCGCTTGACCGGCCCTGCCACCTTCACGCCGCTCTTGGCCAGCAGGGTGCGGAACGCGCCGGCGGTGGCCCCCGCCGGGTCGGGATACCTGGCGTCCTTGCCCGGGTTCACCCGTCCCTCGTCCATGGTGAGCGCGGACACCGGCGCGACGCTGCCTTCGGGGACGTACCCGGGTTTCCACCCCGGCGCGGTCCTCGGACCGGAGAACAGCGAGTCGTCGTAGCTCAGGGTGACCGATGTCACTCCCTGCTCCTTGAGCGCCTTGGCGGTGCGCGCGGCCAGCGTGGCGAGCGTGGCGGTCCGCGGATATCCACCCTTGTCCGCCTTGGGCCCGGCAAGCATCACGTCGCCACCGCCGACCAGGACGATCGACCGGCCCTTCCCCGAGACCACCCGTGTGGTGATCTTGGTGTCGGGACCGAGGGACGTGAGCGCGGCGACGGCCGTCACCACTTTGGTGGTGGACGCCGGAGTGAGACCCTGGTCGGCGCGGCTGCCGAACAACCGGTCGCCGCTGGCGACGTCGACCGCCACCGCGGCGACGTTCCCGCCGAGCGCGCGGTCCCCGAGCGCCGGAGCGAGCCTCGCCCCGAGCGCGGCCTTGGCAGGGGCGGCTCCCTGGCTTTCCGGCGCGAGCACCGGTTCTGACGTCACAATGGGCACGGGAGCGCGGGTGGGGGAGGCCGCCACGGCGGGGGGACGGCGTGTCGTACCCAGCGTGTCGCCGGCGAGCAGGGACGCGCCGGCGGCCGCGGCGAACACCTGCAGGGCGGCGAGCGTCGCCACAGCGACCAAGCGTTCGCGGTGCACCACGTCACCGGCCCCTTTCCCGCATGCGTCATCCTGGATATACGCCTACGAGACATTAATGCCCATCCGGGACTGCCCGGTGGGCTGAGCGGAGGAACCGCGGTGGAGTTCGACGTTGTCGTTGAGATCCCGAAAGGGCAACGCAACAAGTACGAGGTGGATCACAAGACGGGCCGCATCCGGCTGGACCGCTTGCTGTTCACCTCCACGCAGTACCCCGCCGACTACGGCTTCATCGAGAACACCCTCGGTGAGGACGGCGACCCGCTCGACGCGCTCGTGCTGCTGCAGGAGCCGACGTTCCCCGGTTGCCTCATCAGTTGCCGCGCGGTCGGCATGTTCCGCATGACGGACGAGAAAGGCGGGGACGACAAGGTGCTGTGCGTCCCGGCGACCGACCCGCGCATGGAGCACATCCGGGACATCCATCACGTGCCGGAGTTCGACCGGCTGGAGATCCAGCACTTCTTCGAGGTCTACAAGGATCTGGAGCCCGGCAAGTCCGTCGAGGGTGCCAACTGGGTGGGACGTGTGGAGGCCGAGGTCGAGATCCAGCGCTCCATCAAGCGGCATCTCGACTCACCGGACGCCGTGCACTGACGGCGCTCAGGCCAGGCGCAGGAGCCGGGTGATCCAGGGCCGTGACTCGCCTGGCGGCGGGAGCGGCCCACGGGGGTAGGTGAAGACCGGCGCGTCGTGGCCGTGGGTGGCGTGGAGCTCGGCGGCCTTGTACCAGTCGGCCACCGTGCGGGTCACGGCCCACGCGGCGCCGAGCGCGGGACGGGCCGCCTGGTGACGTTCCCAGATCCGCGTGAGGGTCACGGTGGCCTGCGCGGCGGTGAAGCCGTCGTCGGGGTAGGCGGTGCCCGCGAGGTACGGCGCGGTCACCTGGCCGGCGAGGCGGGTGTCGAGCACCCAGGTCCAGTTGGCGACGACCAGGCCGAGCACAGGGCCGGGGACGGCGGCGGCGGCGCCGTACATGAGCTGCTGCCGTGCCCCGGAGAGCCGGCAGCCCGGCCAGAGCCAGCCGATGTCATCGGGGACGCCGGCGCCGGCCAGCCATGCCAGCACGGCCAGCCCGCGTGCGGTCTGCAGGCGGCACAGCTCAAGGACGTCCCTCGATGTGCGCGGCGCCGGCCCGAGCCACACCGGCCAGTCGGCCCGGTGCACCCGCGGCGCGAGCCCGGCCAGCCCGGGTGGGACCGGCCGGGGGTACACCCGCGTGCCGAGGTGCGGATCGTCCCTGATCGTGTACGCGACCCGCGGCGGATCGCGTCGGACGTGTGTCAGCCGCGTGACCACGGCAGGAAGGCCCGGCCCGTCTCCGGGGTGCCGTGCGGGAACGGCCACCGCGCCGAGATCTGGCGGTGGCCGGCCGTGGGAAAGGCCCCGTGGCGGTGCCCGCCGAACCAGGGTGACCGGGTGACGGCGCCGAAGGACGGCGCGGCGCGGCGGGGGACGTGGGCCGGGGTGGCCGCAGGAGTGGCGCAGGTGTGCCGGCCCTTGGGGGTGCCGTGACGGCGCAGCGGAGAGGTTGAGGCGGACGGGGCCGGCGGGGTCATGGTCGGTGGAGCGGTGGGGAGGGCCGCGGTCGGGGTCGTCGAGGGAGACGTGGGGGCCAGGGTCGCCGACGGTGCCGGCCGCGGGGTGACGCGAGGCGGCGCCGTCGGCGTGCGGCGGACCGGCGGCGGCACCGGGACGGCCGGCACGGCCGTCGGCCCCGTGGGGTGGCGCACGGCGACGGGGACCACGACCTGGTGGCGTCTCGCGGTGGCGGAGGGAGCGACCGGGGTCAGGGTCGGCCGGCCGGCGGCCGGGGTGCCGGTACCCGGTGCGGTGCCGGAACGGCCGGCCTCGGCCGTGGGGTCGCCGGCGCGGGGAAGGCCGGTGACGCCGCGGCCGGGGATCGCGCCGGAGACCGGCTCGGCGGCCCCGCTGATCTCGTTGACGAGCACTAGGGCGGTGGTGACGATCGCGATCGCCGCCACAGTGCCAGCAAGTAACCGAGGACGGTGCCGCGGCCCGGCGTCCGGCATGGGAAACCCGTCACCGTCCAGCAGACCGGCACGGCGCGCGACGAAGCGACGGTACGGCACGAGCTCGGGGTCGATGAAGCAGCTCATCACCCGCACGCGCAGGGTCTCGGGCAGCTCGGGGGCCGGCAGCAGCGCGAAGATCTCGGCCGCGGACATCTGCCGCTCGCCGTACGGCGCGCAGCGCTCGCACTCGCCGACGTGGAGGAGCAGCAGAGCGCGTCTTTCGTCGTCCAGAGCGTCTCCGTGCTCGGCGTGCAGCAACGCGTCACGGTCGGCGCAGACCCCCGCCGGGGCCCGCGCGGCGATCTCGGCCATGACGAGGTCCTGCAGCCGCAGCGACGCGGTGTCGCGCAGCTCCTCGGCCTGCTCGGGTGAGATCGCGAGCAGGGCCGGCAGCTCGGTCTCGGGGATGTCGTGCCGGGTGAGCAGGTCGAGGACCTCGCGCTCGTCCTCCGGCATGCCGTCGACCGCCGCGATCGCCACCTGCCGCATGCCGGCGTCGTCGGTCGCCGCGGACACCGGCATGCCCGGCACCGTGGCGTCCGTGGCGGGGTCCCTGTCGCCGGGGTCGCCGGGGTCGCCGGGGTCGCCGGGGTCGCCGGTGTGCGGGACCTGCCTGCGGCGCAGGCACTCGCCTCTCGCCAGTGCGTACAGCCAGACGCGGAGCCTGTCGTGGTCGGCGAGCGCGTGGACGTGCGCCTCCGCCGCGATCAGTGTGTCGCGCAGCGCGACTCCGGCACCGTCGATGTTGTGGAGCATGGCCCAGGCGTAGCGGTAGATGCCCTCGGCGTAGGTGTCGTAGAGGGTGGCGAGAGCACCGGGATCGCGGGCACGCAGAGCCTCGACCAGGTCGCTGTCATTCATGTGACCGACAGTAAATGCTTGGTAACTGGTCGCTCCAGCTTTTCCCGCAGGTTGACCGGTGTTGTGTTAAGACCGTGATGAAGAGAGCCGAACACGTGGCGGATATTTCTCCACTACCGTCATCAGCACGGCGAAACGGCCATTCGCCGCACCTGCTCAGACATCCGCGAGATGCTGATATCGCCGTCTTCAAACCCCTTTAACGGCACGATTTACCGCATGTTTTACGACATGGCATTGGCATTGAGAATTATTCATGGTCGCGCACCGGTCACGGCAGGGGGTGCAGGCCCGCCTCCGCGCATCCCCGGAGCAGCCGTTCCAGGCCGAACGCCTCCACCGGCCCCACCGCGCCGGGCCCCGACACCCCGTCGGCCGTCGCCGCGATGGCACCCCACGCGAGGACCCGCGCGGTCACCTCGTACGGGTCCCCCCCGCTGAGCTCCACCGACGCGAGCCGGTTCCCCTCGGCGTCGTACGCCTCGGCCACCGCCGTCGTGGACAGACCGGACACCGCAGGCGGGCCGTCACGGTCGGCCGAGCGGATCACGCGGTCGGCCACCGCCTCAGTGACGCGCTTGGCGCCGGGAACGGCAGCGACGTACGGAGTGGCGCGGGCCATCACTCCGGCGGCCCGGGTGAAACCGCCGAGCCAGCCCATGTAGACATTGATCTCGCGCAGCCGGGAATGGGTGCGCGGAAGCGCGAAATGCTCCAGTGCGCCGATGGACAACCCTGGCCGCTTGCGGCCGTTCACGAGAAAAACTCGAGTACGACCGTGCTGGTGCATGATCCGGCCGTCCCGGAAACTGTACATGGGCTCCAGCATGGCCCCCAGTGCCGACGCGCGAGTTCCCGTGCTGGCCCGCCGAGCGATATTCCCCTGCACGAAATAGCCGATGTCCACCCGCACCGCGTCGTCGCCGGCCTTCTTCAGCGCGAGCGCCGCGGCGATCGTCCCCGGCACGTAGTCGTAGCCGAACGCGGTGACCAGTGTGGCGCCGGCCGCGGCGGCTGCCGGACCGTACCGCTGGAAGATCCGCCGGATGAACGTCGGCTCACCGGCCGAGTCCAGATACACCGCGCCGGCCTGGATGGCCGCCTCGACCGCCGGCTCACCCCAGCGCGTGAACGGCCCCACCGTGGAGATGAGCACACCGCCGGGCCGTACGAGCCGCCGCAGCGTGGCCGGCCGGTCGACGTCCGCCACCGCGGTGGGAAGTTCCACAGGAAGGGAGGACGCCAGTTCCTCGAGCCGCACCGGGTCGCGGCCCGCGAGCACGGGCTGTGCGCCGTACGCCAGCAGGGCCCGCGCGGTGAGCCGCCCGGTGTACCCGGTGGCGCCGAAAAGGACAATCCGGGGGGACGTCATGTAAGTACCGTAACTCCCCGAGCTTTTCAAGATCCAGAGCGGGGCCGCGGGGTCACCCCGCGGAGCCGCGACCGCCGTTCCGGCGCTCACGGCCGGTGATCCTCCGGCATGGCCTGATTCCCCCGGTCGTTGGCGAACGGCGGCGACTTCGGCTTGGCCGCCGGCGCGGACACCGCGCCGCTCAGCGCCAGTTCCTCGTACGGCCGCGCGCTCGACCCCCAGGTGCGCGCCGCGATCTCGGTGCGCGCCACCGGCCCCACGCCGTTCAGCCCCTCCACGGTGAGCACGAACCGCCGCGGCGCGCCGGTGCGCACGTCGTCGACGTACGTGCTCGCGCCGCCGAGCAGCCTGCCGTCCTTGTCCCGCAGCAACGCCGTCACCACCAGGCTCGTCGCGGCCTTCTGGTACGGGTTGGCCACGGCCCCGGTCACGAGGTACGAGCCGTTGCCGAGCTTCTCGGTGTTGGCGGCCGAGATGGGGAACGGCACGAACGCGGACGGTATGCGCGCCGCACGCCGCCACCTCGGCTGCGTGAAGGTCAGCTTGACCTGCACGGGCCGCGCCGAAGCGATGGCCTGGCCGCTGAACTTCAGCACGCCGGACGGCGGCACGGCATCCAGCGGCTGCTCGGTGCGCACCACCTCCTTGCCGGCGGCGTCCTTGCCGATCACGGTCGCCGCGACGTTCTCGCCGAAGTGCCACCGGTTGGGGTTGCCGACGACGCCGGCCCAGTTGACCACGAAACCCGCGGTCCCCTGGGTGACTGCGGAGGTCTGCTCCTTGATCACGAGCGGCTTCATCGCGTTCTTCGGCACGGATTCGTCCGCGCCGCCGCACCCGGCGAGCAGCGCCGCCACCGCGGCGAGCCCGAGGCCGAGTCCGCGTGCTGTCGTCTTTCGACTACGCTGGGTCACAAGGCCGTCATAGCCCGGTTAGTCGGACGTGACTCCTCCGACACGCGCCGATCTGGCGAAGTTTTACGGTTCCAAACCGACGAAACCACCCGGCCTGTGCTCAACAGGTCAACGGCGGCGCACCACCCGGGCCTCGTCCCAGACCGGTTCCGAGGACTCGTACACCCGGCCGTCGGAGCCGAAGACCAGGTAGCGGTCGAAGTCCGCCGCGAACCACCGGTCGTGCGTCACGGCGAGCACTGTGCCGTCGAACTGGTTCAGGCCGTCCTGCAGCGCCTCGGCGCTCGCCAGGTCGAGGTTGTCGGTCGGCTCGTCGAGCAGCAGCAGCGTCGCGCCGGACAGTTCCAGCAGCAGGATCTGCAGCCGGGCCTGCTGTCCGCCTGACAGGGTCTCGAACCGCTGCTCGGCGACGCCGCCGGCCAGCTCGTAGCGGGCCAGGGCCTTCATCGCCTCGTTCTTCAGCCTGGCGTGCTCGGTCATCACGATCTCGCACGGCGTGCGTCCCCGCAGCTCGGGCCGCGCGTGGGTCTGCGCGAAGTGGCCGGGGACGACGCGCGCGCCGAGCCGCAGGACGCCGTTGTGCGCGACCTGCTCGCCGCCGGTCAGGCGCAAGAAGTGCGACTTGCCCGAGCCGTTGGACCCGAGCACCGCCACCCGCTCGCCGTACCAGACCTCCAGGTCGAACGGCCGCATCAGCCCCGTGAGCTCCAGACCCTCGCAGATGACGGCCCGTTTGCCGGTGCGGCCGCCACGCAGCCGCATGCTGATCTCCTGGTCCTTGGGGGCGAGCTCGGGTGGCCCGGCGTCCTCGAACTTGCGCAGCCGTGTCTGCGCGGCGTGGTAGGCGGCGGACATGCCGTCGTTGTACGTCGCCTTCTGCCTGAGCATGACGACCAGGCGCTTGAGCTTGGCGTGCTCCTCGTCCCAGCGGCGGCGCAGCTCGTCGAGGCGCGCGTTGCGCTCGCGGCGCGCCTCGGCGTACGTCGCGAAGCCCCCGCCGTGGATCCACACCCCGCCGGACTCGACGGTGACGATGCGGTCGGCGGCGTTGGCCAGCAACTGTCGGTCGTGCGACACCATCAGCACCGTCTTGGTGGTCTCGCGCAGCGCCTGTTCGAGCCACAGCTTGCCCGGCACGTCGAGGTAGTTGTCCGGCTCGTCGAGCAGGAGCGTGCCGTCGGGACCGCGCAGCAGCGCCTCCAGCACCAGCCGTTTCTGCTCGCCGCCGGACAGCGTGTCGACCTCGCGGTACTTCACGTTGTCGTACGGCGCGCCGAGCGCCGCCATCGTGCAGGTGTCCCAGAGGACCTCGATGTCGTACCCGCCGGCGTCGGTGTAGTCGGTGATCGCCTGCGCGTAGCGCATCTGCGTCTTGACGTCGTCGCGCTCCGTCATGGCGAGCTCGGCGTCCTCAAGGCGCCGCGCCGCCTCGCGCACACGGCCGGGTGCCACCGACAGGAGCAACTGGTGCACACTGCTGCCGTCGCGCAGGCCGCCGATGAACTGGCGCATCACGCCGAGCCCGCCGGAGCTGGTGACGCCGCCCTCCACGGGACGGATGTCCCCCGCGATCAGGCGCATCAGCGTGGTCTTGCCCGCGCCGTTCGGGCCGACGAGCGCGGCCTTCACACCCTCGCCGATCCGGAAGGAGACTTCGTTGAGCAACGGCCGCCCGTCCGGCAGCACGTAGGTCAGGCGTCCCACCTCGACATGCCCCACGACGATCCCCTCCACTGTTCCTCGCGGAGAGTACCTAGCGCGACCGGCCCGACGCATCCCGATATCCACAGCAGCCGAAAATCCCTTTCCTTCTGTGGCTCCTGGACCGTAGGGTCGCGGCCATGAAGCGACGCCGACATTGATCTAGACCTGAGGCGGGCCTGGCCCGCAGGTTGTACGCGTACCGGTTCCTCGAAGACTTCGTGTTGCTGTATCCGGTCTACGCGTTGCTCTTCGCCGAGCACGGGCTGTCCACGGCCGAGATCTCCTCGCTTTTCGTCATCTGGTCGGTGACGTCGTTCGTCGTCGAGATCCCTTCCGGCATGTGGGCCGACACGTTCTCGCGCCGCCGCCTGGTGGTGGCCGGGCCGTTGCTGACCGCCGTGGGGTTCGGGCTGTGGACGTTCCTGCCCTCCTATCTCGTGTTCGCGGCCGGCTTCGTGCTGTGGGGAACGGGTAACGCGCTGAGCTCCGGTGCGCTTGAGGCTCTGGTCTACGAGGAGCTGGACCGTCTCGGCGCGGCGGGTTCCTACGCGCGGCTCATCGGACGATCGCATGCCATCGGCACCACCGCCGTGCTGGCCGCGACCGCGCTGGCCGCTCCGGTCATCGCCGTAGGCGGGTACACCGCACTCGGCGTCGCCAGCGTGGCGGTGCTCGTGATGAGCGGGCTGGCGGGGCTCATGCTGCCGGAGTCCCGCTCACCCGGCGAGGCGGAGGACGGCTATCTCGCGGTGCTGCGTGAAGGGTTGCGTGAGGCACGGCGCGAGCCCGCCGCCGCCGGCGCCCTTGTCCTGCTGGTGGTGCTCATGGGGGTGGGCTCGCTCGACGAGTACATCCCGCTGCTGGCCTCGGCGACCGGCGTGAGCGCGGCCACCGTGCCGCTGCTGATGCTGCTCGAGACCGCCGCGGCCACCGCCGGCGGGTGGTTCGCCGGACGCGGTGTCCGCTGGACGGCGCCGGTGCTCGCCGCCGCCGCGCTGTGCCTGGCGGCGGGGGCCTGGAGCGGCCGTCCCGGTGGACTGGCGCTGGTGGGGGCCGCGTACGGCGTCTTCCAGTGGGCGACGTCCAATGCCGAGGCGCGGCTGCAGGACGCCATCGGCGACCGGGCCAGAGCCACCGTCACGTCGATGGCGGGGTTCGGCTCCGAGGTGTTCGCGCTCCTGGCGTACGCGTCCTTCGCTCTCGGTTCCACCTGGAGCGGCCCGGGGCCGCTGTTCGCGCTGGCCGCCGCGCCGTACCTGCTCGTCGCGGCGACCCTGTGGCTCCGCGGCCGTTCCCGGACGTGACAGGATTCCCCTCATCGATATCGCCGGGACGGGTGTCACCAGGGGAGGCCAGTGTGGATGACGATGACTACGTCCCCGTCGGTGAGGCCCTGAGCGGGCTGACGGTCGCTCCGCTGCCTGAGGGGTGGACGGCGCTCGGCGCCATCGTCCTGGTCAAGTGTTTCGACGAGGAGGGCCGCTCATCGTGGGCCTTCCGCCGGACCGACGGGCTCAACGACGAGGAACTGCTCGGCGCGCTCACCGTGCGTACCGACCTGCTGCGCCGTGAGCTGCTCGACGCCTACACCTCCGACGACGAAGAGGACGACTGAGCGCCACGCGCCGTCCCGGCTCCGCGTGCCGCGGAGCCGGGACGTGTGCTCAGCAGTAGCCGAGCATGGTGGTCAGCGCGGACTTCTCCGAGCTCTGCAGGCTCAGCCCGTAGTAGTACTTCACCTGGATCCAGGCGCGCGCGTAGGTGCACCAGAACGCGGTGCGCGACGGCTTCCACGTGCTCGGGTCCTGGTCGCCCTTGGCCTGGTTGACGTTGTCGGTCACGGCCCACAGCTCGGGCCCGCCGAGGTCGTTGGCGTACTCCTGGCGCCTCGCGGTCGTCCAGCTCCACGCTCCCGAGCGCCAGGCCTCGGCCAGCGGGACCATGTGGTCGATGTCGACGTCGGACGCCTGGGTCCACGTCGCGCCGTCGTACGGGCTGTACCAGCTTCCCGACGTGGCGGCGCACGAGGAGTCGGTGACGACGCCGGTGCCGTCCCGCTTGAGCACCGACTCTCGCGTGTTGCAGGCGCCGGAGATGGTGATCCAGTGCGGGAAAAGGTCGCGGTTGTACGTCGACTGGTGGGACTCGGCCGTCACGGTGAGCGTGGCGAGGCGCGCGGCGGCGGTGCTCGCGGAGGGGATGTTGGGTGGCGTGGCGGACGCCGGCCCGGCGGTGAGGGTGAGGGTGAGGATCAGGACGGTGAGGGCGGCGATGACGCCGGCGAAGGCTCGCCTCACGGGGCTTCTCCTTGCCGTCCGCCGTTCCGGCCAGGCTGGGGGCTGGCAGCGAACGGAACGGTCAGACAGCTCGGAGAGTCGCTAAGTTCCTGAAGTCATGAAATATCAGACATTGATTGGTCAGACCTGTCAGATTTAGAGAAAATCGCCCTTAACCTGGCACCACATGACGTTGGCCTGGCGCGATGCCGCTACGCACTCGTTCCCGGGGCCGCCGGCCTTCGGAGTACGGCACATGAAAATCTCGTTAACGCAGGTGGGCCCCTGTTTTCTCCGTCCCCCTGGTCACCGCCGCCACAATCGTTCATCTTAGAAATCCCCATATAAGACGAAGCGCGGAGGACGGCATGGACGACTACGGCGTCACCGGTTCACGAGTAGACCTGGAGATGACCGTCCCCCTGCCTCCTGCGCGCCTCTGGGATCTGATCACCGAGATCCCCCGCATCAGCGACTGGAGCCCCGAGTGCCGCCACATCGGCTGGCTCGAACCCGTCACCGCGGAACCACGCCTGGGTTCCCGCTTCCAGTGCCGCAACCTTCGCCAGGACGCCGCCTGGACCACCACGTCCACCATCACCGAGCTCGACCCGCCTCGCGCCTTCGCCTGGATCGTCCTCGACGACCGCGATCCGGCTCTTCCTTCTTCCACCTGGCGCTACGAGCTGGAACCCGCCGCGTCCGCCACGCAGACCCTGGTGCGCCACAGCTTCGTCCACGGCCCCGGCCGGAGCCTGCTGCGCGACTACATCGAAGCCGGCCCGGAGAGCGCGTCGATCATCCTGGAGGTCCGCCTCACCGAACTGCGCACCCACATGACCCAGACACTCGACGCGATGGTCGCATCCGCCGGAGGCCAGGACACCGTGCCATGAACAGGACGATGGCCCGCACACATCACAGTCTCAGGACACCTGATGTGCTGAAATTTTCACATGGGGACAAAGTTTCATTCCGGTCCCGCCTGCGGCGATAGGGTTCGCGGACCCAAGGCGAGGTGACCGGCTCTTCTGGAGACCCGGCGATGCTTCCTACTATCCGAGCAGTGGGAGCGCTCCCACATACCCCTCGGACGGAGTATTCATGTCTCGCAGAAGGTCACTGGTGACCGCCATCGTGACAGCGGCCGCCACGGCCGCGGCGGGGATGGCGATCTTCACCCCTGCCGCCCAGGCCGCCGATTCGGTGTACTACACCGATCCCACAACGAGCGCCGCCAAGTGGGTGGCCGCGAACCCCAACGACAGCAAGACCGCCGTGATCCGGGACCGGATCGCCGCCGTCCCGCAGGGCCGCTGGTACGCCAGCTACAACCCCAGCACCGTCCGCAGCGAGGTGAACTCCTACGTCAGCGCCGCCGCGTCGGCCGGCAAGATCCCGATCATGGTCGTCTACGAGATGCCGAACCGCGACTGCGGCGGCCCGAGCGCCGGTGGCGCACCCGACCACTCGTCCTACCGCGCCTGGATCGACCAGGTGGCGCTCGGCCTCGGCGGCCGTCCCGCCATCATCATCCTGGAGCCGGACGCGCTCGCGATCATGCCGAACTGCATGAACGCCTCGCAGCAGAACGAGGTCAAGGCCTCGATGGCGTACGCCGGCAAGAAGTTCCGCTCCACGTCGTCCCAGGTCAAGGTGTTCTTCGACATCGGCCACGACGCCTGGGTCAACGCCGGTGAGGCCGCGAGCCGCCTCAACGGCGCGGACATCTCCAACAGCGCCGACGGCATCGCGGTGAACGTCTCGAACTACCGGTCCACCCCCGGCCTGGTGTCGTACGCCAAGAGCGTGCTGTCCGCGATCGGCAACTCCCGGCTGAAGGCCGTCATCGACACCAGCCGCAACGGCAACGGGCCGCAGGGCAGCGAATGGTGCGACCCGGGTGGCCGCGCCACCGGCACCTGGAGCACCAACCAGACCGGCGACTCCCAGATCGAGGCCTACCTGTGGGTGAAGCCCCCGGGTGAGTCCGACGGCTGCATCGCCCCCGCCGGGCAGTTCGTGCCGCAGCGGGCCTACGACCTGGCCATCGCCGCGCCGCCTCCCACCAACACCCCCACCCCGACCCCGCCGCGTACGCCGACCCCCACCCCCACCCCCACTCCCACGCCGACCCCGACCCCCACGCCGACTCCGACCCCGACCGGTGGCGCGGGCTGCACCGCGACCTTCTCGCTCACCAACTCGTGGTCCGGCGGCTTCCAGGGTGAGGTCACCGTGCGCAACGGCTCCTCGGCCATCCGCGGCTGGCGCGTCCAGTGGACGTTCTCCGGTGGCCAGACCATCACGCAGGTCTGGAACGGCACCCTCAGCGGCAGCGGCGGCTCCGTCACGGTGACCAACGCCAGCTACAACGGCAACCTCGGTTCCGGCGCGACGACCAACTTCGGGTTCCTCGCCAACGGCAACAGCCAGACCCCGTCCTCGCTCACCTGCACCGGCACCACCTGATCCCGCTTCACTTCCGGGCCCTCGCGCGCACGCGCGGGGGCCCGGCCGCGTTCCCGGCCGCCTGCCGGCCCGGCGGCAAAGCGACCGTCACGGTACGGCAACGCACCCGCCTGGTATCGGTACAGGGCCAGGCACGCGATTGCAGCCATACCAAGCCGGTAGATACCGTCCAAATGTATCTGAACTGGGCTTTCACCTCGGAGGGTGCGTGTCGCTTCTCCCGGACTCCATACGCGCGCGCACCACGATCGCCGTGACCGCGCTGTCGTTGCTGTTCCTGTCGATGATCGGCGCCAGCCTCGACTTCCTGGCACTCGACCGCGGTGAGGCCGCCGTCTACCAGGAGGCGCAACGCGCCGCGACCAACTGGGTCGGCACCTTCAAACCCGGCAGCACCCCGCTACCCGCCGGGGAGGGCCGCGTCAACCTGCTGCAACTCGTCGACTCTCACGGCCATGTGGAACTGGCGTCCCCGGCGGCGGCTCGCCTTCGGCCGCTCGGCACCGCGCAGCCGCCTCCGGACAACCGGATCGAGGACCAGGTGGTCTGCCCCAGGCACGGCCGGTGCCTCATGGTCACCGCCGTCCGCCTGCCTCCGCTGGAGACCAAGGAGATCTGGCACGGCGTCCCCCACTTCGTCTACGCGGGGATGGTCCAGCCGCCTCTCCTGGCCTCGCACCTGCTCGAATGGCTGACCGCCGGCGGAGTCCTGCTGCTCACAGGCCTGATCGCCTGGGGGAACTGGTGGGTCGGCGGACGCACCCTGCGGACCGTGGAAGGCATCAGGTCCACCATGGCGGAGATCACGGCGAGCGACCTCAGCCTGCGGGTCCCCGAGCCGCACGGCCACAACGAGTTCGCGAACCTGGCGTGCACCGCCAACCAGACCCTCGACCGGCTGGAGGAGGCGGTGCGGCAGCAGAGCCGGTTCGCCTCCACCACCTCACACGAGCTGCGGACACCGCTGACAGGACTGCGCACCCGCCTGGAAGAGGCGATGATGTACCCCGGTGACGTCGACCCCCGTCAGGCCATCCAGGATTCCCTGCTGGTGACCCGGCGCCTGGAGATGATCGTCGACGATCTGCTGGTGCTGGCCAGGCTGCGGGCCGGCGACCCGGCGGCGCACGAGCCACTGGACCTCGGCGATCTGGTCGAGGACGAGGTCACGGCGATGGCCGGCGGCCCGCCTGTGGACATGCGCGTCGCGCGCGGCCTGATCGTGCGCGGCAGCAGGATCCAGCTCGTCCGCCTCATCGGCAATCTCCTCGCCAACGCGCGGCGGCACGCCGAGAGCCGGATCGAGGTGACCGCCGGCCGTGACGACGAGTACGCCGTGATCACCGTGACCGACGACGGCGACGGCATCGCACCGGCCGACAGGGAACGGGTCTTCGAGCGCTTCGTCCGCCTGGAATCGGGCCGGCGCCGCGAACCCGGCGGCAGCGGCCTCGGCCTCGCCATCTCCCGCGACATCGCTCTCGCGCACGACGGCACCCTGCGTGTCGAGGACTCCCCGTACGGTGCGAGGTTCGCCCTGCGCCTCCCCCTGATCCCCGCCGCACCCCACCGTCCCCTCTCGCTCGGCACGTCCCCGGCCGGCGGGGACAGCGACCCCAGTGCCGACGCCGCCACAAGCGGTTGACGGCGGTGAGGCCACGCGCCGTCCGCGGCTGTCCCGTGGTGACGTAGCGTGCGAAAGGCACAGAAAGTCAGCTCGCGAAAGGAACCCGATCATGAGCCGTCAGGTGCTGACCCCGGGCCCCGATCACCCCATCACCGTCGAGCCCGGCAAGAGCCGCGTCGTCGCGCGCGTCGGCGACACGATCGTCGCCGACACGACGTCGTCGCTGGTGCTGCGCGAGTCGACCTACCCTCCCGTCCACTACATCCCGCTCCAGGACGTGAACCCGGACCTGCTGCTCGCCAGCGACTCGCAGACCTACTGCCCCTACAAGGGTGAGGCGTCCTACTACCACCTGACCGTCGACGGCCAGGAGCTCACCGACGCCGTGTGGACGTACCGCACACCGTACGACCCGGTACGCGAGATCGCCGGTCACGTCGCGTTCTACCCCGACCGGGTGAGCGTGACCGAAGAATGACGTGAACGGTTCCACCGGAAAGCGCGGAGCGGCGCACGACCTGTCCGCACCGGGCTCCGAGAGCCACGACAAGCTCCGGCTGCCGTCGGTCATCGGCGCGGACCGGCACTGACAGACGCGATGCCGGCGCCGAGAAGCGCAAGGCGAAAACCGTTTGCGGTCGTTGGCAGCATTGGCGGCATGGACCGCCAGGCACTCAGCGCGATCGCGCACCACGACCACCCCATCGCCTCACCGATCTTCCCGGAGAACCTCGACCGGCTGCTGCGCCGCGCGGCGCTCCCCGAGGAGGCCCGGATCCTCGACCTCGGCTGCGGTGAGGCCGAATGGTCGCTGCGCGCGCTTGAGCTGTACCCCTCGGCCGTGGCGGACGGTGTGGACATCTCGGCGGAGGCACTGGAGTCCGCCGGACGCGCGGCAGGCACGCGCGGTCTCGCGCACCGGCTCGGCCTGCATCTCACGCCGGCGGACCGGTTCGCCGGCGGTGAGCCGTACGACCTGGTGCTCTGCGTCGGCGCGACCCACGCCTTCGGCGGTCTCGCGAAGACCATGGAGGCCGTCGCCGGCTTCGTCCGTCCCGGCGGGCTTGCCCTGGTCGGCGAGGCTTTCTGGGAACATCCGCCGAGCGCCGGCCTCGTGCAGTCGATCGGTGACTACCAGGACCTGCCGGCCACGGTGGAGACCGTGGAGGCCCACGGCTGGCTGACCGTCTACGCGCACACGAGCACACTCGCCGAGTGGGACGACTATGAGTGGTCGTGGACCGGCACTCTGGCACGGTGGGGGGCCGGCCGGCCGGGGCCGGACGGCGACCAGGCGGTGGCCGTCGCCAAGGAACACCGCGACCTGTGGCTCACCGGTTACCGCGGCCTGCTCGGCTTCGTCACCCTGCTGGTGCGGCGCTCCGGGTGACGCCGCGGGAAAAGATCTACCCGCGCCGGGGTTAGCCGCACGGACGTCCGCGGCATCACGCCGCTATGGCCGTGACGCGGGGAGGCGATCCCGGGCCTCGGACGGACGCGGGGAGGCGATCCCTTCGGACGGACGCGCTGACCGCGCGTCCGCATGATCTTGTGCGCTTCGTCGGGAGCGCGGCCCTGCGCGGGCCGGTTCCCGCCTGGATGAGCGCGACCCTCGCCACCGACCCGTGGGGGGTCGTGCGGCGCGCGGCGCACCCGCCGGGTTTCGTCCCCGTCGGCATGCGCGGCCCCGGCCGGCGGCAGTGGCACACCGCGCTCGTCCCCGTGCACGCGATCACGTGCGTCGTACCTCCCGAAGAGCTGACCGGCCGGCGGCCGAGGCTCGTCCTGCTCGGCCTGATCCTCACCGCCGCGGCCCACGTCCTGTCCATCGAACTGGACGGCGCCGCCTGGGGCCCCATCGGTGGTGTCGGCTACGAACTGGCCACCGGCCGCGCGGCCACCCACCCCGGCAGCGACCTGGATCTGCTGGTCCGCACCCCTCACCCCCTGGCCCGCGACGAGGCCGCACGCCTCGTCACGTCCTTCACCGCGCTGCCGGGCCGTATCGACTGCCAGATGGAGACCCCGAGCGGCGGCGTCTCCCTCACCGCCTGGGCCCGCCCCCACGGCCCCGTCCTGACCCGCACCCCTGACGGCCCCCGCCTCCTGGACGACCCGTGGACCTGTGCATGACCCGGCGACCGCCTGTACTTCTCCTCACAGCGCGGCACCTCGGGTTCCTCCACCGGAGGCATCACCTACTGCGTCACCGGCCCCTTCCGCTGATCCCCTCACGGCGAGGGCCTGTCACCTCGCTAAATCATTGGACACCGCGCACGGAGCGCGACGATCGTGAGGGGATGCGACAGGAGGAGATCTGGGACGCCGAGACCGCGCGACGCTATGACACGCCGGGGACCGGGATGTTCGCCCCCGAGGTGCTCGGGCCGGTCGTGGACCGGCTCGCCGAGCTGGCGGGTGAGGGGGCCGCGCTCGAGTTCGCCGTCGGCACCGGACGCGTGGCCGTGCCGCTCGCGGAACGGGGGGTGCCGGTCACCGGGATCGAGCTGTCCGCCGCGATGATCGAGCAGCTCAGGACCAAGGCCGGCGAGGCCGTGATCCCGGTGGTGCGCGGCGACATGGCGACGACCGTCGTCCCCGGTGAGTTCACCCTCGTCTACCTGGTCTACAACACCATCTCGAACCTGCTCACACAGGCCGAGCAGGTCGCGTGCTTCCGTAACGCCGCGCGGCACCTGCGGCCCGGCGGCCGGTTCGTCGTCGAGCTGGGGGCGCCGGACCTGCGCCGGTTGCCACCTGGCAGCCAGGCCACGGTCTGGCACTGCGAACCCGGCTACATCGGGGTCGACACCTTCGACGTGCTGCGCCAGCACCTCGTCTCGCACCACTTCAGGTTCGACGACACCAGACAGGCCCGGCTGTACCGCAGCCCTCACCGGTACATCTGGCCCTCCGAGCTCGACCTCATGGCCGAGCTCGCGGGCTTCGAGCTGGAATCCAGGCACGCGGACTGGACCGGATCGGAGTTCACCGCCGAGTCACGTTCCCACGTGACCGTCTACCGGATCCCCGAGGTCACCGGGTGAGACCGTGGACGGCCTGCTCAGGCCGTCCACGGGTCCCGGAGTCACCGGCAGGTGGCGCCGTTGAGCTGGAAGGTCGTCGGGGACGGGTTGGCCCCTTGGTTGACGCCGTAATAACCGATGACGATGGTCGCGCCGGGGGCGATGTTCTGGTTCCAGGACATCGCGGTGGCGGTCACGGCCGAGCCGGTCTGCGACCACGTGGCGGACCAGCCGCCGGTGACACGCTGGCCGGGGTCGGGATAGGTGAAGGTCAGGCGCCATCCGGAGATCGCGGTCGTGCCGGTGTTGGTGATGGACACCGACGCCGTCATGCCGCCGGGCCATCCGTTGGAGCTGTAGGCGACGCGGCAGGGGCCCGAGGGGTTGGGGGTCGGGGTGGGACTGGGCGACGTGATGATGTCGTTGTGGATGGTGACCTGGACGCTCGGGGACGCGGTTTCCGCACCCCACGAGTCGATGGCCACCACATAAATGGTGGCGACGCGCGTTGGTGTGGTGCCTGACGGCCAGGCCACGGCGAACGAGCCTTCTGTCACGCCAGGGCCGAAGGTCGCGACCTTGACCTTGTTGCCGTTGAGCACCTCGAACACCTGGTAACAGGCGATGCCGTCCGGGTCGGTGGCGGCGGTCCAGCGCATGCGCACGTAGTTGTTGACCACCTGCACCGCTTCCGGCGTGCCGGTGAAGGTCGGCGGCGTCTTCGGCGGGCTGCTCGGCGGGAGCGTCCGGGGGTCGTAGCAGGGCCATAACAGCGACGGACTCGGACTCGGCGAGCCGGGAGGCGTCGTCGTGGCCACACCACTCGTGCCTCCGGATGCCGCGCTCGCCACCGCGGGGATCAGGAAACCCGCCGCGGCCAGCAGCGCGACGGCCCATGAGACCGCCAGTCGACCTTTCATGGTGAGTCCTTCCAGAACGTCCCGTCATCGGTATTTCGTCTGAGCATGAAAGGGGTGGGAGAACCTGGTCAACGTGGCCGGAAGCGCACCGGGGGGACCGTGATGTGTGAGCAGGCTGGGGACGTGACGATCACGTCACGCCTGCTGGGGAGATGAATATTTCAGTGAGCCGGTGTCTCTTCGCGAGCCGTGCCGGGCCCCTGTGGACCGGTCAAGAAACCCGGCAAAGCGGACGCGAAGTGGCATGATGGTCCGTGTGAGCAGTAGACCCGCCGCGGCGGAGCACCTGCGCGACCTCGCGCGGCTACGCCGGGTCCGTGACCGCATCGACCGGGAGTACGCGCAGCCGCTGAACGTCGAGGCGCTCGCCGCCGGCGTGAACATGTCGGCCGGACACCTCAGCCGTCAGTTCCGGCTCGCCTACGGTGAGTCGCCGTACTCCTACCTGATGACACGGCGCATCGAGCGCGCCATGGCGTTGCTGCGTCGTGGCGACCTCAGCGTCACCGAGGTGTGCTTCGAGGTCGGCTGCTCGTCGCTCGGCACCTTCAGCACACGCTTCACCGAACTGGTCGGCATGCCACCGAGCGTCTACCGGCGGGAGGCCGCGCGGGACGCCAGGGGGATTCCGTCGTGCGTCGCCAAACAGGTGACGAGACCGGTCAGGAATCGAGAAGCGCGAGTCCCCGAGGCACAACTAGCCTGACCTGCATGGACATCACCATTAGCGCGACTTTCCTCCCCCACGACGACCCCGACGCGGCGCTGGCCTTCTACCGCGACACCCTCGGCTTCGAGGTGCGCAACGACGTCGGGTACGGCGGGATGCGCTGGATCACGGTCGGCCCGGCCGACCAGCCCGGCACGTCCATCGTGCTGCACCCGCCGGCCGTCGACCCCGGCATCACCGACGACGAGCGGCGCGTCGTCACCGAGATGATGGCCAAGGGCACCTACGCGAGCATCATCCTGGCCACCAAGGACGTCGACGCGACCTTCGAGCGGTTGCAGGCCGGCGACGCCGACGTCGTCCAGGAGCCGACCGACCAGCCGTACGGGATCCGCGACTGCGCCTTCCGCGACCCCGCGGGCAACATGGTCCGCATCCAGGAAGTGCACTGATCCGGACACGACCCCGGTGGGAGCCCGGCCGGGCTCCCACCACCGCCGGCGACGAAGATGGAGAGACGACACTTATGAGCACGAGGACGGACCGGCTGTCGGCCGAACCGCACATCGCCGACAGCCACGATCTGATCCGCGTGCACGGCGCGCGCGTGAACAACCTCAAGGACGTCAGCGTCGAGATCCCGAAGCGCAGGCTGACGGTCTTCACCGGTGTCTCGGGGTCGGGAAAGAGCTCGCTGGTGTTCGGCACGATCGCCGCGGAGTCGCAGCGGATGATCAACGAGACCTACAGCGCGTTCGTGCAGGGCTTCATGCCGGCGTCGGCGCGGCCCGACGTGGACGTGCTCGACGGGCTGACGACCGCGATCATCGTCGACCAGCAGCGGATGGGGTCCGACCCCCGGTCCACGGTCGGCACCGCCACCGACGCCAACGCGATGCTGCGCATCCTGTTCAGCCGGCTCGGCCGGCCGCACATCGGCTCGCCGAACGCGTTCTCCTTCAACGTCCCCTCGGTGCGCGCCAGCGGCGCGATCACCGTCGAGCGCGGCAACGCCAAGACCGTCAAGGCGACCTTCACCCGCACCGGCGGCATGTGCACCCGCTGTGAGGGGCGGGGGTCGGTCACCGACATCGACCTGTCCCAGTTGTACGACGACAGCAAGTCGCTCAACGAAGGCGCGCTGACCATCCCCGGCTACAGCATGGACGGGTGGTACGGCCGCATCTTCAACGGCTGCGGCTTCTTCGACCCGGACAAGCCCATCGCGAAGTTCACCAAGAAGGAACTGCACGACCTCCTGCACAAGGAACCGACCAAGATCAAGGTCGACGGCATCAACCTGACCTACGAAGGCCTGATCCCGAAGATCCAGAAGTCGTTCCTGTCCAAGGACGTCGACGCGCTCCAGCCGCACGTCCGCGCGTTCGTGGAGCGCGCGATGACGTTCACCACCTGTCCCGAGTGCGACGGCACCCGGCTCAGCGAGGCGGCCCGGTCGTCCAAGATCAACGGGATGAGCATCGCGGACGTCTGCGCGACACAGATCAGCGACCTGGCCGAGTGGATCGGCGAGCTCGACGAGCCGTCGGTGGCGCCGCTGCTCGCCAACCTGCGCAGGACGCTCGACTCGTTCGTCGAGATCGGGCTCGGCTACCTCTCGCTGGACCGGCCGTCCGGCACGCTTTCCGGTGGCGAGTCGCAGCGCACCAAGATGATCAGGCACCTCGGCTCGTCGCTCACCGACACCACGTACGTCTTCGACGAGCCCACCACGGGCCTGCATCCCCACGACATCCAGCGGATGAACGAGTTGCTGCTGCGGCTGCGGGACAAAGGCAACACGGTGCTCGTGGTGGAGCACGAACCCGAGACGATCGCGGTCGCCGACCACGTCATCGACATCGGCCCCGGCGCCGGCAGCGCCGGCGGCACCATCTGCTACGAAGGTGACGTCGAAGGGTTGCGGTCCTCCGGCACCGTCACCGGCCGGCACCTCGACGACCGCGCGGCGCTCAAGGAGAAGCCGCGCACACCCACCGGCAGGGTGGAGATCCGTGGCGCCACGGCGCACAACCTGCGTGACGTGGACGTCGACATCCCGCTCGGTGTGCTGGTGGTCGTGACCGGTGTGGCGGGCTCAGGCAAGAGCTCGCTCGTGCACGGATCGATCCCCGCCGGCGCCGGGGTGGTGTCGGTCGACCAGAGCCCGATCCGCGGTTCACGGCGGAGCAACCCGGCGACGTACACCGGGCTGCTCGACCCGATCCGCAAGGCGTTCGCCAAGGCCAACGGGGTGAAGCCGGCGCTGTTCAGCGCCAACTCCGAAGGCGCCTGCCCCGGGTGCAACGGCGCCGGAGTGATCTACACCGACCTCGCCATGATGGCCGGCGTCGCCACGACCTGCGACGAGTGCGACGGCAGGCGGTTCGAGGCGTCGGTGCTCGAGCACCGGTTCGGCGGCCGGGACATCAGCGAGGTGCTCGCCATGTCGGTGGCCGAGGCCGAGGAGTTCTTCGGCGCCGGCGAGGCACGCACCCCGGCGGCGCACGCCGTGCTCAAGCGGCTCGCCGACGTCGGGCTCGGCTACCTCACGCTGGGCCAGCCGCTCACCACTTTGTCGGGTGGCGAACGGCAGCGCCTCAAGCTGGCCGTCCACATGGCGGAGAAGGGTGGGATCTACGTGCTCGACGAGCCGACCACCGGCCTGCACCTCGCCGACGTCGAGCAACTGCTCGGCCTGCTCGACCGGCTCGTCGACTCCGGCAAGTCGGTCATCGTCGTCGAACACCACCAGGCCGTCATGGCCCACGCCGACTGGATCATCGACATCGGCCCGGGTGCGGGCCACGACGGCGGCCGGATCGTGTTCGAAGGCACCCCGGCCGACCTCGTGGCCGCACGCTCCACCCTGACCGGCGAGCACCTCGCGGCGTACGTCGGCGCCTGATTCCCGCACACACGGCAGGGCCGCTTCCGGTCTCCCGGAAGCGGCCCTGCCGCTGTGGTGTGGCGCCGGTCTCAGTGGACCGCAGGCGCGGCCTCACCGGAGGTGCCGGCCCGCGCGGGGAGGAGCAGCGCGGTGACGATCACGACGAGGGACAGCGCCGCGCCGATGATGAAGGCCAGCCGCATGCCGCCGAGGAGCGCGAGCGCGTCGGTGGCTCCGGCCGACCGCAGAGCATCGGCACGCACACTCATGACGGTGATCACGAGCGCGGTGCCGATGGCCGCCGCGACCTGCTGCAACGTGCTCAGGATCGAGCTGGCGTGGGGGTACAGAGGCGGCGGGACCGAGCCGAGCGCGAGGGTGAACACCGGGGTGAACATCGCGGCCAGGCTCACCATCAGCAGCGCGTGCAGACCGAGGATCATCCAGAACGGCGTGGTCATGGTGACCTGGGTGAAGCCGGCGAGCGTCAGCGTGATCAGGACCGCGCCGGGGATGACCAGGACCCGGCCACCGAACCGGTCGAACAGGCGGCCGACGGTCGGGCCGAGCAGTCCCATGGCGAGGCCACCCGGCATCACCAGAAGCCCGGTCTCCAGAGCGCTCAGCCCGCGGAGGTTCTGCAGGTACAGCGGCAGCAGGATCATCGAGCCGAGCATCGCCATGAAGGCCACGGACATCAGGACCAGCGCGACCGTGTAGGTGCGGTGGGTCAGGGTGCGCAGGTCCATCAGCGGCGTGCCGCGCTTCTGCAGCCGGAGCTGCCGCGCGACGAAGACCGCGATGAGGACGAGCCCGGCCACCACGATCGTGGACGCGACCGTGGGGTCGCCACCCTCGAACCGGCTGAGCCCGTAGACCAGCCCGCCGAAACCGGCGGCCGCGGTCACGACGCTGGCCCAGTCGATGGTGCTGTACTTCGTCTCGCCGACGTTCTTGAGCTGCCTCAGCCCGCCCCACGTGATCAGGCCCGCGATGGGAAGCACCACGAGGAACAGCAGCCGCCAGGACCCGAACTGGAGGATCAGCCCCGACACCGTCGGACCCATGGCGGGTGCGACGGAGATCGCCAGGCTGACGTTCCCCATCACCCGGCCTCTGTCGCGCTCCGGCACCACCTGCATGAGCGTGGTCATCAGCAGCGGCATCATCACGGCGGTCCCCGACGCCTGGACGATGCGGGCTCCGAGCAGCACCTCGAACGTCGGCGCCACGGCGGCGAGCGCCGTGCCGAGCAGGAACAACCCCATCGCCGTGGCGTACGCGCGGCGGGTGGAGATCCGCTGCAGCAGCCAGCCGGTGATCGGGATGACCGCGGCCATGGTCAACATGAAGGCGGTCGACAGCCACTGCGCGGTCTGCTCGGTGATCGCCAGAGCTTCCATCAACCGGGGGATCGCGTTGATCATGATCGTTTCGTTCAGGATCACCACGAACGTGGCCAGCACCAGCAGCCGGATCACGGCCGGCGTGCGTCCTGAGACGGGGGCCTCGGACTTGCCAGGCGTATCAAGCTGTGTAACAGACACGGCAACCTCAATCGGGTTTGTCGGACATGACGTCTTCACGGCTGGCCCCCAGCCGGGGGTCTCACATGAACTCGCGGTCAAACCCAAGACTGCCGGGCCCCACCGACAAAAACTCATCGACCGCACCAACCCTCCGGCACGAGAGGCCGAATGTCACCCCGTTTTCTGTCGGCACGGAACGGCCCCGTCTCACTACCGCGAGGAGTATCCCCTGGTGAGCGGCCTGTTCCACGGTGTGGCAACCGGTGAAACCCGGTCGAGGGCACCGTGAAACCGGCTCCGCCGACAGTGAAGCCATGAGCATCACAGAACTCGGACGCACCGGGACGGTCCCGGCTCCCGGCGGAGGCACCGATCTCGCCGTACGCGCGCAAGGCCTGGTGAAGACGTTCGGCGAGCACCGTGCCGTCGACGGGATCGACCTGGAGGTGCACCCCGGTGAGATCTTCGGCGTCCTCGGCCCGAACGGCGCAGGCAAGACCACAACGCTACGGATGCTGGCCACCCTGCTGAAGATCGACGCGGGCCGCGCCGAGATCTTCGGCGTCGACGTCGCGAACAACCCGCACGTCATCCGCCAGCTCGTCGGCGTCACCGGACAGTACGCGTCGGTCGACGAGAACCTCACGGCCCGCGAGAACCTCTGGCTCTTCAGCCGCCTGCAGGGCATCCCCGCGGCCCGCGCGCGGCGTATCTCCGCCGAACTGCTCGGGCAGTTCGGCCTGGAGGACGCCGCCGCCAAACCGATCTCGCAGTTCTCCGGCGGCATGCGCCGGCGACTCGACCTCGCGGCCAGCCTGATCACCAGACCACCACTGATCTTCCTCGACGAGCCGACCACCGGCCTCGACCCGCGGACACGCGGCCAGATGTGGGACACCATCCGCGGCCTGGTCGTGGACGGCTGCACGGTGCTGCTGACCACGCAGTACCTGGACGAGGCCGACCAGCTCGCCGACCGCGTCGCCGTCATCGACCACGGCCGCAAGGTCGCCGAAGGCACCCCCGACGAGCTGAAGACCACGGTCGGCGACTCCACCCTCCAGTTGCTGCTCGCCGACCCCGGCCAGGTGGCCGCCGCCGCGGACGTCGTGCGGCGCGTCCTCGGCTCCGAGCCCGTGCTCAGCCCCGAGCGCGGCCGGCTCAACGTCGCGCTCGACCAGGCCGACCTCGCCGCGGACGTACTGATCGCGCTGCGCACCGCCGGGGTGTCGATCACCTCGGTGAGCGTGGACAAGCCCAGCCTCGACGAGGTGTTCCTGGCCCTGACCGGCCACGAGACAGACGACAAGACCGGCGAGCCGGACACCGCCACGGAGGACCACAGATGAGCACGATCACCGCACCGGCCCGCCAGGTGGTCCGGCCCGCCGACCGCGTGGCGTCCGCCAGGCGGCGTGTCTCAGTGGCCGAGACGCTGGAACAGACCCTGATGATGGCGTGGCGGGCCTTCAAGAAGATGCTCCGCAACCCGGAACAGTTTTTCGACGTGGCGCTGCAACCCATCCTGTTCACCGCGATGTTCGCCTACATCTTCGGTGGCGCCATCTCCGGCGACGTGCAGAGCTACCTGCCGCTGATGGTCCCCGGCATCCTGGCCCAGACCGTGCTGACGACATGTATGGCCACGGGGACGCAACTGCGTGAGGACATGGACAAGGGGGTCTTCGACCGGTTCAAGTCGCTGCCGATCGCGAGGATCGCGCCACTCGCCGGCCCGATGGTGGCCGACCTGCTGCGGTACACGATCGCGGCCACCTTGACCTTCGGCATGGGCCTGCTGATGGGCTACCGTCCCGGCGGCGGCGCCGGCGGTGTGCTCGCCGCGATCCTGTTGTCGATCTTCACGGGCTGGTCGCTGGCGTGGATCTTCACCTGGGTCGGCACGCTCGTCCAGAGCGCTCGGACCGTGCAGGGGGTCTCCATGATGATCCTTTTTCCGCTGACGTTCCTGTCGAACGCCTTCGTCCCGGTCGACACCCTGCCGAGTGCACTGGCCGCGTTCGTCCGGGTCAACCCGGTCTCACACCTCGTCACGGCCGCGCGCGACCTCGCCAACAACGGCTCCGTCACCGGAGAGGTGGCCTGGACGATCATCGCGGGCCTGGCCGTCATACTGATCTTCGCGCCGCTGTCGGTCCGCAGCTACAAGCGACACATGTGACCCACGCGAGCCACGACCGGAGATCCGCTCGACGAGGCTCCTCGCCTCGTCGAGCAGACCGGAGCCGCGCCGATCGCCGTACTCGGCCCGCACGGCGGCGATCATGCCGGGCGCGGCGCGCTCCGCGTGGCCTTCGACCAGCTCGAAGGCCATGCCCGGCATGCCGCCGTTGTAGGCGAACCGATCGGCGATGACGAGCAACCTGACCGCGTCGCCCTCCGCCATGGCTCCCCGCAGCAGCCCCCAGACGCCGAGCGCGAAGAGCAGGGAACCGCACAGCGGGTAGTCGAGCACGGGGTCGTCCACGGCGAGCACGTCGTACGCGAGCGCGTCGGCGAACAACTGCCTGCCGTACGAGACGTCCTGCGGTCCGGCGTGGTAGGCGTAGGCCGTCAGGCTCACCGACACCGCGATCACCGTCCACGGCGTCACTACGGTGCGCGGCACCCCCGGCAGCCACAGATCACGTGCCTGCTGGACGGCCAGCCGGTACTGCGCGAGCGCGGCCTCGACATCGCCCCGGGCCAGGACGAGTTCCGCCGAGCACAACGCCACCATGGCCGCCCCGCTGAGCACCGCCTCGTTCTCGTTGATCCGGTTGATCTCCGCCAGTTCGGCCTCCGCGGTGCCGAGGTCGCCGTCGGCGAGCGCCGCGTTCAGCAGCACCGAGCGCAGCATGGTCTCGTCGTCGGTGGCGCCGATCCTGCTGAGCACCGGGATCGCGGCCCGCGCGTGCCGGACCGCACGCCGGCGATCACCGCGCCGTACGCACAGGTGGGCCAGCACGGTATGCATGATCGCGCTCGCCCACGGCCCGTCATCCGCACCGACCATCGTCAGGACCCGCTCGGCCGCCTCGACGGCCCCCGCCACCTCACCGGCGTTCTCCAGGACATGGACGCTCATCTGCGTCGCCGCCATGGCCAGTGCCGGGTCCTCGCTCCGGCTCAGCTCGGCCAGCCGGCCGCGCATCCCGGGGCCGTCGGTCCCCGAGCAGGCGAGCAGCACCGTGGCCATCGCCGAGACCCGCCGGTCCTCCCCCTCCGTGGAGGGCAGCCTACGGAGAAGGTCGTGCAACGAGTCGACCTGGTGATCGGTGATGATCGCGATGTTCATGAGCGTGATCAGCACGACGGCCCTGGTCACCTCGACGAGATCCGGTGGCGGCATCCACCCGCCGATCACCTGGCTGATCGCTCTCCAGTGCGCGATGATCCGCTGGTGGTCGCCACGGATCGACCACAGCGCGCCGACCCCGGCCAGCAACCGGACGGTCGTCACGGGATCGGACTCGCCGAGAGCCTGCCTGAGCAGATCGGCGAGGTTGCCCTCCTCGGCGCGCAACGCGTCGGCCGCCGCGAACTGCCCCGGCCCGAACAACGAGAAGGCGTGCTCCTGCGCGTAGGACGTCGCCCAGTCCCGCTGCGCCGCGCGCGCGAGCTCTTCCTCGCCGGCCTCCCTCAGCCGCATCCGGCCGAACTCCCTGACCGTCTCCAGCATCCGGTACCGCAGGCCGTACGCCGTCTCACGGACGCTCAGCATGGACTGCTCGGTCAGCGCGTCCACGGCGTGCAGCGCGGAGGGCCCGAGTACGCACTCGGCCGCCGCCAGGGTGAAACCGTCGCCGAACAGCGACAACCACCGCAGCGCCTGCCGTTCCGCCTCCCCCAGCAGGTTCCACGACCAGTCGATCACCGCGAGCAGCGTCTGGTGCCGGTCGGGAGCCGTACGGTTGCCGCCACGCAGGAGCGCGAACCGGTCGGCCAGCCGCCGTTCGATCTCCTCGACGGACATCACCCGCACCTTGGCCGCGGCGAGCTCGATCGCGAGCGGCAGCCCGTCGAGGCGCGCGACGATCTCACCTGCGACCTTCTCGTCGATCCGGACACCTGGCCTGGCCGCCGTGGCACGCTGCCGGAACAGCTCCACCGCGTCCTTCGCCGGCAGCTCCCCGAGCAGGTAGACGCGTTCCGCGGGGATCGACAACGGCGCACGCGACGTGATCAGCACCCGCAGGTCGCGCGTCGTCACGGTGAGGAACGCCACCAGCTCCGCGACGGCCTCGATCACGTGCTCGCAGTTGTCCAGGATCAGCAACGCCGGCGCCTGATCGAGCTGCTGCGCGATCCGCGCACGGACGTCGGCCCGCTGTCCGGCGTTCAGGACACGGCGTCCGCTGACCGAGTCGCGCACCCCGAGGGCCGACCCGACCTCACCCACCACGCCGTCCGCCGAGGAGACACCGAC
The DNA here is from genome assembly GCF_014207705.1 of Sphaerisporangium rubeum. NCBI lineage: Bacteria > Bacillati > Actinomycetota > Actinomycetes > Streptosporangiales > Streptosporangiaceae > Sphaerisporangium > Sphaerisporangium rubeum. The sequence goes on from NZ_JACHIU010000001.1 coordinate 7,399,248, forward strand.
CAGCTCGACGAAATGCGCGACCGGCTGCACCGCGTTCCGGCCGGCCACATGAGCCAGCCGTGTCTTGCCGAGCCCTCCCGGCCCGACGATGGACACCACCCGATCGGTCTGCAGCAAGGCGTGTATCGCACGGATGTCACCGTCGCGTCCGAGCAACGAGGACCCGTCGTACAGGATGCCGTCGCGCACCGGCTGGTCGGCCACAAGAAGCTCCGCGTGAACCCGCGTGAGCTCCGCCCCCGGCCCGGTCCCGAGCCGCGCCACCACCCCCGACCGGTACCGCTCGTACCGCTCCAGGGCCGCACCGGCCCCCCGCACCGCGGCCTCACTGCGCAGCAGACACGCCAGCAGCTCCTCGTCGAACGGCCGCGCCGCCGCGGCCTCCTCCAGCAGCGGCAACGCCTCTTCGTGATCCCCGCTCCGGCCCCGCGCCACCGCCACCACCCGCCGCGCCTCGGCCACCCACCCCGCCGCGACCCCTCTCAACTCGGCCAGCGCTCCGGAACCCCCCTCGGCCCCGTCCGCGACGAGCCCCATGGCCTCCTCCGCGCGCCGGCGCGCGAGCACCATGTCCCCGTCCCCCAGCGCCACCCGGGCCTGCTCGACCAGCACACCGAGCAGCAGCGCGTCCACCTGTCCCGCCGGCAACCCCAGCCGGTACCCACGCGGCGTGCGCACCACGACCTCGGCCCCCGTGGCGGCCCTGGTCCGCGAGACGACCACCTGCAGCGCCTTGGTCGGGTTGGCCGGCGCCTCCTCGGGCCACAGCTCCTCGACCAGCCGATCGTCCCCGACCCCGCTGCGCGCGTGCATGGCGAGCACCGCCAGCAGGGTCTGCGCGCGATCACCGACCACGCGCACCCCCTGCCAGCGAACACCGTCGAGCAGTACCAGTGCGGGGGACACACCATCAGCTTACGGACGAGCCCCGTCCCGCGAGCGCCTCTACGTACGTGCGGTCGACCCCGCGTTCCCGTGCGCTCGCCGCACGGCATGCCACCGTCAGGCCAGCCCCAGCCACACGAGGAACGGAACAGGAATGAGCACGGTCGCGCCGAGCCACACCCACGGACTCCGGCCCCTGCTCAGCGGCACGACCACATCGAACACCGCCACCAACCCCACGATGAACACACCGCTCAGCACGAGGAGGATCATGACGACAGACGCCTGATCGAGAACGGTGTAGTTGCAATTGACGAGCCCCGGGTCGCCGAGGTCCCGCGTACTCCTGCAGTCCATCGGCAGATAATTGGTCACCAGCCACCATGCCAGGAAGAACGGCACGGCAGCCGGCACACCGAGCGCGAGGTTGACCAGAACAGGACCCAGGATCCCTCCTTTGTCCCGTCTCTGTTCCCTGGCACCCGCGTCAGGCCCGTCCCCGCTCATCACCACCCGCTTCCCTCCCGGTCCCGGCCGCCGCGGACCGTACCCGTCATGTCCTGAGCGCCTGCCTGACCTCCATCAAGGCGAAGCCGAGCAGGTTGGCCCCCTGCCAGGACTCGGGATCCTCGGCTCGTTCGTCGTCGGCCGCGAGCCCGATCCCCCAGACGCGGTCCACCGGACTCGCCTCCACCAGGACGCGGTCACCGGTGGCGAGCAGGAACTCCCTCAGCTCAGGGTGCTGACCGAACTTGGCGAGATTGCCGCGGACCACCAGGTCGAAACGCGCCGCCGTCCATCTGGCCTCGTCGAACCCGTGCACGCGCCGTCCGAGATCCTTGGCCTCCTTGGGGTGACCGGCCGCGACGATCGCCGCCGCCGCCTCCTCGTCACCGAACAGCCGCGCCTTGGCCGCCATCATGAAATGCTCCGCGGTGCGGTAGACGACGCCGTCCTCGACGAAATCGGCCGGCCACCACTGCGACAGGCACCCGGCTCCGACTCCGCCGGAACGCGGCGGCCGGTGCCCCCAGAACATCAGGAACTTGACCCGTCCGCCACGCTTGACCGCCTCGACCAGCCCGGCCACATCGCGCGCATCGACCGTTTCCGTCATGGCACGCACCATCCCCGACCATGAAGGGCCGGCGCAACCGTTTTCCCCCGGCCACCGGACCCGGTGCGCTTCCGGTCCGCTACCGCAGCCACCGTAGCGCCGCGTCGGCGCAGTCCTCGGGGGTGTTGTTGAAGGCGATGGCCGCGTCCGGCGCGTGCCGCCGGGTCAGGTTCACCGTCCTCTCGAAGAGTTCGAGCAACGGTTCGTGCTTGCGTATGCCGCCGCCGATCACCACGCAGGCGTACCGCGCGCGGATCAGGGCCTGCTCGATCGCTCCTTCAGGGTCCTCACCGGGTGTCACCAGGCACCAGTCGGCCTCGATCCCGTGGTCGTCGAACCGGGCCCTGCCACGGGCCAGCGCCGCCTGTACCGGTGCCGGGTCCCAGCCCTCGATCTTCGCCGGGTCGAGACCGATCACGAGTACTCGTGTCTCTGTCACATGTCCTCCCTGTCCGCGGCGTTTTCGCGGGAGAACCGATTTCCGGTCCTGCCGAATATCGGAATGCCGTGTCCCAATTTCGCAATCTACGACTTCGGCGAGTCTTATGGCGACGAGATCCCCACCTTCTCGCTAGTTGTACGCCATCGTTCGCGCCGTATCGTCCCCACCAGTGATCCCGGTTTCCCGAGAAAGGGACGGCATGACCGACGATATGGTGCGGCGCGTTTTCCAGGCAGCCGACGCTTTCGACGCCGAGGCGTTCGCCCTGTTGCTGGCCGAGGACGCCACACTCGTCTTCGGCAACGCCGAGCCGCTGGTGGGACGTGCGGCCGTCGCCGCCGGACTGGGCTCGTTCTTCTCCACCATCGCCGGCCTGCGGCACCGGATCGTCCGGAACTGGCAGGTGGACGCCGACACCATCGCCGAGACCGAGGTCACCTATCGGCGGCTCGACGGCAAAGAGGTCAGTGTCGTGGCCGTGTCCATCTGGCACACCCGCGACGACGGCCTGATCACCGACTACCGCATCTTCGTCGACCTGGCACCGGTCTACGCCGCCTAGGACCCCGGCGGATCAGGACCGGCGAGCGCGCCGGCGCAGGATCGCGTTCAGCGTGAGGAGCGCGACCACCAGGACGATCTGGCTCCCCACGATGAGCCTGTTGTAGTCGATCGCCGGGTTCCAGCGCACCGTGCCGTCCTTGACGACGAACACCCCCGTCGGCGTGATCCCCACCCCGAAACCGCCACCCGACCCCTCGCCGGCCGGCTCCCCCTCACGGTGACCACCGGCGCCACCGCCGCCACCCCCGCCGCCGCCGACACGCGCGGCCGGGATCACCGTCACGCCGTCGCACTCGATGGGGTCCCCATAGGCACGCCGGACGGTGGCCGCGTCCTTGATCTTCTCGATGATTCCCGCGACGTCCACGTTCGTCCTCCTCGAAGGCCTGATGCAGCGAAGGCGCCGGCAACCCGTCGGCAGGACGACGATACGCCGCCACCCTCGTCCGGGTGGCGGCGTATCCGACGCCGATGGATCTCTCCTGAGACCCGTCAGCCGTTGGTGCAGGTGGAGCCGTTCAGGGTGAACGTCGTCGGGTTGGGATTGCTACCTGTGTGCGTTCCCTGGAAGCCGAACGTGGTGTTCGCTCCCGGCGCTATGGACCCGTTGTAGGAGACGTTCCTGGCCGTCACCGACGACCCGCTCTGGCTGACGTCCGCGCTCCAGGAACTGGTGACCTTCTGGCCCGCCGGGAAGGACCAGCCGAGCGTCCAGCCGTTGATCGCACTGCTGCCGGTGTTGGTGACCGTGACGTTGGCCGTGAACCCGTTGTTCCACTCGTTCTTGACGTACGAGACCCGGCAGGGCCCGCCGGTGCCACCGCTCGGCGAAGGTGACGGCGACGCGGAAGGCGAAGGCGAGGGAGAGGGAGACGGCGAAGGACTGGGGGAGGTGCCGTCCACCGTCACGTTCGAACTACCGCTGCTCTGGTAACCCTCCGTGGCGAGGATCTGATAGTCGTGGTTCCCGAGAGGCATCCCGTTCCGGGCCCACGCGTCGAAGTGGTTGCCCGCCGTGATCGTCCCACCCGTGCGCCTCTGCTGCCGGACGCTCCAGTACTGGTTGAACGTCTGGTTCCCGTCGATCGAGGGAGCGTTGTACCGAGTGGTCAGATAAATGTCGTACGTGCCGCCGTCACTGGTGACGGTCCCCTTGTACGTCCCGGTGGGCCGCCACGACCCCCAGTTGTCCACGATGTAGTACTCGACGAGCGGACTACGCGTCCACCCGTACAACGTCAGATACGCGTTCCCGGAAGGGTTGAAACTCCCCGAGTACGTCACGGTCCTGCGCGTCCCAGGCTTCCAGCCCTTACCCGCGACGAAGTTGTTGGTGTTACGCCACGAAGTGCTGTAGTTGCCACCGGCCCCGAGCTCCATGGACACAGTGCCCTGGCTGTCCGTCCAGAACGAGAAGAAGTACCCGTTGTGCGTCCCGGTCTGGTTGGTGGTCACCGCCGCGTCAGCCGTACCCGGCAGCAACATCGTGAACGCGACGAGGGCCAGCACGCAGGTACGTCCGATGAACAGCCCGCCGCGACGGCGACCGCGATACGACGATTGGGTGAGAGCGTCGTTCATGAGCGTGCTTCCTCCTAAGGCCCGGCTGGAGGCTTAGCCGGGGACCAGAGTGACGGCCACCACCACGCCGACGCCGTACGACGCCGCGGACTCAACGGACCGTCGTACCCGACGACCCGGGCACCGCGTCGCGGCGACCCGCCTCAGATCAGCGGTAGCCGAGGTCCGAAACTGTCGGCCCCACGGCGAAAGCGTCAAGCCGACCACGTCTCACTGTCAACGACCCCACATGACCGCCAAAGATCGGCACCGGCCGGCGACCCCGGAGCACCCATCGGACCTGCCGACCGAGCCTCCAGGTCTGATCAACGCCTCGACCCGGCGCCTGAAAATTTCGGCGCCGACCACACGACTTCAGTGGCCCCGGTCCCGCAGTAGGTCCCGTGTGTAGACCATGAGACGGCCGGCCTCCTCAGGATCCAAGGTCTTCAGCGACGGGTCCACGACCCTGCCGCGGTCGATCGCCGTCAGCGCGTCCGCAGGCGGCCTGTCGACCCATTCGACGACCGGCCGTACCGCGTCGGCGACCGGTCTGGCGAACACCCTCCCGAGCAGCTTGATCGTGTTCCTGATGACCGGATTCGGATATGCGTCGGCCCCACTACGGGTGAATCCAGGATGGTAGAGAACGTACCGAACCCTGCTCTCCCCCCGACCGGCGAACGCGACACCGAGCAGGTCGTTCGCCCGGCCCGCCTGGAGCTGAGCACGCACCTGACCGTAACGACCCCTCAACTGCGGATCATCCCAATAAATCTTCCCCGCCGTGTTCCCCACCCCGGCCACATTGACGATCACAGGATCGGATGCCACATCAAGCAACGGCCGCAGCCATTCACCGAGCAGATACCGGCTCAGGTAGTACAACGCGAAGGTGGACTCAAGCCCATCCGCCGTCTCGACATATCTCGGACTGACCCGATTCGCGAACAACGCCAGCGCGTCGACGACCTGATACCGCTCAGCGATATCCGCGACAACCCGCTCCACCTCCGCGATCGACGACAGATCAGCCCGGACAAACCGCAATCCGGGATTGCCGGCATGATCGAGAAGAACCCGTCCCCGAGCCTCACTACTGCCGATCACCGTGACCCGATCCCCCCGGGCCACCCGTGCCAGCGCCACCTCCCGCCCCATACCGGCGGTCCCCCCACTGATGACAACGTTCTTGGACATCTGGCCCGGCACGACATGCCTCCCTAGGCTCGCAAGCGGCACACCCGATCATCGGCCGCCCCCGCGCCTGACGAAAGAAGGCAGTTCCATGTCCGGTACGCACACCCGTGTTCCCTCAGTACTGGCACACGACCTCCCCCGCCCCGTCCCAAAAGAAGAACTTGCCGCATGCCCGGTGACCGACATCTTCCGCCGAGTAGGCGACAAGTGGAGCATGCTCCTGGTGATCCTCCTCGGAGCCCGCCCCCACCGCTACAACGACCTGCACCGCGCCGTAGAAGGCATAAGCCAACGCATGCTGACCCGCACCCTGCGAACCCTCGAAACCGACGGCCTGGTGCAACGCGCCGTACACCCGACCGTCCCCCCAAGCGTCGAGTACAGCCTGACCCCCCTGGGCCGCACCCTCCTGGAACCCCTGTCAGCCCTGGCCGACTGGGCCGTACTCCACGAGGCGGAAATCAACGAGGCCCACGCTCGGCACACGAGTGGATAATCCGTAAGGCATTGCTGTACAGGTCGCCCTATCGCGCCTCTAAGGCGGTGTTGCTGTACGCGCTGCTGTACATCACTCTTGGAGGTCGCCGAGCCAGCGCAGTGCGCGCAGTCCGGGTATGAAGCAGTATTCGCCGCCGCGTGTGACGACGAAGCGAGGCAGCCCGTGCAGGCGCCGGCGTACGGGTCTGCGGGGGATCGTGAAGTCGCGAAGGTCGGGGCCGGAGCCGACGATGGGGTCCTGTTCGTCGCCGGCGCCGAAGAAGACGCCGCTGTTCATCCATTCGGACTGGACGAATTCGAATTGCCGGCCCGGGTGTGCGCCGATGAAGGCGAACATGAGTCCGCGATCGGCGTCGTCGTCATCCAGGACGTTTTCGGGGAGTGGCGGGCCGTAGGCGGTGCCGCGTCTGATCATGCGGTGCAGCCTCGGGGATCCGGCCACCGACGCGTCACGGGGATTACCGCGGCGGATGTGGCAGCCGCCGGGAGTGGTGAAGCCGGCCGGGTCGTCGTGCCGGTACAGGAAGGTGTTGTTGCGGTGCGAGTCGGCGCCGAGGTCGGGAGCGTCGTGCAGCGGGCTCAGGGCCAGGGGTGCGCCGCTGCGCCAGCGTCCCATGATCTTGGCTGCCAGCATTTCCTCGTCTTGAGCGCTGGTGGAGTTGTCCTTCAGGTAGCGGCGGAACGCGGCGACGCGTTGGTGGAGCTTGCGGAAGGCCATGTAGGTGCCGTTCCGGCCGAGCGCCTCAGGACGGGGTGACTGGACGGCGCCGAGTTCGTCAGGGTATCCGAGCACGAATTCGCCGGCCTTGAGCGGTGGCTCCAGTTGGTTCGACACCGGTACGTCGCTGCCCTCGACGGCCGGGTTGCTGATGCCGTCGCGGTAGCCGAAAGGCTCTGTGCCGGTGGGCAGTGCGTGGCAGTTCTGCCGCCAGATGAGTGTGACACCCGGAAGGGTGTCAAAGGTCGAGCGTGCACGGGTGACGGCCGTCTCAAGTTGTGCTCCGTCGGGGGCGAGCGCCACCAGAACGACGTGGACGTCGGGGGTGCCGAGTGGTGGTTCCCAGTTCTCGGGGCTGCTCGGTCCGGTGTCACCGAGTGCTTTGGCCCGTGCCGCCATCCCTTGGCGGAACTCCCAGGCGAAGGTGTCCAGCGAGTCCTGTGGCACGCCGAGCGCTCTGAGGCCGTGGTAGGTGACCGCGACGCTGACCCAGCACTCGCCCAGCGGGCTGATCGAGTCGGCGGCCGAGGTCACCGTGGTACTCGCGCGTCGCATGAGTTCCCTGCCGTGCGCGGGGTGGTCGATGCGGAGCAGGATGTACGTCGCCGCGTACGGCGTCGGCCGGGGGCTGAGCACGCCGCGTTGTATGTCGTGGAGTTCGAGCACCCCCCGCGTTCGGTCGCCGCCCATGGCCGGCCTCTCTGTGGCGCTACTTCGCCGAGGCGAGGTTTCCCCAGAAGGCGCGCAGGCTGTCGTCGGCGCCGAACAGGGTGCTGAAGATCGTCGAGTCGGCCATGATCACGTCACCGGCCCGGTCGTCGCGGGGCGGAATCCACAGGAACATGTTGAACTCGCTGTTGCCCGCCTCGGTGAACGGATGCGGCCGCGCGGTGTCGATCGGCTGCCTGCCCAGTACGCGGACGACGTCCGGGGCTTCGGTGAGCACGGCGTAGTGCGGGAGGTGCTGGTGGAAGTTGAAGCTGGTCACTCCCTCCAGCCAGCCTTTGGTGTCGAGATCCCTGGCGATGGACAACGGGGCGATCTTGTTTCCGTCCCGTACCGCCGGCCGCAGCCCGTACCGGTTCTCCACCGGCACTCCAAGACCTGCCATCAATGATCTGGTGTACCGGCCGAAGCGCTGCTGGCGGGGCACCAAGGCGTCGCCGTGATGGCGGTACTCCATGTCGCGTACGGCCATGTCGTCCGATGCCCCGACGTCGTGGTGCGGTCCGAGGGCCAGGCAGGTCCCCTCGCGCGTGAGGAAGTCCCGGACGGCCTCGATCTCCTCGGACGCGGCGTCCTGTCCAGTGATCATGTGATCCAGGCCCCACACGAACAGGGTGTCGGTGTCCGCCAGCACCCGCTCGTCCAAGGGGGTGTGAAAGCCCGCCTGGTCGACGCGCTGATACACCGGCACGGGGTGGCCGGTGGTCTCCTGGACGAACTGCTGGAACGGCAGCCAGCCCCAGAAGAACAGCTCCAGCCCGCCGGAGATGCCCTGCTGGAACCGCAGCGGATCCGACCATCGCCCGTCCTCGTAGGCCGGCCAGGTCACCCGGCGCACCTCGGTCATGGTGGAGAACCGGTTGTCCAGCTCGGCCGTGTTCCGGCCCGCCTCGGCGGGGTAACTCCACGCCACGTATATGCTCAACCGCCGCCGGCCGGGGGTGTACGGACGCGGCACGTGGTGCTGGTTGTACGTGCGCGCGGTCGTGAACTCGTTCATCTGGCCCCCCTTTCGTGAGCCGCGTCACTGCAGTTGGTCCAGCATCTCCGACAAGGCGCTCTTGATCCGCAGAGCCTTCTTGATCTCGTCGGCGGTGACGTACGGATACTCCCCGTACTCGATGAAGCTCGGGCAGTGGTGCGCGCGCACGAACCGGGTGAACGCCTCGGGGTTGGTCCGCCAATCCTCGGGAAACCCCTCAAGGTTCTCGAAGGCCGTGTTCACCCCTGACCTGCTGAACAGGTCGACCGCGTCTTCGGTGTACTTGTCGAAGTCGGTGTCGAAGATGCCCTGGTACATGAACCGCGTGTCGTCGTCGAACAGCACCCAGCGCAGATAGTGCAGCTTGAGCGGCGCGAGCAGATGCGGGTCGGCCTCCAGCGCCTTGGCCAGCGTGTGACCGTGATCGCGAATCGCCTCGGCACGGCCGGGCTTGACCTTCGCGATGATGGTGAACCCGTAGCACGCCGGGGTTCGAGGAAAGATTGGGCCGTATTTACCCTGTTCCAGGTGATCGGTCCCCTTGGGAATGACAACCGCCTGCGGTGTGATCTCCATATCCGCCCCTCCCTCACATGGCCAGGGGGACGGGCCAGCGCTACCTACCTGTCATGAAATCACGTCGCCTCGCCACTCGGTGGGATGGGGCCGACGAGTCCACGCGTATGGCGCTCGACCCATGGACCAGCAAGGACCACGGGATCGATGAGCATGTTGTCCAGGTCGAAAAGCGCCTTTCGAGGCGCACTGCCGGAAGGCCGGCGTCCCGCGTATCCGCGTCCACGACACCCGACACACCTGCGCCTCGCTCCTGGCCGCCCTCGACGTCCATCCTCGGGTGGCTATGCGCATCATGCGACACTCGCAGATCTCGATGACCATGGACGTCTACACGCAGATCCCGTCCGCCGAGACCAGGAGGGTGCTCGACCGGCTGAACCAGAGTTTGGACGGTGACGACTGACAGCGTTGCTATCTATCGCTGCTGTACGGCTATGTCAAAGGCTTTCCGGGATCATCCCCGAGGGCCTTTGACCTACTGCGCAGCCGAGAGGACTCGAACCCCTCACCTTCTGATCTGTAGCCAGTTCCAGATCGTCTATCGACGTCCACCGATACCCTTAACTGGCCGCTCAGGACCCGCATCGCTGTGATCATCTTCTAAGGCCACCTACCGAAATCCACGACCAGTGTTAGCACCGGGGTTGGCAAAGGGGCTCGGTACCGCTACGACTGGCGCCGCATCAGAACTCACCATGCTCAGGCGCCCCCGATGCCACTGTAATGACTGCCGGAGCAGCTGTCTCACCGCCATCAGAGCAAATCCCAGAAGGTTCATGCCTTGCTATCGTTCCGGCCTTTCGGCTCGTTCGTCGTCGACCGCCAGTTCGATCCCCGAAAATGCGGCCCAGGGGCTCGCCTCCACCAGCACCCGCTCAGCAGCGCCAAGGAGGAACTCCCGTAGATCGGCTCGCTGGCCGAACCTGGCGAGACTGTCGCGGACCCACCCGCCGAAGCGAGCCCACCCCACACACGAAAACCGTGACCGAGATCGCACCTACCGTGCCCACTATTGGGCGGCAGGGACCGATATGGCGAAGCACTCTTGAGGATGCCACTCGGTTCAGCGAGTGACGGCGGAGCGACATATTGGGAGAAGACTCATGAAATCGGCACCGGCGAAAAGGGCCGCCCTGGATAATTTGACCGAGGATGTCATCACACAGCGCCTCATGTCACTCAGCCACCACGCGTTCGCTGAAATCCAGCGGTGCGATGTGAAGGCCGCAGCGATCTGTGGCACGAGTGGCGCGATCTTCTCGATCATCGTGGCGGCTCTGGCCGTCAGGCCAGTGCTAACGGTCGCTTGTCAGGTCGCGCTGGGGATCGCCTGCGTCGGACTCGGCGCTGCACTCATCCCCGCAATCGCGGCTGTCCGGCCGTCCCTGAGGCGTTACGGGTCCATGCACTCACCGTTCCTCTTCCTGACATTCAGCGAGACAACAGCGACCGAGGCGCTGGAACGAGTGACACGCATGTCGGCACACGCCACTCGCATGGCCTACGCCCGTCATCTGGTGGGTGTTTCCGCCCTGGCGAAACGCAAGCTCCTACTCCTTCGTACTGCCACGGACTGCCTTTGCACCGGGTTGCTGGGGCTGGGTATCACAGTGCTACTGGTCTGGGCGGGGAGATAGGGAGAGGCTGAGTGCACACCGGCGACTTCTAGGGGGAAAGAAGTACGTGTATCAGCCACATCGCGCGCTATTGGGAGAATCGCTCTGGGCGGAGTTACGCAAACTTGCCCGAGAGCAACGCCGCCCTGCGCGGAGCGTACTCCTGCGGCAAGGGGATCCGGGGACACACGTGATGGCCCTGCATACCGGGTCCGTCATGATCACGGTTAAGTCGGGACAAGGCAAACAGACCTTGATCTCCGTGCGCGCCGCAGGAGAGTTGCTGGGCGACCTAGCGGTACTGGACGGTCAGCCACGGACCGCCACGGTGATCGCGGCGGAGGCTTGCCGGGTCCATGCGGTTCCCGCCCCGGAGTTTCTGCAGTTCGTGGACAAGCACGCGCTGCACGGCACACTCTTGCGCCAGTCCATCGGCCGGCTGCGGGCAGCCGAACGGATCAACATCGAACTGGCGATGGCGCCCGTGGCGATACGGCTTGCCTGCACGCTGGTCCGTCTAGCCGCGATATCCGCCATCCGGTCGTGTTCGACTCCGCACATCATCCTGACCCAGGAGGAACTGGCCCAGCTGATTGGCGCCTCGCGTAACGCTGTCGGCAGCGCCCTGAAGGCCTGGCGTGATCGCGGCTGGGTGCGTACGGCACCTGGCGGCGGCCTCTACCTGGAGAACGTCGAAGCACTCCGTGCCCAGGCCCATGTCTTGTCCTCACCGTGATTGACGTCACCCTCTCGGTGCCCACCAGTGGGCACCGAGACTCCACCGGCGAGACGCATCATTGCCGGACTCGGACAGCCGTCACACCCGAAGCGAAGTGAAGAGCATATGGACATCGACGAGCGGAATCCACGTGACCTGCCCCGCCACCGCGCCTTGTTCGTGGTGGACATGCGGGATTACAGCAGCGCTGCGGACCCCTCGATGGAGCAGGTCCGAAAGGACATTGACGATCTGCTCGCCACGGCGTTCGCGCAGAGTGGCTTAAGCGAGGAGTGGCAGAGCCCGGAACTGCGCAATGACACTGGCGACGGTTTCATCCTCGGTCTGCCCACCACTCGCATGTGGCGCCTGCTCGATCCCTTGATCGAGAATCTGGATCGTGTGCTGTACCGGTACGACCAGGTCCGACTGGCGTCGACGCCCGCCGTACGCCTGCGGGTGAGCGTCCATCTCGGCCCGCTGCCGGACAGCTATCGCGGGAGCGCGATCAACGACCTGTGTCGGCTGGTCAGCAGTGACCAGGCCAGCGCGGCGCTAACCATCGCGGTCGAGCGCAGGGCCTTCGTCGCACTGATCATCTCTGATGAGGTTTTCCAGGTCGTGGTTCGTCAGGGCCGCACTGAACGACTGGATCACCGGGACTTCCACAAGGTCATCGCGACTGTTCCGTGTAAGAATTTCGAGGCCCTGGCCTGGGTGCATGCCCCGCGCGTCGGAGCGTCGGCCTTCGAGTCCCTGTCCACGCCGACCAACAACGACGCCGTGGCGCCACGCGATACCAATGCCACAGCGAGCGCTACGGTCAATGCCGCCGCCCCCAAGTACTCCATCGGGCACATCGGCCACTTCGCCGAGACGTCCAACGCCCCCGTCCGCATCCGCATGGACGTCCGCGGCGACCAATAGTACTTCTCACTTTCTGACCCGGAGCATGTGAAACCGCATGAACGAATTGCATGATTACCCGATCTCGAATTCCGATCACAGACCTACCGGCACCGTCCATACGATCAGCCAAAGCGGCGCACGAATCGACGCTGTCGGCGCCTTCTTTGAGAGCAATGACGGGCCGGTCACGATCAACCCGGAGGTCCGCGCGCAAGCATTACCGGACGAGAACCGTATTAATCGACACCTCTACAGCGCACCGCCCTGGTACGTGTTCCCGCCCGAATGGCGAAAAGCGTACGCGGAGCTCGTTAACGCCCTGCCCCACAATCGCGTGGTAATCGTCGTGGCTCCCCGGGGCTACGGGTCGACGACCTTTTCGCTCAGACTGCTGGCCCGGGAGACGGCCTCCTCCACCGAGCTCGTACGGCTGGAGACAGATTGGACCTCGCCCAAGGTGGGCCGTCTCCCCTGCCGGCGCAACGTCGCGTGCCAGCTCGACCTGCAGGATTCCGATAGCGACCGGTTCGACACCTCCTTCATCGACAATCTCGCGGAACACTCGCGACGACTCAGGAATCTCGACTCCTACCTCGTGCTCTCCGTGGCAGAGGACCTGTGGACCGAATGCGGCGCGAGCGTGCCCGCAGGCGTCACAAAGGTTCATCTCGCAGCGCCACCAAAGGCCTTGGAAGTAGTCGAGAGCCACCTCAGGTATAAAGACCACGGCTATCTCATTCCATGCGTCAATTCCTCAAAGGCGCAGGAGCATCTAAGCGGCCACAACGTGATCGACGCTGTCCGTGCCGTCGAAACGGTCATCCAGATATGGGAGGATTTTCAGCGACAGGCGCCCCCTCAAAAACTCAAGGACGCAGAGGCCGCCAAAGAGTCGGGCTCGGTGGCTGATTTCATACAGACCGACGTCGAAACGGCGCTAGACGACTGGCAGGAAAAGCTTAATTCCTTCTTCGGAACGGCAAAGGCCGGCCCTCAGGTCCTGTCTGTCGAGGACCGCTGCTTGCTCCTCGCGCTCGGCCTACGCCAGCGGGGCGTTGCAGAGGACATCCAGGCCGACGCTCGGGAGCTGGAGGATCTCCTCAAGAGTGACGGACCCGGGAAACGGAAGCGCAAGGTGAATGCCTATGCCATGTTCTCCGGGCCGGGCCTGCGGACCAGGATGACAGCTCTGGGCGCAACCATCGACAGGCATGACCACGTCACGTACAAGCAGACCGGATTCGGCGAGGCAGCGCTGCTCTATGTCTGGGAGAACTATGCGGACATGCGAGACCTCCTTGTCAAATGGATGATCGGACGCGCCAAGCAGGACCGGACGGCGCAGGATCCGGCCATCAGGACGCTGATCCGGCTCCTTCTGCGGGCAAAGGGTTCAGACCGGCTCAGCGTCGTACGGGATGAGGCACTGCGGCAAAACCGCCACGAGGTGATCGTCCACGTAATGGCGGACTGCAGCAGGGACGAACACATGGGACGTCGTACTCGTGCCCTGCTCTATGACTGGGCCGGCCAACGCAGCGTGGAAACGCAGCGCATCGTCATCCGCGTCTGCCAGGCGATCCTGACCGACAACCACGATGTGGCATTGGTGCGGCTATGCCGCATCGCGGACTCTCCAGCATCTCCACAAGTGCAGCGTGAGATCCTCAGCGAGTTCCGGAAGATCGCAAAGGATTCTGCCGCGGCTGCAATAATCATGAACAGGGTCGTCGACCTGCAGCGGAAGGGACAGATGCCCATGTCCTCCAAGCTTGCTCTGCTCGCGCTCATGGACGTGGAGCACGAGCACCTGCCCTGGCTGCTCACGTACGAGCATCAAGATCTCGACGTGATGGATGGCCTCCGAGAGCTGCTCGCGGATCTCGACCTGCTCGCTGCTACCGGCCCGCCTCTCATCCGCTGGTTCGAGCTGTGCGCGCATGACCTCCAGTTGTCCCGGCGACTGCTGAAGGTCGTTGCCGACGCCCTGCGTCGGCACAGGGACGTGGCCACATGGCTACGCCTAATCAAGGAGCTCGACATCACCTTGTCGGATGGAAGCACCGTGAAGGATCAGCTTGGCGTCTTGCTCTTCGGCGGCGCTCCGATAGCGGCTGTTCCCGTGGAGCGCGCAGACGCATGATGTGGAGGCGCCGCCGCCGCAAGAACGGCAAGTACTTCGATCAGGCCCGGCTGCTCGACAGTGCGACGGCGGGAGTCTGCTTTGAAATGCGGTTTTGGGCCGAGTGGCATGACGGCAAGGAGTTGCATCACGACCTCGATGCGCTGATCGCCACGTGCGTCACTAATCGCGCGCGCCTCGAGGCGGTGAAATACCACGCCGATGATCTGCACTCCGCGCAGGACGCCATCAACGCCCTGGTGGGAATGGTCGACGTCTCGTCCGAACCGTACTGTTCGGCGCTCGTCGCGCGGGTAGAAATCCAGTTGCCCACTGCGGCCCAGCAAGATGCAATGGAGTACCGGCGCGCTATAGCCCACGTAGAGCGTCTGCTCTACCTGAAGAAGATGTTGTACAACGACCCAGCGCTGCTGGCCATCGATTACCTGGATCGCCGTCCCGAGCTGGCGACAAATATCGACGTGGCCGCGTTCCAACGGCTTGCCGTGAGCTTAGGTAACAGCGATCGGTGGTGGTATCCCCTGCTGAGGATCCTGGAAAGCCTAGGAGCGAAGATCTCTGACCAGAACGGCAGTTACTGGGCCATGACAGCCCTACTCGCCGCTCTACAGGAAGGAGCACCGGGGTTGGTTGATGAGGAAGGGCTTCGCGAGATCGCCGATAAGCTCACCAAACGTCCCCATGCCGAGACGCCAGACGACCTGAAGCAGTCGGAACAACTCTTGTGGAGCGCTCGGAAACATGATCTCGATCATGAAGGCACCATGAAAGATGATGCGTAGTAACCCGAGCTAGTGCTCTGACCGGAAAGGATCACCGGGTTCGCGTGTAGTCCGTCGCGCCGATTGGATGTGCTGTACGAGTCCGATCGGCGCGGGGAGGCGTAGTGGCAGAACCGGTCAGGGTGCGAAGACTGATGGATCAGGAAGGGCAGAAGCTGCAGCGGATCGTCCGGCGGGGCAGCACCAGCTCGGTGCGGTACCGGCGAGCGATGATCCTGCTGGCCTCGGCCGGGGGTAACACCGTTCCGGTGATCGCCCGCCTGGTGCAGGCCGATGAGGACACCGTCCGCGATGTCATTCACCGGTTCAACGAGATTGGGCTGGCCTGCCTGGACCCTCGGTGGGCGGGAGGCCGTCCCCGCCTGCTCAGTGACGACGAAGGAGCCTTCGTCGTCCAGACGGCCACCACCCGCCCGACCCGGCTCGGGCAGCCCTTCATCCGCTGGTCGGTCCGGAAACTTGCCGCTTACCTGCAGACTCTTCCCGGCCGAGCCATCGGTATCGGCCGGGAGGCATTACGTGCCCTGCTGGCCCGGCACGGGGTCACCTTCCAGCGCACCAAGACCTGGAAAGACTCCCCTGACCCCGACTTCGAGACCAAGCTGGACCGGATCGAGTACGCCCTGACCCAGCGGCCGGAGCGGACCTTCGCCCTCGATGAGTTCGGCCCCTTGGGCATCCGCCCCGCACACGGGTCCGGATGGGCCAGGAAGGGCCGGCCGGACCGGCTGCCGGCCACCCACCACCGCACTCAAGGGATCACCTACTTCCACGGCTGCTATTCGGTCGGCGATGACCTGCTGTGGGGCGTCAACCGGCGTCGCAAGGGCATCGACCACACCTGGGCCGCACTGCGCTCCATCCGGGCCGCCCGCCCCGACGGCGCTCCCATCTACGTCATCTTGGACAACCTGTCGGCGCACAAGAACTGGCGCATCCGCACCTGGGCGAAGAAGAACAAGGTCGAGCTGTGTTTCACCCCGACCTACGCCTCCTGGGCCAACCCGATCGAGGCACACTTCGGGCCGCTGCGCCAGTTCACCATCGCAGGCTCCCACCACCCCAGCCACACCGTGCAGACCCGAGCTCTGCACGCCTACTTGCGCTGGCGCAACGCCAACGCCCGCCACCCGGACGTCCTGGCCGCCCAGCGCCGCGAACGCGCCCGCATCCGCAGCGAGAAAGGCATCCGCTGGGGCGGCCGACCACTCTCAAAGACCGCGGCTTGACGACCGCCCAACCCGGTGATCGTTTCCGGTCACAGCACTAGCCGCCGTCTACACCTTCGCCACCCACCACCCCACCGCCAAGCTGTGGCTTTTCGTCCACGACGAAGTGCTCATTCAAGCCCCCCACGCCGACGCCGAACGCCTGCGCGACGCCCTGCAGCAGGCCATGACGACCACCTTCCGCGGCGTGCCGATCCTCCCTCGCCGACGCCGCCATCCTCGGCACCCACTGGGGCCGCCTGCCCAACTCAGCAACCCACACGGAGCGTGCGGCATGAGCACCGACCCCCTACCCTCGGGCGACCGCGCCCGGTTCTACCTGGGCACACATCAACCGCACTGGCTGGAGCGGGTCAGCATCCCGCTGTTTGTCAGTCATCGCCAGCTCGTCCGCCGGCCCCGCCGGCAGCTCGCGGCCCCGTGCCGCTAGGCACCGGACTCCGGCGACTTCACCGAACTTGCCTTACACGGCAGGTGGACCATCCCCGCCCGCCGTCTACGCCGAAGCCGTGGCCACCTACACCCACACCATCGGCGGCCTGGACTTCGCCGCCCCCCAGGACTGGATGTGCGAGCCGTTCATGCTGGAACGCACCGGCCTGAGCATCGCCGAGCACCAAGAACGCACCGTGGCCAACTACCTGCATCTGCGCGCCATCACACCCGAGCTGCCGTTCATCCCGGTCCTGCAAGGCTGGCACCTAGCCGACCGACTACCTGCACTGCATCGACCTGATCCTCAACTCCAGCGTCGGCGTCCTTCCCGGAATCCCTTGCCCGCAGGAGCAACCGCAGTGGATGCGGCGCCGGATGGTTGACCATCTCTAAATCTTCATATATAGAAGAAGCATGGAGAAGCTGGGTCGGGTGGGTAAGGCCACGCTCGACGTCCTGGATGCCTTGGCGAACGCCGAGGAGGACCAGCACGGGTTCGCGCTCGCCAAGCAGGTCGGCCGTCCCACCGGGAGCATCTATCCGGCTCTTAGTCGGCTGGAGGAAGCTGGGTGGCTGGAAAGCTATTGGGCTGAGCCAGCACCGGAAGGACGCCCACGTCGACGCCTCTATCATCTAACCGAAGAAGGGCGTCAGGCTGCCCACGAGCTGCTTAGCGAGAAACGCAGTATCGCGGCCAGGAAGTCCGTCGGCAAGAGATCTGTTCCGGCCTTCCCTGGCCTTGTCGAGAGCTGATCGATGGTGACGCTCATCGGGTTCGTCATTGTTGCTATCGTGTTGCCGCTCATGGTCAATGAGACCAGCGAGCTAGCCCCATTTCTGGCGCGGAAAATCTTAGTTTGGGCCGCAAAGAAACATGCGCAAACTAGCGATGAGCTCGAATGCTATAAGGACGAGTGGCTCGACAATCTTGAGCAGGCCCCGGGCAAGCTCACCAAGTTAGGCCATGCGATATGCGTTGTTCTCCTCACGGTTTTCCCGGCCTGGTACTTGAGGCAGTGGACCCGCACCTGGAGGATCATGGCACGCATTGCGGTATATATCGAACAGACCACGTATGTTGAGTGGCAGATTCCTGGTGCCGCCGCATTTGTTAAGATGGTCAGTGTGCTGGTCGCAGTTGCAGCGGTTCTCGCCATTGGCAACGTAGTCCTCCAGTCGAATCTGGGGCAGGGTCCGGGCAGCCGGGAGGCTTCCCCCCGTCCATACGTTTCAGTTCCCAGCCATGGATATCCCGACTACACCATCCAAGCGGCCAAAGCCGTTAAGGATAAGACGGGAAAGATAATTCGTATTGTAGTCGATTTGGTTGTCAAAGCACCGGCGCTCGAGCCGGTCTGGCTGGTGACCAGTAATGCCCGCAAGCAAATCCCAGAGGTCCGTGGTAAATATCGGCTAACCATGAAGCCTGGCAAATCTTATTTCATGGTAGGCGGTAGGCCGGTTCAGGAAGGGACTCTCTCCCACGGCATTCTGCCGAAAGGCAACAGATTCGTCTATAAGTATATGCCAGGCTTATGCCTCAAAAAGATTTGATCATTAACGCCTTGGCAACCTTATGGACGTGACGGTGGAAGCGCAACTCTTGTCGAGTTCCTTGCGCTGGTTGTCGTTTTCGATGGTGAGGACGTTCAGCACCCGAGCGAACACCTCATCAGCGACCCACTCATCAGAACTCACCCGGGAAACCTAAGGGACTCCAATACAACACGCTCAGACCTTCTGGGAAGTCTGCCACCGCCAGTCCACAGCGGAGATCGCACTCATCGGGGCCACCCTCGCGAGGTACGGGCTGCACCTGCACGGCTTCGGCGTCAAGATCGGCGGCTTTCGCCATCTTCGGCCCCAAAGCCGACGGCAACGAAGACCTACGCGGCCTGCTCAACGCCGGCCACCAACGCAACCGCCCAGCAAAGAGATACGACGCCGCCACCAACCGCGTTGAAAAGCATCCCCACCTTCGCCATGGCCGCGCTCGCTGGCATCGGCGCCATGCCCGACACCATCGAAGACCGCGCCGTCGTCGTCCGCATGCGCCGCCGCGGCCCTGGGAAACCGTGGCGCCCTACCGCCACAAACGCGACCGGGAGACCCTTCGCCGCCTGGCCGACGCCCTTTCGGGGTGGCTGCGTGCCGATCTGGCCACCCTGGAACGCGCTGAACCGGAAATGCCTGTTGAAGACCGCGCCGCCGACACCTGGGAACCTCTCGTGGCCGTCGCCGACCACGCCGCAGGAGACTGGCCTGAACGCGCCCGCGCCGCCGCGCTCACCCTCACCGCCGAAGCCGACGACAGCGGCCAGCCTTCCCCCCGCGTGCGGCTCCTAGCCGACTGCCGCACCGCGTTCCGCACCGACACCGCCCTCCCCAACGTCACCCTGCTGGAACGGCTCAGAGCCGACCCCGAAGCACCGTGGGTCGACTACGGACCCAACAGGCTCACCGCCATGAAACCCGGCGTGCTGCTGCGCGAATACGACATCCGATCCGCCACCATCCGCTTCTCACCCCCCGTAAGCCACGCCAAGGGATACCAGCGCATCGACTTCACCGAGGCCTGGACTCGCTACTGCCCCGGCCCCGACGCCCCGAACAGGGCGAGGTCATCCCACTCGGCAGGGGCAGCCATACCGGCCGTACCACCCTCAACATCGCAGGTCAGGGGGGATGAGGCTTGCGCCACTGGTACGACTCAAGCCGTACCACCAGAAAAGCAGTACCGGCCCTGATCAGCCAAAACGATGCCGGTACGGCCGGTACGGCTCCCCCTCCCATTACCGCTCCCGCTCCTGCCGAACGTAAGGAGACATCCCCGTGCCCAGGGTCGAAAGACTCTCCATCGCCTTCATCTGCGAAGACCTCGGTATTAGCCGCTCCACCTTCTACGAATGGCGGCAGAAGGGCCGTGCACCCAAGTGCATGCGCCTGCCCAACGGCACCCTTCTGGTGCGCCGCGCTAAATATGACCGCTGGCTGGCCAGCCTGGAGGACGCCGCCTGATGAACGGAACCACCTACAACGTCCGTATCTTCAAGACCGAGTGCGGAAGAACGCCAAAGGCGTTGTTATGTCGCACCGAGTGCACTGGGAGACCGACGGAGAGCCATGGTAGAAGACATTTCAGAAGGCCCCTCAAGCCGACGCATTCCGCAGTGTTCTTGTGACCGCAGCCCGGAAAGGTGAGGCTTTCAGTCTGGCCACCGGCGAACCTGTCTCGTGGGCGCGCGAGGTGAAGGCGGAGATGAGCTGGTATGCGTTCGCCTGCAAGTTCGTGGACATGGAATGGACCGACGCATCAGCCAAACATCGGGCAGGGATCGCCTACGTCCTGGCGCTGGCGACGCCATCGATGCTTATCGACAGGACGGCCCCTACGATGCGAAGGAAGTTCGCACGGCGCTCCGACGCTGGGCGTTCAACACGAAGGGGCGCGACAACTGCCCCGCCGCGACTCGTGAGGTGCTCGCCTGGGTGGAGCGCCACAGCCGTCCCATCTCAGTGCTCGCAGTGCCAGCCACCGCGCGGGCATTGCTTAATGCGGCTACGTCGCGGCTCGACGGCACGCGCGTGGCCGCCAGCTCGATCCAGCGTCACCGGGTCATCCTGTCCGGCGCCATGGCGTACGCGGTGGAACTGAAGCTGCTGGAAAATAACCAGATCACAGGCTTGACGTGGAAACCCTCCAAAAGCACGTTTCAGGTGGACCGTCGATCGGTCGTGACTCCTGAGCAAGCCCGCGCACTACTCAGCGCCATCGAAAAGCGCAAGCCAAGCGGCCCCCTGCTCATGCCGCTCTTCGCAACGCTCTACTTCGCCGGACTACGGCCCGAAAAAGCCGTCAACATCAGAGAGAAGGACCTGACGTTGCCTGATGCCGCGGACGCCTTGGGTGAGATCTACCTGACCGGCGCCGCGCCCGACGCCGGAAGAGAATGGACCGACTCCGGTGAACAGCCCGACCAGCGCGGCCTGAAGCACCGGGACAAAGGAGAAAGCCATATCGTGCCGTGCGCGCCGGAACTGGTCGCCATCCTGCGCGACCACCTGAAGGAGCACGGCACCGGTTCCGGCGGGCGCGTCTTCCATGGCGTACAAGGGACCGTGCTTGCCACCAGCACGATCCGGCGCGCGTGGGACAAGGCCCGTCAGGACACGTTCACGAGGGACGAGTACGACTCACCGCTGGCTAAGCGGTCCTACGACCTGCGGCATGCCTGCCTGTCCACCTGGCTCAACGCTGGAGTGCCGGCCAAGCAGGTAGCCGACTGGGCGGGCAACAGCGTGGAAGTCCTCCTACGCACCTACGCCAAGTGCCTCGCAGGACAAGACCAGCTAGCTATGCGCCGGATCAGCAAAGTCCTACGGCCCGGCGCGCGGGAAGGCATTGGGAAGGACCAGCCGTACGCGCCCGATCCCAGCCGGACACAGCCGGACAGCGGAGGCTGATCGAAGCACGGAAAAGCCCAGGTCATCGAGAGATGACCTGGGCTTCCAGCTGGCGCGGCCGAGAGGACTCGAACCCCTAACCTTCTGATCCGTAGTCAGATGCTCTATCCATTGAGCTACGGCCGCTTGACTCGGGACAAGCATAGCGGGTCTTGGGGGGTGTGCCGAACCGGATTGGGGGTCAGGCGACTACATGGATCTTGAAGCCTTGGCCGGTTACTGTCTGGCCGGGGTGGATCTTGGCGCGTTTGCGGAGTTCTACCTGGCCGTCTACTGAGATCTCGCCGTCGGCTATGAGGAGTTTGGCGAGGCCGCCGGTGTCCGTGATGTCGCAGGCCTTGAGCAGGTCGCACAGCGGGATGTAGTCGGTGCGGAGGCGGAAGGTGCCCTCCTGGTAGCTGTCGTCCACCTGAACAGGATAGGTGGGGGGTGGAGAGCGGGAGGGTTTGGTGTGAATCTCCGCAAAGGTTGTGGTTTGGGCGGCGTGGCGTCCGGATCGTCCGGCAATGTTCACCGATGACCTGGTGGTCGTGCGGGGGGCGGTGAGGCGACGATATGGATCACGTTGGGTTGGACGTGTTCGGGAGGCTGCCGGGGTGGAGTTCGGCGGTGGCCCTGGGGGTGCTGGTGGGGATCTTGGTGATCGCTGTGGGGGTGGGGGTACGGCGGCGGCGCCGGATGGGGAGGGTGCGGGAGGCGCATGCTCGGGGGGTGGAGGATCTGGCGCGGTTGTTGCTGCGGGTGCAGTACGACTATCCGCGGCCTTCGATCGCGGATGTGGTTCAGGCGTCGCGTAAGGGAGGGCTCACGGTGCGGTTGCATGTGGCCGGAGCGCCGTGCGCGTTGCCTGATCCGGTCGATCTGGCGGCGATGAGGATCGTGCATGAGGCGCTGGTGAATGTGTACCGGCACGGGACGGCCAGTGCCACGGTGACCCTCGCGTACCGGGGGGACCGGGTGACGATCACGGTGGACAGCCGGTTGAACGCGCGGGGGGAGTCGCGGGGGGAGCGCCAGGGGGTCACGGCCATGCGGCGTCGTGCGGAACGGGTCGGCGGCTCGGTGTCGGCGGGGCCGCATGAGGGAGGGTGGCGGGTGC
Organism: Sphaerisporangium rubeum; assembly: GCF_014207705.1. Taxonomy (NCBI): domain Bacteria; kingdom Bacillati; phylum Actinomycetota; class Actinomycetes; order Streptosporangiales; family Streptosporangiaceae; genus Sphaerisporangium; species Sphaerisporangium rubeum. The sequence goes on from NZ_JACHIU010000001.1 coordinate 7,421,914, forward strand.
ACGCCGATCTGCCGCTCGGCGTGCAGGCCGCTTTCCGATGAGGACGTGGCGGTGGCCAGGTGGGACGACAGGTCGCCTGGTCTGCCGATCGCGGTGAATACGGCGAAGCGGTCGGCTGTCGGAGGGTCGAAGCCTGTTCGGGTCAGGCCGTTCGGTCGCCGGTGTCGCACGCGATCAGAGGTGATCCGCGTAGGCCCAGCTCACGTACCGGGTGACCTGGACGGCGATCACCGGGCCCTCGGGGGGCCGGGCCGCGTACTGGGGGTACTTGGCGACCAGGGGGGCCAGGGGACGGTCGTCGCCGTACAGGATGGAGGCGTGGCCGTCGGCGCGTATCCACCACAGGTGGGTCCAGTCGTCCTCGAAGTGGTCGACGAGCAGGGACACGCGGGGGTCGTGCTCGATGTTGCGGAGGCGGCGTAGAGCGGTGGTGGTCTTGGGTTTGTGGTCGACGGCGGTCAGGACGAGATCGCCTTGCATGGCGAAGGTCACGGGGACCAGGTGGGGTGCGCCGTCGGGGGTGACGGTCGCGAGTCTCGCCACCTGCGCGGCGCTGAACCTCGTGTGCTCGTCCATGTCGGCATCCAAGCACGGCGACTCGTCCGTGCCGGCGTCCGAGCACGCCGTTCGTCCGTGTCGGCGTCCGAGCTCGGCGTCTCGGCCGTGCCGGCATTCAAGCACGTCGTGCGGCTATCGGGCCGCCGCGTGGGCCGGGACGGGGTCGACGGTGTCGCCGGACGGTACGTGGCGGGGGGCCACCCACAGGCCTGTGGCGGCCAGGAGCAGGGCCACGGCGAAGACCGTCCAGTAGGCGGAGCCGGTGGCGGTGAACAGGGCACCGGTCAGCGCGACCGCCACCACTGAGAACACCATTTCGCCGACCTGGAGTGCGGAACTGTTCACGCCTTGCTCGCCTGGCCGGGACAGCTCCAACGTGAGGACCGACAGCGTCGGGTAGACCAGGCCCATCCCGAAGCCGGCGACGATCCAGGACGGGTAGGCGACCGCCACGGGGACCGCTTCGAACGTCACGGCCCCCATCAGCAGGACGCCGAGCCCGATGGCGCCGGTGCCCATGACGAGGTTGGTGGTGCGGCGGAACACCTCACGGCCCTGGAGCCAGGAGGCGAACGACCAGGTCAGCGCACCACCGGTGAGCGCGAGGCCGGCGGCGAGCGGGGACAGGTCACGCTTGGCCATCAGCATCAGCGGGACGATGACCTCGGTGGCGAAGAACGCGCCGGCGGTGAGGCCGCGCAGCCCCACCACCGCGGGGAGGCCGCGGGCCGCGCGCAGCGTGCCGGTGGGGAGGAGTCTCGGCAGTGCCAGGGCCAGCACCACGAGGCCGGCCACCAGCAGCCACGGGTTGGCCGCGCCGCCGTACTGCATCAGGCCCGCGCCGACGGCGGTGACGGCGGCCCACGCGACCTTCCGGCCGAGGCCTCCTGGTGCGGCGTCTGATATCCGGCCGGTGAGCCGCTGACCGGCGAGGCCGCGGAACAGCAGCGCGACGGCGACCGCGGTGAGCGCCGGCACGGCGAGGAACACCCAGCGCCAGCCGAGGACGTCCACGGTGGCCCCGACCAGCGCGGGGCCGATCATGGACGGCACCACCCAGGCCGTGGCGAACAACGAGAAGATCTTCGGGTGGGTCTCCTCCGGGTAGGCGCGGCCGACCACGACGTACAGCGCGACACCGACGAGCCCGCCTCCCATCCCCTGGAGCATGCGTCCCGCGATCAGCAGTTCCATGGAAGGAGCCGTCCCCGCCAGCGCCAGACCTCCGGCGAACCCCGCCGTACCGGTCCAGAGCGGCGCCTTCGGTCCTTTCAGGTCGGCCCATCGGCCGCCGAGCACCGTCCCCACGACCCCGGCGGCCATCGCGCCGCTGAACGCCAGCCCGTACAGCCGCAGCCCGCCGAGTTCCGCCGCGGCCACCGGCATGGCGACCGCGACCGCCATGTACTCGAACGCGACCAGCGACATCAGCGCCACCAGTCCCACCGTCAACGCTCGGTACGTCGTGCTCTCCTGTGCCATACCCGTACGTTATGACCGGATCGAGCCGGCCACATCGGACGAAAGCCCTAGGTCCGCTCGTGCGGAGGGCTTACGCGCCTCGGCGGTGTTCCTGCACCTCGGCTCTCAGCGCGGGGGCCACCTCCTCGCCGAAGGTGCGGATCATGGCGGGGTCGTCGCCACCGATGTAGAACGAGCTGAAGCCGTGTTCCACGATCAGGGAGAGCAGGTCGTCGACCCATTGCTCCGGAGGACCTTGCAGGAAGGCCCGGCCCACGGGGGTGAAGCCGATGTCGAACAGGTTGAGGTGGCGGCGGATGTCGCGGGGGTCGCGGCCCGCTTCGGTGGCGGCGGCGTCGATCAGCGCGTTGGACGTCGCGATGTCGGGGTCCTTGATGTAGTCGAGTGTGGGGAGCCAGCCGTCGGCCTTGCGGCCCACCAGGCCGAGCATGCGGGGCTTGTAGGCGCCGAGGGAGATCGTGATGTCGTGCGCGGGTCTCGGGCCGCGCCTCATCTGGGGGATCTCGTAGTGCCGGCCGTGATGGCGCAGCGGGCCCGCCGTGCCGGTGTCCCACACGCCGCGCAGGATGTCGATCGCCTCCTCCAGAGCGTCGACCGACTCCCCCGCGCTCAGTTGCCTGCCGGTCATCCTGCTCGCGGCCGTCGGCAGTCCCGCGCCGAGGCCCATCTCGAAGCGGCCGCCGGACAGGATGTCGAGGCTCGCGGCCATGCGGGCCAGCACCGCCGGTGGCCGCAGCGGCAGGCTGGTGACGTTCGCCGAGACCCGCAGGCGGGTGGTGCGCGCCGCGATCCACGTGAGGAGCGTGTACGTGTCCAGGTACTCCGCGTTGTACGGGTGGTCCTGGATCGTCACGGTGTCCAGTCCGACCGCTTCTGTGAGCTCGGCCAGCTCCACCACGTCCCGCGCCGTTCCCGCGCTCGGCGTGACGAACGTCCCCAGCACCAGCTCGTGCCCGTAGTCAGGCATCTTCCGCCCCTCCTCGTCCACCAGGCGGACCCATGTCCCCCGAGGTCATGTCGTCCGTAGGGGATAACCGGCAGGCGACCGGCCTATTCCTCCCTCGCGTGGCGGCCCGCCGGGATCACGGCTGACGACGGGGGCGGCGCTACCGAGGGCCGTCCGGCCCGCAGGCCGTGGACCGGCGGGCCAGGAGTTCCCGTACGAACGCGTGTTCCCGTCTCGCCTGGCGCTGCCAGGAGCCGTCGCCCAGCCGCTCCGCGAGGCGCAGCGCCTCGTCGGCGTGTGTCATGGCGCCGTCAAGGTCGCTCATCAGGCGGGACGCCACCGACAGCCCGGTCAGGCAGCGCAGTTCGCCGAGGCGATGGCCGCAGTCCCTCATCATGGTCAGGCCTCGCAGCAGGTGGTGCCGCGCGGTGGGACCGTCACCCTCTCGAAGGCTCAGCTGACCGAGGAGCCGCTGTGCCTGCCCCTGGTGGAGGACGTCTTCGTCCTCCTCGGCGGCGGCCAGCACGTCGAGGATCTCCTGCCGTGCCTCCACGAGCTTGCCGAGCCTCTCGTGCGCCTCCGCGGCGACCAGCCCGGCGTACCGCGTGCTGCCTCTCGATCCGAGCCCCCGTGCGATGACCAGCTGCCGGCCGGCGTAGTGCAGGGCTCGCTCGTACCGCTTTCCTCCCAGGTGGGTGTTGGCCAGATTGCCGAGCGTGCGTTGCTCCGCGAATCTGTCGCCGAGCCGCTTCGCCAGCTCCAGCTGGTCTTCCAGGAGCGCGACCGCGTCATCCACCCGTCCGAGCAGTTGCAGCCCTCTCGCCATGTGGCCGAGCGCCTCAAGGCCGATGGCCTCATCTCCCAGCCGCCGGCCCACCTCCAGCGCCTGCCGGTTCAGCGAGAACAGTTCGACGGCCCGGTAGGTGCTCTCCTGGGCCCACAGCAATGCGAACGCCAGGGCCACTCCGAGCCGTGCCGTCCGCGGATCGGCCTGCGACATGGCCTGTGCGGCGGCGGCCGTCAGGTTCAGCTCCTCCTCCATGAACCACGCGGCCGCCTCGGCACGGCCGCCGACGTGGTGCCGTACGCCGGCGCCGGGGCCGATGTCCGGAGGTGACGGCTGCACCCGTTGGGGATGCCACGTCTCGCTGGCGTGCCGCGCCGAGAGCACGTAGTACCGCAATGCCGCGTGCAGCGGCTCGGGGGAGGTGATCTCTTCCCGCGCCAGTTCGGCGGCGTAGAGCCGCACCAGGTCGTGGAACTGGTAGTGGCCGGGCCGGCCGCGGTCGAGCAGGTGCGCGTCCACCAGGCGTTCCATGGCGCGTTCCGCCTCGGGGACGGGTGTGCCGAGCAACGCGGCGGCGACCTCGGCCGTGGTGTCCTGCACGTTCAGCAGGCCGAGCAGGACCAGGACACGGGCCGCCGTCCTGCTCGTCTCGCGATCGCTTCGCCGCAGGGACCGCAGGCCGGCCGACAGGCTGGACCGGACGGCGAGGTCACCGGCCTCCAACTCGCGCAGGCGTCCCTCTTCTTCTCGCAGCCGTGCGACCAGGGACGAGACCGGCCAGCCGGGCCGGTCGGCCAGGCGGGCCCCCGCGATGCGCAACGCGAGCGGCAGGCCGTCGCACAGTTCGATCAGCTCCGCCGTCGCCGCGGGCTCGGCCGCGATCCGCTCCGCGCCGGCGAGCGTGGCCAGCATGCCGGCGGCCTCGGCGTGCGGCATGCGGTCGAGCCGCAGCCGCACGGAGTCGTCCCCGGGGAACAGGTTCTCCCGGCTCGTCACCAGCAGGCCCGTGCCCCGGGGAGCCGACAGCAGGGGCTGGATCTGGGTGAGGCCGGCGGCGTCGTCCAGCACCACCAGCATGCGCCTGCCGTCCAGTTCGCTGCGCCACACGGCCGCGGCCTCGTCCTCGTCCTGCGGCAGCGCTGTGCTCGGCAGCCCGAGGGAGCGCAGGAACCGGCCGATGACCTCGTGCGCCGTCAGGGCCGGCACCCCCGGTGTGGCGCCTCGCAGGTTGACGAAGAGCTGTCCGTCGGGGAATCGGTCCTTGACCTCGTGCGCCACCTGGACGGCGAGCGTGGACTTGCCCACTCCTGCCGCCCCCGACACCACGACGAGCGGCACCGGCGCGGCACCGTCCTCCGGCGCCAGCAGGGACCGCAGCCGGACGGCCTCCCGCGTGCGGCCGGCGAACCCGGTCAGTTCGCGCGGCAACTGACGCGGCGGTCTCCGGCCTTCGTCCACCGAGCCCAGCACGAGCGCGTGGCAGGCACGCAGTCCGGGGCCGGGGTCGACGCCGAGTTCCTCCGCCAGGACGCGGCGGCCCTCCTCGAACACCTCCAGCGCCTCGGCCTGGCGTCCGCACTGGTGGAGCGCCAGCATGAGCAGCTCGCGGACCCTTTCGCGCAGCGGATGGCGGCGTGTGAGGTCCCTGAGGGTGAGCAGGTCCTCCTCCGGTCTGGACAGCCTGAGCAGCGTCTCGGCGCGCCGTTCGAGTGCGACGAGGCGGAGTTCGTGCAGCCTCGCTCGCTCCACCTCGGCGAACGGACCGGGGATGCCGGTCAGTGCCTGACCGTTCCACATGCGCAGCGCCAGATCGAGCGAGCCGAGCACACCGGCGTGATCGCCGGACTCCTGTAATCGGCGGGAGGTGCCGATGTGGTCGGCGAACGCGCCGGCGTCGATGTGCCGGGGGTCGAGCCGCAGTTCGTACCCACCGGTGGTGCCGGCCAGCACCTCGGAATGCCCCCGGCGGCCCCGGCCCGGTTCGAGCGCACGCCGTAGACCGGCGATGTAGGTGTAGACGTTCTGCTCGGCGCTGCGCGGCGGCTGGTCGCCCCACACGTCGCCGATGAGCCGGCTCAGTGTCACCACCCGGCCGGGACGCGACGCGAGGACGGCCATGACGGCCCGCTGCCTCGGCGATCCCAGCTCAAGGTCCACACCGTCACGCGTCCCTGTCACAGGTCCGAGAAGACGGATGAAGATGCCCTCAGCCATGCGAGCTCCGAAGTCTTGCCGGCAATGCACCACTGGCAGCATAACCACGGCGGCGTAAGGGGGGCGGAACCGGCTTGTAGAAGAAATGTGGACGGCCTGACTAGCCTGGTTGACCTGGAGACCTTCCCACGGGGAACAACGGGAGATCCGGGGGTGCACGGCCTTTCAATGCGGCGACGGGGTGGGGGAAAAGGGCACAGCCCTTCGGTACCGGCCTGTGCGATGAACCCGCCGAAAGGGGCCGTACGCAGAAGTGGCGGCACGGATTCCGTGCCGCCTGTGTCACTCGGCTCGCGCATCGGACCGCCGGCTCGGGAACCGGAGGTCCGGCGTCGTGTCCGAGACGACGAGGACAGGGGCCGGCACCGCTGTTCAGGAAGTCGCCTGAGTGACAGGGGTGCGTGAAGTCGTCCGGCGCGGCGGGCCATCGGCAGGCCGGATGCGGCAGGGTGACAGGAAGAGGCAGGAAGGGGATCGGTATCGGGGGAAATACATCCTGCGGACGATCGATGTTCGGACCTTCCACAGCGGATCAGGATGGAAGGGTGCCGGTACTGTCCTTGTACGCGCCTGAGGCGCGTCAAGGTGATGAGGGTTGGTTGTGGCACGGGGAGGGGGTGACATCGATGTGAGGGCGGCAGGGGCTGGGGAAACGAAAAGGCCCTCCCCCGGAGTCGGGTGAGGGCCTTCGAGTGGAGCGGAGGCTCGGGGATTTGAACCCCGGATGGGCGATGAACCCAAACCGCATTAGCAGTGCGGCGCCATAGACCTGACTAGGCGAAGCCTCCTGATGGCCGAGTGGCTCAGGACAGCGTACCGGCGTTCTCGCCGGGCGGCAAAGTGGATTGCGGAGGAGATCAAAAGTGCCTTGCACGAAGGCGGAACGGCGGTCCGGTACAGCCGGATCGTCAGGCAGCACACCTTGTGTCCACAGAGTGTGGACACAAGGTGTGCGTGACCCTTGGAGTAGCTATGACCGTTTTGATGGCCACAACCCTCGCCGCGAGGGGACGATCGGTGCGCGAGGTCAGGCGGTGCGGCGCGCGGCCTCGCCCTCGATCTCGATCTTGACCTTCTTGCTCACGAGCACGCCGCCGGTCTCCAGGGCGACGTTCCAGGTGAGGCCGAACTCCTCGCGGTCGATCTCGGTCGAGATCGAGAAGCCGAAGACCTCGGCGCCCCACGGGTTGGTTCCGGTGCCGCCGTACTCGACCTTGAGGGTGACCTCCTTGGTGACATCACGGATGGTGAGGTCGCCGAGGACCACGAAGTCCTCGTCGGAGTGGCTGACGACGCGGGTGGAGCGGAAGGAGATCTCGGGGAACTTGTCCACCGACAGGAAGTCGTCGCTGCGCAGGTGCCCGTCGCGGTCGACGTTGCCGGTCTCGATGCTCGCGGTCTTGAGGGTGAGCTCGGCGGACGACTGCAGCGGGTCCTCGGCGAGGGTGACACTGCCGGTGAAGTCGGTGAAAGACCCACGGACCTTGGTGACCATCATGTGCTTGGCGACGAAGCCGACGTGGGTGTGCGAAGCGTCGAGGTCGAAAGTGCCGGCCTCGGGGATGGTGAGGCCTTCCCAGGCGCGAGTGCCCATGGTGTTACTCCTGAGGATCAGTGGTTTCCGTGCGGATGTTTGCAGCAACAAACATCTACCTGAGGAATATTCCCCACGTCAACTATCTCTGGCGTAGACTATGAACGTGATCCCACTCGACGACCCCAGACTGACCGCGATGGGGTTGCTCGCCGAAGTGCACACCGGTCTGATGGCCAAGATGGCGGGCGCCTTCGCGGAGTCGAAGCTGTCCGACATCGACTTCGAGACCCTGATCCGTCTTGGACGTTCCCCCGGCCACCGGTTGCGCATGAGCGACCTGGCGGCACAGACCTCGCTGTCCACCAGCGGCGTGACCCGCGTCGTCGATCGCCTCGAACGCGAGGGGCTCGTGCGGCGTGTCGCGTGTGCCAGCGACCGGAGAGCATCCTACGCGACCCTCACAGGCGAAGGCCTGACACGCCTTGAATCCGTGATTCCCAAGCACATAGAGGACATCGACCGGTGGTTCACCGGCCTCCTCGCCCCGGACCAGCTCGACACGCTGCTCGACGCGCTGCGTGTCATCCGGGACGTGGTGCGCCCCTGCGCCACCGCCGGAGCCGAACAGGAGGTCGGCATCTCCTAGCTTCCCACCCACGCCGGCGGGGCCGTCCGCGGTCCCCCGCGGGTGCGCGGCCTCGCCGGCCGTCCGGCGCGCACGCGCCGGCCGTCCGGCTCACCGTGGCAGCGGGTCGCGGCGGGCCCGCACGAGCACGACGTCGCCGCGGAGCTTGGCCATCCCCCTGGAGACCGTGCTCTTCACCGTCCCCACACTGACGCCGAGCGCCTGTGCGATCTCCGGCTCGCTCATGTCCTCGTAGTAGCGCAGCACGATGGCCGTACGCTGCCGCACCGGCAGCCGGGCCAGTGCCTCCTCCAGCAGTTCGTGGATCTCGCCGGGGCTCGGCACCTCCCGTGCCGGAGTATCCGGCAGATGCTCGGCGGGGTACTCCTCCAGCTTCCTGCGCCGCCACCACGAGATGTTGATGTTGACCATGGCGCGGCGCACGTACCCGTCGAGCGCGGCGGGGTCGTTGATCCGTTCCCAGGCGAGGTAGGTCCTGGCCAGAGCCGCCTGGAGCAGGTCCTCGGCGTCGGCGGGCTGGCCGGTCAGCCGGTGTGCGGCGCGCAGCAGCGCGGGACCACGGGCGACGACGTACTCGCGGAACTCCTCGTCTTTACCGCTCATTCGGTTCACCGGTACCGGGAGGCAGGAGTCATTCGGTCTCGGGGTCAGAATCGCAGCCCGGCGCCTCGCGGCGGACGAACCTTCGTCCTGGTTTCGCCCCGCCAACGGCAAAGATCGTTTACAGCCCGGTGCACGCTCCAGGCGGTGAGTAATTCACCCTGGTATGAGGGATTTGCCACGGAAGCCGGGAGAGGAGTGATTCTTTGCTCCCACCCGATTACCGGCCGGCTGGAAAACATGTGACGCTATCCCCGGATCACTGCGTCAGGACGGCGACCGGGGAGGGGCCGATGGGTGTCGAGCGCCGCCATGCCCTGGCATCCGCAGCGCTCGGCCGCGGCCCCGCGCCGCGTCCAGAGACCGAGCCAGGCGCGGCGCCGCTGACTGGGATCACCGGCGAGATCCGCGACATCAGCCCTCACCTGCTCATCGTGGAGACACCGGACGGCGCAGAGGAGCGGCTGGTCATCGCGCCGTGGGCCGTCGCGTGGCGCGGGAAGGCCGTCGCGCCGGCCGAGCTGCCGACCGGGTCGCGCGTCGTGGTCCGCACCCGCCAGGCGGGCCGGGTGGCTGAGCGCATCTGGGCCGACATCACCCGCGTCACCGGTGTGATCCGCACCATCGGCGCCGACGGCAAGGACGTCGTGGCCGAGCTCGACTGCGGGCCCCATCGCGGCACCCGCACCGTCGTGATCCCCTACACCGCCTCCGGCCGCATCCGGGTGCGGCACCCCCAGCTGGAGCCGGGGTTCCTCTTCGACGCCATCGGCACCCGCACCGCCGGCATCACGCGCGCCTGGCTGCCTGCCGCCTCGCAGCCGGCGTACCGCGCCACCGCCGTGCCGGCCCCGCCACCCGGGTACGGCGGCACACAGTCCCGGATCTCCGGCGCCGTGGCCTGGTCGGACGCGTTCGACGACGGCGAGTCCGGCGCCGCCTACCCCAAGCTGGAGCGGGCCGACGCCGACTGCGAGGACACCGGGGTCTCCTGCACCGGGCTCCCCTACCTGGCGCTCGGCTCGATGCTGTACGTCGGCAACGTGTGTGAAGGACGGTCGGCGGTGCTGCCGATCGTGGCCTGCGGCTGCGTCGCGGGCCGGTTCTGCGACCGGTGCGTGGAGTGCGGCACCTCGCCGCGCGGCAGGGTGGCCGAGCTGTCCCCGGTGTCGTTCGTCGAGCTCGGCGGCGACCTGACCGTGGGGTGCTTCAACGCTCGCGTGGGCCTTGGATGAGCGTGCCGGAACGCCGGTACGGCCGGGCCGCTCACGGCGGCGCGGCCATGGAGGGGAGTGAGGCATGACCGCGCAGACGACGCTCGCCGGCGTCGCACTGGAACTCCTGGTCCTCATGCTGCTGCTCGGCGGCCTGGCCAAGCTCGCGACGGCAGGCGAGCGCGGACAGCCGGGGAACCTCTCGCGGCTCGGGCCCGGAGTCCTGATGCCGGAGCGGTGGCGAAGGCCCTTCATGATCTTCTGCGCGGCCGGAGAGGTCGTGCTCGCCGCCGGCCTGCTGTGCACCACGTGGCCGCCGGCCCGCTGGGGGACGATCGCGTTCTTCGCGGTGGCGACATATGTGCTGTGGGAGTTGCGCCGCCGCCGTCCCGACGTCGGCTGCGGCTGCTTCGGCGACGCCAGCTCCGCGCCGGTGGGCCTGCGGTCCATCGCGCGCGCCTCTCTCCTCGCCGGCCTCGCCGTCGTGGTCACGGTGGTGCCGGTGTCCGGGGCCGATGTCGTCGCCGGCTTCTCCCCTGGCCTGGTGATGGCGAGCGCGGCGGGCTTCGCGGTCCTGATACTGCTGTCCCCGGAGATGAGTGAGGGGATCGCGCGGGTACGGCACCGCGCGCCGTGCGAGCAGCGTCCCATCGCGGCGGGGAAGGCGCTCCACCGCCTGCGTGCCAGCGGCGAGTGGCGTGCGCACGCGCCGCTGCTGGTCTCGGCGGAGCCGTCCGACACCTGGCGCGAACTGTGCTGGCGGTTCTTCGTCTACCCCGGCCGCACGGCCGACGGCACCCCGGCCGAGGTCGTCTTCGCGGTCTACCTCACAGGCCGCCGGGCTCCGGTGCGGGTGGGAGTGATGGAGCTGGAGGGGAACGGTATGCGTGAATCTATCGGAGTATCGGCTGTGCGCTAGACAGCGTTAGACAGCTCTAGGCCGCACACACATGGTCGCGAGTACGTCTGTCGTGGTGCCGGTCGGCCGACCGCCGATCGGACGGCCGGCACCACGAATTCAGCTCTCTACGGCTCTCTAGCTTCCCCTCTAGAAAGCCGTAGAGAGGCCAATGGGGACGGACACCTCGCGCGCTAGACCGGTTGCGCGCGGAGGAACCGGCCGAAGTGCGGGACGGTGAACGCGATCAGGCCGCGCTCGGCGCTGTAGATCAACCCTTTCTTGATGAGGCTGTCGCGGGCCGGGGACAGGCTGGACGGCTTGCGGCCGAGCCGCTCGGCGACGTCGGCCGTCGGCACCGGCTCGTCGCCGACCGAGGCCATCGCGTGCATGTAGTCGCGCTCGGCGGGGGTGGCGCGCTCGTACCGGCTGCCGAAGAAACCCACGGCGAGCTCCTCCTCGGCCTCGGGAGCGGCCACCCGGACGTCGTCGGCGGTGATGGGGCTGCGCGGTGCGAGATCCCAGGCGACCTTGCCGTACGCCTGGACGAAGTAGGGGTAGCCGTCGGCCGCTTCGTACAGCGCGTCGAGCGCGTCGGGGGTGAACTCGACCTCCTCGCGCTCCGCGGGGGCGATGAGCGCCAGGTCGGCGGCGTCGCGGTCGAGGCGGTCGATGCGCGCGTACCGGAAGAGGCGCTCGGAGTAGCTCTTGCTGGCGCTGAGCACACCCGGCAGGTGAGGAAGGCCCGCGCCGACCACGATCAGCGGGCCGCCGCTCTGGGACAGCTCGTGGCAGGCGGCGCACAGGGCCGAGACGTCGGGGGCCTGGATGTCCTGCATCTCGTCGATGAACAAGGCGATGCCGACGCCGAGGTCGGTGGCCACCGACGCGGCGTCCACGAACAGCTCGGTGAGGTCGATCTCGAGGTCGCCGGAGTCGGCACGGCCCCGGCCGGCCGGGACGTCGATGGCCGGCGACCAGTGGGAGGTGCCTTTGGCGGCGGCCGGGTCACGCATCGCGAAGGCCTTGAGCACGCCGAGGAACTCCTCGATGCGCTCAGGCGCGCGGTGCCGGGGGGCGAGCTCTCGGATGGCCATGTGGAGCGCCGCGGCGACCGGCCGGCGGATCGACTGCTCGGGACGCGCCTCGATCTTGCCGGTGCCCCAGAGCCGCTGGATGGCCATGGACTTGAAGGTGTTGAGCAGCACGGTCTTCCCGACTCCGCGCAGCCCGGTGAGGACCATGCTCCGCTCGGGACGGCCCCGGGCCACCCGCTCCAGCACGACCTCGAACTGTTGCAGCTCACGATCGCGTCCGGCGAGCTCCGGCGGACGCTGCCCCGCACCCGGGGCGTAGGGATTGCGCACGGGGTCCACGCTCTCGGACTGTATGACCGGATATACCGGCCGTCCTAGATTTCCGTAGAAAGGGCTACGGCGTGTCGCGGAGGAGCGTGGCTCTGGAACCAGGCCGGTGACCGTGCGCACGGGTGCAGCGAGCGCCGCCATGGCACACCACCCCTCATCTGGGACCCCTCGGACCGAACCGGTGTTCGATCCGACTGCCAGAACTGTAGCGCCTCTTCGAACACGTGCGCGAGCACTCGCCGGTAAAAGGCACGACACAGACCGGCCACACATCCCTGCCGCCGAGGATCACAATCACGTCACGACCAGTCATGACGCAGCCGTACGCTGGCGTATGCCCGAGATTGGAAAGCCTCGTCACCTGGGTGTCCTGGCCCTGACCTGTGTCGCGGCGGCCGTCACCGCCTGCGGCGGCGCGGGGACCCCCGCGGCCGGCCCCACATCCGCGGCTCCCACGTCCGCTGAGACCACCTCCGCCGAACCCACGACGACCCCGCCGAGCCCGTCACCGTCGCCGTCCCCCACCGGCCCGCCGGAGTTCACCGCCAAGGTCTCCCCCGTCACCGCGAAGGAACTCGGCACGTCCTGGCGTCCCGGCTGCCCCGTCGAGCCGTCCGGCCTGCGCAAGGTCACCATGACCTACTGGGGTTTCGACAAGAAGGCGCACACCGGTGAGCTCATCGTGCACCGCTCGGTGACCGGCGACGTGACCGACATCTTCGGCAAGCTGTACGAATGGCGTTACCCCATCACCCGCATGGAGAACATCGACGCCTACGAGGCCAGCGACTTCGACTCGATCGAGGCCGACAACACCTCCGCCTTCAACTGCCGCAAGGTCACCGGCGGCAGCGGCTGGTCCAAGCACTCCTACGGCAAGGCCATCGACATCAACCCCCGCGAGAACCCCTGGGTGGAGCCGGACGGCTCGGTGGCCCACCGCAACGCCGAACGCTTCGCGACCCGGCCGCTGCGCAAGCCGGGGGTCATCAACCCGGGTGACCGCGTGGTGGACCTGTTCGCCGAGCACGGCTGGGAGTGGGGTGGGTACTTCAACGGAGCCAAGGACTACCAGCACTTCGCCAAGGGTGGCGGCTGATGGAGGATTCGGCCGTATTTGCGGTGGTTTGATGGCTATGATCGCTGGCCGTGACGTCTCGGGAGCTGGTACCGCGGCGGGACGCGCCGCGGCGTAGGGCACCCGGGCCGTGGGTGGTGGTCACGGCCCTGTTGTTCGTGCTGGCCACGGTGCCGGCGCTGGCGTGGCCGGCCGGTGGGCTCGAAGAGGCGCCGCAGGATGTCGCGCGCCGGGGGGCCGGGGAGACGACCACGGGGCAGCGGTTCTCCATCACGCCGCGGAAGGCCGCGTACGTGGAGAAGGACCCGGCGCCAGGGCTCGGGGACGCCAGACCCGGACGGTTCCTGATGCTGGAGACGCGGGTCGAGAACGTGAGCCACGAGACGGCCACGGTGCAGGACCTGGCGCGACGGCTGACCGTGGTCCTGTCCCCCAGCGGGGCCTCGCTCACGTGGCTGGAGAACGGCACCGCGCGGTTCGTTGTCAGGGACGGTCGTCACGACCGCGACCAGCTTCAGCCGGGGCTTCCCGAGCAGGTCGCCATCGTGTACCAGGTGCCGGTACCGCTGCCTGACCCCACCCATGTCGCGGTCACCGTCGAGGACTCCGAGTACAGAGGTGGCTTCCGATCCTCCCTGTCGGAGTGGTGGGCCGGGGAGACGCTGGCGAGGTACGACCTGGAGGTGACGCGATGATCCGCGCGGTCCTCGGGGTGCTGACCGCGGCCTCGCTGTTCGTGGCGATCGTCGTGGTGCAGCGCGCCACCCCGTCCGTCGACCAGCGGTACGGCCCCATCGTCTCGCGAGGCAGGCTCGGCGAGCAGGTCGACACCACCGCGTTCCGGTTCCGGGTGGACCGCGTGCAGCTCGCGACCTCGATCCGCATGACGGACGACTTCGGCTTCGTACGCGACCCGAGCAGCACGTCCGGCGTGTGGGTGGTCGTCTGGGCCACCGTCGTGGCGACACGCGAGGAGATGGCCGTCCAGGGCACCCGGCTTCGCACGCCGGACGGCACGGAGTACCTGGCGAACAGCTCGATCTTCTCCACCTTGGACAAGACGCCGCTCCAGCCGGGGATCCCGATGTACGGGCCCATGCTGTTCGAGATCCCCGAAGACCGGCTGGCCGGGACCTGGCTCGCCGTACGTCGGCACAGCGGCGGCGCGAGAGCCCTTGACACGCTCGGCCCCGCGATCGACGTCGATCTCGGCCTGTCCGCCGAGTACGCCGCGCGTCTGGTGGCCGATGCGCCGCCGTCGCTGACCGTGGGACAGGTGCAGGCGTTGTGAGCCTTCGCGCGAACCTGCTGTACGGCCTCGGCCTGCTGGTGCTCGTCCCCGCGGTGCTCGCCGCCACGGTGCTGCCGTGGCGGGAGAAGTACGTCGCCTTCAGCGGGGAGGGGGCCACGGAGGTCGCAGCCGCGCGAGGCCAGGCGGCCCGGCACGCCGGGGTGGAGTGGCGGCTGGTCGAGGTCGAGGAGAGCCCGCCGAAGGACCCGTCACGGCCGCTGCCGCCGCGCACCAAGATAGCCGTCATGCTGATCTCGGCGCGGCCGCTCACCGAGGCCGCGAGCAAGTGGTTCGGCCAGAAGACCGGTTCCTGCAAGTTCCTCGCCACGGACGCGGCGGGACGCGTCTGGAGCCCGGCGACGCGCAGTGACCTGGTCGAGCGTTCCGACTACGCGATGACCTGCCGCGCCTTCGACGCCGACTACAACATGGTCCCTCTGCCGGTGGGCCGCACCCTCACGATCCAGGTCGTGTACGTCGTGCCGGCCGACGCGTTCCCGACGCTGTCGTCACAGATCCGGCTGTCGCCGGACCCGGTCACGATACGGCTGGCGCGGTAGCCGCGGGAGAAACCCTGTCCCGCGGAGCGGCCGGCCGCGCGGGGACCGCCGCGGGTCCGGCGCGGCGCAGAGCCAGGTCGAAGGCGGCGGCGAGCAGGCAGATCCGCAGCACCTCGTGCAGCAGGTCCACCGGGAAGGTGACCGCACCCTCCCACATCTGCCACCACAGCGTCTCGTGCGGGCCGACGAGCCGGGTCAGGGCCATGAAACCGACGGCGGCGAGGGCTTCGATCATGACGTAGGCGAGACAGAACACCAGGTAGAAGACCAGGCCGCTACGCAGGACGAAACGCAGGCCGTTGGCCACGGGGACGTACTTGTCGCGCAGGCCGCGCGAGAAGAACTCCGCGGTCACCCGCACAGGAGCGGGAAGGCGGCGCCAGAGTCCGGAAAGACGCGGCTCCAGCCGGGTCCCCTCGATGACCTTGGTCTCGTCGGTGACGGAGGACCCGTGAACGACGGCCGCCATCGCGAGCCACACCAGCGGCTGCAGCAGGCCGTCGCCGAGTTCGGCCCGGTAGGGGGCGAGGAAGGCCCACGCCTCCTTCAGCTGCGGCACCAACGGGACCAGGTCGGCGAGCCCGGTGAGATCGGCCCAGAAGACCCGGCCGGTCAGCCAGTCGACGCCGCCGCCGATCCAGTTGCCGAGCGAGATGATGCCGAAGTACATCCACATGCACTCCAGCACGCTGTTGCCGAAGCCGAGCAGGCGGTTGCCGAACGTGTCGTACAGGCGCTCGCAGCCGGCCTTCAACCCGTAGATGACGAGCGTGACGACGACGATCAGCACGTTGACGTCCATCAGGTCCAGCAGCACGGCGCCGGCCTCGGGGTCGATCTCGGGACGCATCTCGGTGAACAGGCGCAGGAAGGCGCGTACGTCCTCGACGAACAGGCCCCACGCGCTGTAGAAGACCAGGAACGGCAGCAGTGTGTGCGCGATGGCGTCGACGAGGCGGCGTTCCCGCTGGTCCTGGGTGAGTGTCGTGTTCGTGACGGTGCCGAGTGCGCGGCCCACGGTGTTGAGCATCGCGATGTACGCGGCGAGGGTGACGAGGACGCCGAGGCTGAGGACGGCGAAGCCGGCGTAGGCCTGCCAGCCTCGGGGCTCCGACAGGCGGACGGCCAGCAGCAGGACGCCTTGGTGGGCCAGGCGGCCGAGCGTGTAGAAGAAGGCGAGGGGCAGGAACAGGCGTGCCGCCAGCCGTACCGTGTCGTACGGCAGGCGGATCGGGGAGAGTGAACCGTCCATCGCGTGTCGGATGCTAGCGAACCCCGGAGTGCGCGGACGGGTGGTTGCGGCAGGATGGAAGATGTGGCGTCCGGGGATGGAGACGGTTGGGCTCTGTGCGCTGAGGGGCACAGGCACTGGGGGCTGCACGGCGCCTCGGGGTTGCTGGCCGTCCACTTCGACTCAGGCGGCGTGCCGCACGTGCTGATGCAGCACCGCGCGTTGTGGAGCCACCACGGGGGGACGTGGGGGTTGCCGGGGGGTGCGCTGGACAGCCATGAGGACGCGGTGTCCGGGGCTCTGCGGGAGGCGCTCGAAGAGGCGGCGCTGCTGGCCGACGCGCTGCGGGTGCTCGGGGTGTACACCGACGACCACGGCGGCTGGTCGTTCCAGACCGTGATCGCCGAGGCGGCCTCGCTGCTGCCTGCCGTCCCGGCCAACGGCGAGAGCATCGCGCTGCGGTGGCTGCCGGCCGACGAGGTCGGCGGTGAGCAATTGCATCCGGGGTTCGCGCGGACGTGGCCGAAGATCCGTCCCGCGCTGCCACCGTCCGTCGTGGTGCTGGACGCCGCCAACATCGTCGGCGCGCGGGCCGAGCACGGCTGGTGGCGGGACCGCGCGGCGGCGGCGCGGCGGCTGCGGGACGCGGTGGACGCGGCCGCGGAGCAGGGGCTGCGTCCGCCGGAGGGGTTCCCCGCGCCGGCCACGTGGTTCCCGCGGGTGGTGATGGTGGTCGAGGGACGCGCCAGGGGGCTCACGCCGGTCCGGCGTGTCGAGGTGGTGGAGGCGCCTGGCGAGGGGGACGACACGATCGCCGGCACGGTGCGGGAGATCAGGGAGAACAGGCCGCACGAGAAGGTGCTGGTGGTGACGGCGGACCGTGAGCTGCGGCGCCGGGTGACGGCGCTCGGCGCCGAGGTGGCGGGGCCGGGTTGGCTGCTTGGGCAACTTCCAGCAACATGACGGGTGTAGCGTCGGGGGACGTAGAACGACTACCAAGGCGGCCGTTTTGCCTGTAGCTCCTCCCAGATACCGCTATTTCGTACTGAATCACTAGATGAACGACCGAAGTACCCTCGACTGGGCAGCCGAGCCGGACAGCCCTGTCCCGCCGCCGACGTGGGGCAGGCGTGCCCCGGAGGCGCAGGTCCTCCCTTGGGTGTTCGTGGCCCTGGTCGGGTTCCTCTTGCTCGGCAACCTGCTGCTCGCCCCCCACCTGACCGCACCCGCGCTGCGCACCTGGTCCACGATCTTCGTGGCGATCTGCGTGCAGGCCGTGCCGTTCCTCGTGTTCGGCGTGGCGCTCTCCGCCGCGATCACGACGTTCGTCCCCCGGTCGCTGTGGACACGGCTGCTGCCGGCCAAGCCGTACGCGGCGGTACCGGTCGCCGGAGCGGCCGGCGTGGTGCTTCCCGGCTGCGAGTGCGCCTCGGTGCCGGTGGCCGCGGGGCTGATGGCCCGGGGGGTCACCCCGGCGGCGGCCCTGGCGTTCCTGCTGTCGTCACCCGCGGTCAACCCGGTCGTGCTCGTGGCGACCGCGGTGGCGTTCCCCGGCCGGCCCGAGATGGTGCTGGCCAGGTTCGCCGCCTCGCTCGCCGTGGCCGTACTGGCGGGCTGGCTGTGGCAACTGCTCGGCCGGCCCGGCCTGCTGCGCGTGCCGGTGCGGCCCGAGGTGGCGGGGAGGTCGCGCGTCGCGTCGTTCGTCGCGGCCATGCGGCACGACCTGCTGCACGCCGGCGGGTTCCTGGTCGTCGGCGGCCTGACCGCCGCCACACTCAACGTCGTCGTGCCGCGCTCCTGGCTGGACGCGGTCGCCGGCAATCCCTGGCTGTCGGTGCTGGTGCTCGCGGTGCTCGCCGTCGTGCTGTCCATCTGCTCCGAGGCCGACGCCTTCGTCGCGGCGTCGCTGACGGCGTTCTCCCCCACCGCCAAGCTCGCGTTCCTCGTGGTGGGGCCCATGGTCGACCTGAAGCTGATCGCGCTCCAGGCGGGGACGTTCGGCCGCGCGTTCGCGGCGCGGTTCGTGCCGCTGACGTTCACGCTCGCGATCGCCATGAGCGTGCTGGCGGGGTGGGTGCTGCTGTGAACCGCATGGCCCAGGGCCTCGTGCTCACCCTGCTCGGCGGCGCGCTGCTGCGGGTGTCCGCCTTCTCCACCATCTACCTGAACTACGTCAGACCCGGTTTCCGGCCGTTCCTGATCACCGCAGGGGTCGTCGTCCTCGTGCTCGGCGTGCACGGCCTGGTGCAGGAGTGGCGGCGGCCGTACGCGCCGCGCGAGAAGGGACACGACGACCACGGGCCGGGGGTGGCGTGGCTGCTCTGCCTGCCGGTCGTCGCCATCTTCCTCATCTCACCCCCCGCGCTCGGCGCCTTCGCCGCGGGACGCGACGAGACGCCGCAGGCCAGACCCACCGCCGCCACCGGTTCGTACGCGGCGCTCACGACCCGGGGGCCGGCCGCCATGCCGCTCGGCGAGTTCATCGGCCGTGCCTGGGGTGACCAGCACGCGTCACTCAGGGACCGGCAGGTCAGACTCGCCGGGTTCGTGACGCCGTCGAGGAAACACGGCCAGTGGTACCTCACCCGCATGCAGCTGCGGTGCTGCGCCGCGGACGCGTTCCCGCTGCGGGTCGGCGTGCTCGGCGTCCCCGCACCCAAGATCGACACCTGGGTCGAGGTCACCGGCACGTGGGTGCCGACGCCGTACGACCGGATCCCCGCAGGCACCGTGGCCCCGGAGCTGCGCGCGACCTCGGTGGTCACGATCGCGCAGCCGGACGAGCCCTACGAGTGACGGCCCCAGCGGGCCCGCCTCGCGCGCGGGAGGCCGTCCGGCACCGCTATCGTTGGTGTCGCACGGGAGGGTTCGCATAGTGGACGAGTGCAGCCGCCTTGAAAGCGGCCAGGCCGGCGACGGTCTCGTGGGTTCGAATCCCACACCCTCCGCTCTCACGGCGCGTCAGCCCGACGCACCGCCGAAGCCGTCACCCACCGAGGCCGCGAGCAGCATGTAGGCCTCCCGCGTGGCGGGCTGCAACCGGTCCAGGTCGATCTCGGCCCCCTCCTCAAGGTGGGGGTCGTACGGCACCCTGATCACCGCGCGGCAGCGGGCCGCGAAGTGCGCCTCCAGCTTGTCCAGGTCGATGGCCGACTTCGAGCGGGGCCGCACACTGCACAGCACCACGGTCGCGGCCTTCACCAGGTCGCCGTAGTGGTGGGCCTCCAGCCAGTCCAGGGTCGCCGACGCGGCCCGCGCGCCGTCCACCGAAGGTGAGCTGACCAGCACGAGCTGGTCGGCGAGGCCGAGCACACCGGACATCGCCGAGTGGAGCAGGCCGGTGCCGCAGTCGGTGATGCAGATCGAGTAGAAGTTCTCCAGGACCTGCGCGACGCTCTGATAGTCGGAGGCGCTGAACGCCTCGGAGACCGACGGGTCGCGGTCGGACGCGAGGATCTCCAGCCGGGACGGCGCCTGCGAGGTGAACGCTCTGATGTCGACGTACCTCTTGATCTGCTGCCGCTCGTTGAGCAGGTCGCGGACCGTCGCCGAGGTCTCGAGCTCCACCTTGTCCGACAGGGTGCCGCGGTCGGGGTTGGCGTCCACCGCGATCACGCGGTCGCCGCGCACGGACGCCAGGGTGGCGCCGAGTCCGACGGTGGTGGTCGTCTTGCCGACACCGCCTTTCAGGCTCAGCACCGCGACACGGTGGTGGCCCGTGGCGACGGGGGTGCGGGCCCGGGTGAGCAGCTCGCGGCGGCGGCGGACCTCCGGCGACTCACCCGGCTTGATCAGGCCGGCGGAGGCCTTGAAGACCAGACGGCGCCAGCCGCTCGCCGGAGCGTTCCTGCGGCCTCGCAGCAGGGACACCGGGTCGAGGCTGTCGGCGCTCGGCCGAGGCGGCGCACCGGTCTTGGGGGTGCCGCGGCGTGCCGGGGCGCCGAAGGACGGCTGCGGAGCGGCGGGAGCGGGACGGCCGCGGCGCGGACGGTACGGCTCGCGCTCCTCGCTCTCGCCGGAGGTCTCCTCGCGGGCCGCGGGCTTCTCGGGCTCGGCGGCCGGCGCGGGCTGTGGTGCCTGAGGCGGCGTCACCGGAGCCTCGGCGGCCGGCGCCGTTGCGGGGGGTGTCGTGGCGGGGGGTGCGGTGAACGGGTCCGGTCGCTCTGCCTCGGTGGCGCGGCCGGTGAACGGGTCCGGCCGTTCGGTCTCGGTCGTGGCGCGGCCGGCGAGCGGTCCGCGGGGGACGACGACGGCCTCCTCGTCGGTGCCGGCGGCGAACTTGTTGAAACGTTCCTGCTCGGGGTCGCTCTCCTCGGCCCGCGGCGTTTCCTCGGCCGGTGCGGGCTTCTCCGCGACCGGCGGCTCCAGGTGGCGGGTCTCGTCGGGCCGGGCCTCACCGGACCTGGTGGCGGGAAGCGCGGCCTCAAGCCAGCCGCGTACCGGCTGCTCACCGGTCTGGGGCTCCGGCGGACGCTGCGTGCCGGTGTCCGCGCTCGGCGTGAGCGGCCCCGGAGGCAGCCAGCCGGTGCCGGTCTCGACCGGGGGATCGTCGAACGAACCGAAGGTGAAGCTGTCGGTGTCGTCGCTGACGGCCTGCTGCTCCTTGGCCGGCTCCTGCGACTCGCCGAACGCGCCGCCACCCCGGGACGCGCCGGGGGACCCGAACGCTCCGCCACCGGACGGCGCGGGCCGGTCGGCGAACGCGCCGAGACCGCGGGACGACTCACCGAAGGCGCCACCTGAGGGCCGCTCCTGCGTGCCGCGGTCACCGAGCGCGCCGCCGGCCGGCCGCTCGCCGAAGCCACCGCTGGAGCGCTCCCCGAAGGCGCCGCCGGACGACGGCGTCTGCCGCTCGCCGAACGGGCCGCCGCCGGTGCGTTCACCGGGGGTGGGCTGTTCGCCGGTGCTCGTCCGTGACAGCGGCTCGGACGCCGCGGTGATCGGCGCGGAGAACGGCTCCGGCTCCGCCGGTTCCGGTGCGGAGAACGGCTCGGGTTCCGCGGGTTTCCGCGGGTGAGCGGTGTCGGCGGCGGCGCGCAGCAGCGGTGACGACGACGCGGGTGGCCCGCTCGGGATGTGGGCCCAGGGGTCCTTGGGGTACGGCGAGGCCGCGGCCTCCTCCGGGGTGACGGCGTCGGAGAGGGAGTCGTCCTCGTTCTCCTTGATGGCGTCAAGCCAGGCGAGTTGCTCCTCCAGGGAATGAGGATCCTCGCGATCGTGTCTTGCCACCGTGTTCCCCCTCGGGACTGGGCTAAAGGGGCAGCAAATAGAATGAAGATTACCGCCCGCTATCACACGCAACGCGGTCAACCGCCGATCTCGCTACCCGGATAGTTTGGGCACATGCACGCGATCGTCGTCACCGAGCCGGGCGGACCCGAGGTACTGGAGTGGCGTGAGGTGCCAGAGCCCCGCCCCGGGCCTGGCGAACTGGTCATCACTGTGGCCGCCGCCGGGCTCAACCGCGCCGACCTTCTGCAGCGGCAGGGCTTCTACCCGCCGCCGCCAGGCGCCTCCTCTGTGCTGGGGCTGGAATGCTCCGGGGTGGTCACCGAGATCGGTGAGAACGTCATGGGGTTCGCACCCGGCGACGAGGTGTGCGCGTTGCTCGCCGGCGGTGGCTACGCGGAGAAGGTCGTGGTGCCGTGGGAGCAGGTGCTGCCGGCCCCTGAGGGGGTCCCGCTCGTCGAGGCCGCCGCGCTGCCTGAGGTCGCGTGCACCGTGTGGTCCAACGTCTTCATGGCGGCGCGGCTGCGCCGTGGCGAGACGCTGCTGGTGCACGGCGGCGGTGGCGGCATCGGCACGTTCGCGCTCCAGCTCGCCAAGGCCTTCGGTTCACGGGTGGCGGTCACGACCGGCGGCCCCGAGAAGGCCGCGCGGTGCCGCGAGCTCGGCGCCGACCAGGTGATCGACTACCGCGAGGAGGACTTCGCCGAGCTGGTCGAGGCGGACGTGATCCTCGACGTGATCGGCGCGAAGTACCTGAGCAGGAACCTCAAGGCGCTGAACAGCGGGGGCCGGCTCGTGGTGATCGGCATGCAAGGCGGCACCAAGGGAGAGCTCGATCTCGGCGTGCTGACCGGCAAGCGGGCCACCGTCATCGGCACCCGGCTGCGTGACCGGCCGGTCGCGGAGAAGGGGACGATCGTGCGCGGGGTCCGCGACAACGTCTGGCCGCTGGTGGCGGCCGGAGCCGTACGGCCGGTGGTCGACACGATCGTCCCGATGGAGGAGGCGGCGCGGGCCCACCGCCTGATGGAATCCGGTTCCCACATCGGGAAAGTCCTGTTGGCGAGGTGAGCTAGGTTGAGTTTCATGAATGCTGAGGAGAGCAAGCCGCACATCCTGGTCGTGGGCCCGCAGGGCCTGTCGGTCGAGGGGCAGGGTGACGAGCCCGAGGAGCGGCCGGTCGCCGAGCTGGTGGAACAGCCGGCCAAAGTGATGCGGATCGGCAGCATGATCCGGCAGCTCCTCGAAGAGGTGCGGGCGGCCCCCCTGGACGAGGCGAGCCGCAAACGGCTCAAGGACATCCATGCCAGCTCCATCAAGGAGCTTGAGGACGGCCTGGCGCCTGAGCTCGTGGAAGAGCTCGAGCGCCTCTCTTTGCCGTTCGCGGACGGCGAAGGCAGCCCGACGCCGAGCGACGCCGAGCTGCGTGTGGCGCACGCTCAGCTCGTCGGGTGGCTCGAAGGCCTCTTCCACGGCATCCAGACCACGTTGTTCGCGCAGCAGATGGCCGCACGCGCTCAGCTGGAGCAGATGCGGCGCGCGCTGCCGGGTGGCGTGTCCCAGGGTGAGGAGCAACCCCACCGCTCCTCCGGCCCTTATCTGTGAGCCTGTAAGCCTTTGCGGCTGCGCGGCCGGCTCCGAGACGGCCGCACCCCGGCGTCGCCGGTGCCGAAGGCCGCTCAGGGCCGTTCAGGCGGTGTCACGCCGAAGAGCCGTTCGAGTACGGCGGCCACACCGTCCTCGTCGTTCGCCGCCGTCACGTGGGTGACGGCGGCGAGCACGTCCGGATGCGCGTTGGCCACGGCGTAGGCCGTGCCGGCCCAGCTCAGCATGGGGAGATCGTTCGGCATGTCGCCGAACGCCACCACGTCCGCCTGGCCGATCATGTGGCGGCCCGCCAGCCGCGCCAACGCCGTCGCCTTGGTGACGCCGTGCGCGCTCATCTCGATCAGGGCCCGTCCGCTGGAGTGCGTGGCGGTGAGCAGATCGCCGACGACCTCCTCGACGCGCAGGTGCAGCAGATCGGGGTCCATGTCGTTGTGGAAGGCCAGCAGCTTGGCGCAGGGCCGTGAGGTGAGGGTCGAGACCCCGACCCGCAGGCCTGAGGTCTCCTGCCTGTCCCAGCGGCCGAGCCCGAAGCCGCTCTCGTGCGCGAAGCCGCCTTCGTACTCCACCGAGAAGCTCAGGCCGGGGAGCCGCTCGCGCAGCCGTCCCACCGCCTCGGTGAGCACTTCGGCCTCGATCAGGTGGGACTCGACGATGCGTTCGGTGTGCAGGTCGTAGACCAGTGCCCCGTTGGCGCAGATCGCGAGACCGCGGTGGCGCACCGCACCCGCCACGGTGGCCATCCAGCGTGGCGGCCTGCCTGTGACGAACACGAGCTTCGCGCCGGCCTCCTCCACGCGCGCGAACGCCGCCGCGGTGCGCGGGGAGACGCTGCCGTCCGAGCGCAGGGCGGTGCCGTCCAGGTCGGTGGCGACGAGTCTGGGGCTGACCATAACAAGCTCCAGTTTGCCTCCCCCTGGCGGTGCGGCCACCACCGGAGTCCCGGAAAAGAATCTCGCGTGAGGGGGAACAAAGGCTCTCCGATAGTGTTAGATGTGGTGGCGTTGTATTAGCTGAACCCGATGTGCAGAACCAGCTTGACTGTCTGAGCGGCCCCGGGTAGCTGTGCGACACAACCCGGGGTTCGCGAGGTGTGAACCCCCAGATCAATCGCAGGGAGAGCTTTAATGGCTCAGGGAACCGTCAAGTGGTTCAACGCCGAGAAGGGCTACGGCTTCATCGCTCCGGACGATGACGCTCCGGATGTGTTCGTGCACTTCTCCGAGATCGTAGGCAGCGGCTACCGTAGCCTCGAAGACGGCCAGCGTGTCGAGTTCGAGGTCACACAGGGGCAGAAGGGCCCGCAGGCGTCGCAGGTCCGCGCCGTCTGACCACTGACACACAGTAGGCGGAGTTCGCGTTTACGCGACCTCCGCCTTTGTGTTCCATAGGGCGCACTAACTACGGAAAGTGGACATAAGTCAACATAACTCTCAGGGAGTGGCCGCTTACCGGAGAACACCTGGATAAGCGGCCGAGCCTCCCTGGGCTGACCGGCCGGTCGAACAGTTACTTGACCGGTTCCAGAACGTCCAGCCCGACGTACGGCCGCAGCGCCTGCGGCACCACCACCGAGCCGTCGGCCTGCTGGTGGTTCTCCAGGATCGCGACGATCCACCGGGTCGTCGCGAGCGTGCCGTTGAGCGTGGCGACGTGCCGCGGCTTCTCCTCGCCGTCCCGGTAACGCACCGACAGCCGGCGGGCCTGGAACTCGGTGCAGTTGGACGTCGAGGTCAGCTCCAGATAGCGGTTCTGCGTCGGCAGCCACGCCTCGCAGTCGAACTTGCGCGCCGCCGACGAGCCGAGGTCACCCGTCGCCACGTCGATCACGCGGTACGGCAACTCGGCCTTGGCGAGCATCTCGCGCTCCCACGCCAGCAGCCGCGCGTGCTCCTCCTGCGACTCCTCGGGCCGGCAGTAGGAGAACATCTCGACCTTGTCGAACTGGTGCACCCGGATGATGCCCCGCGTGTCCTTGCCGTACGAGCCGGCCTCGCGGCGGAAGCACGAGGACCACCCGGCGTACCGCAGCGGCAGCGACCGGCCGTCCAGGATCTCGTTCCAGTGGTAGGCCGCCAGCGGGGCCTCGGACGTGCCGACGAGGTACAGGTCGTCGGCCTCCAGGCGGTACACCTCGGAGGCGTGCGCGCCGAGGAAGCCGGTGCCGGCCATCGCCTCGGGCTTCAGCAGCACCGGGGTGATCATGGGGGTGAAGCCGGCCTCGATCGCCTGCTGCATCGCCATGTTGAGCAGGCCGAGCTGCAACCGTGCGCCGACACCCTTGAGGAAGAAGAAACGGGCACCTGAGACCTTGGCGCCGCGCTCGGTGTCGATGGCGCCGAGCATCTCGCCGAGCTCCAGATGGTCGCGCGGCGTGAACCCGAAGCTCGGACGCTCCCCGACCTCCTCAAGGACGACGTAATCGTCCTCGCCGCCGACCGGGGCGGCCTGCTCGACGATGTTGGGGACGCTCATCGACAACGAGTCCAGCTCGCGGCCGAGCCGCTCGGACTCGGCCTCGGCACCCTTCACACCGGCGGCGAGCTCCTTGGCGCGGGCCAGCAGTGCGGCGCGCTCGTCACCTGAGGACGTGGACACCGACTTGCCGACGCTCTTCTGCTCGGCGCGCAGCGCCTCGTAGCCGCTCAGAGCGGAGCGGCGGCGCTCCTCAAGGTCGAGCAGCGTGTCGACGACGGAATCGTCCTCACCGCGGGCACGCTGCGACGCCCGTAGCCGGTCGGGGTCCTCACGAAGGGTACGCAGGTCAATCACACGACAAAGGCTACCGAGGTTCGCGGCGCTCCCGCGCGCGGAAACCCGGCACCGGGGTCACACGCGACCCGAACGCACCCACGCCAGCCAGTCGGCCGCCTCGGCGAACTCGGCGTTCGACGTGCCGTTCCTCGGCTCAGGGGACAGCCGGTCGGCCCGCGGATAACTACCGAGGAACCGGACGTCCGACGACAGCCGGTGCAGGCCGGACAGCGCCTCGCCGACCCTCGCGTCGGCGACGTGGCCCTCGGCGTCGAAGTGGAAGAAATACCGGCCGATGCCGTCACCGGTGGGACGAGACTCGATGCGGGTCAGGTTGACGCCGCGCACCGCGAACTCACTCAGCATCTCCAGCAGAGCACCCGGGTGGTCGTCGTTGAGGAACGCCACCAGTGACGTGCGGTCGGCCCCCGTCGGCTCAGGCAGCGGCCCCGGAGGGGCGACCTTCACGAAACGGGTCACCGTGTCGTCCCGGTCGCCGATGCGTGAGGCCAGCTCCACCAGACCGTAGTGCTCCCCCGCGATCGCCGGGCCGACCGCCGCGTCGTACGGCGAACCCGGCATGGACACCTCCATCGCGGCACCCGCCGTCGACGGCGCGGCGACCACCACCGCGTCCGGCAACTCACGTGCGAGGAAGCCCCGGCACTGGGTGATCGCGGCCGGGTGCGTGTAGACCCGCTTGATCTGCGGCATCTCGGTCCCGGGCCTCGCGAGCAGCGAGAACTCGACCGGCAGCAGGACCTCGGCCGAGATCAGCAGCGGCTCCCCCCAGGCCAGCTCGTCGAGCGTGACCGTGATGGCCCCCTCGACGGAGTTCTCCAACGGCACGACCGCCGCCATGGCCTCGCCACCCCGCGCGGCCTCGAGGGCCGCCGTGACGTTCGCGCAGGGCAGACCCTCGGCGTCCGGCGCGAGGATCCGCAGCGCGGCCTCGCAGAAGGTGCCCTCCGGGCCGAGGTAGGCGAGTTTCTGCATAACAGCAGGTTACCGGCCGGCACCACCACCACACGCGGGAATTACGTCCACCACCCCTCCGAGCCGTGGCCAACCGGGGTCCCGTCCCCCGACCCCACCCCTTCCCTACGGCCGCACAACGGCGCGGCACCCGTCCCCACCGCCACCCGGTAGCACCACGGTGCGGCACCCGTCCCCGCCGTCCTGTCGCCAGGAAGCGTGGTCCGATGGCCGCGGCGACTCCTACGCCTGCGACGCTCCAGGCCGTTCCTGGACGGGGGAACCGGGGATCGGTGACATCACTTCCTGTCCCGTCGGTTCCCTTTCCTTCGTACGCCGGATGAGGAGCCACAGCAGGACGAGCGCGCCGAGGCCGAAGGCGTCCTGAACGATCCGGCCGGCGACCGGGCTGAGCACCGGGATCTCGGCCGCACGGAGCGCCACCCCCCACCACGGGATCGGCACCACGTAGTAGAGCCAGGCCCCCGCCGCGAGCCAGAGCCGTCCCGGCCGTACCCTGCCGTCCCAGGGCCCCGCGAGGGCCGCCAGCACGACCACCACCCAGGCGAAGTGGTGGATCCACGCCACCGGCGAGATCAGCACGGCCATCAGCCCGGTCAGCGCCACCGCCGTCAGCCGGTCCCCCGCGAGCAGGGCCCGCCGCGCGTACGTGAACCCGTACCAGGCGACCACGGCCGCCAGGACCAGCCACAGTCCCGCCGTGACCCCGTCCGGCAGATAGAGGCGCAACAGCATGCCGCGGATCGACTGGTTGGTGGTGGCGTTGTTGGCCCCGAGCCGTTCGGAGTCCAGCAGCGCGCCGAACCAGAACCCCGCCGCGTCGTCCGGGATCACCAGGAACGGGAGCGCGGTCAGCAGCGTCGCCGTGAACACGGCCATGAAGAACGCCTTGCGCTGCTCGTCCCTGCCCCCCGTCCCGAAGCCCGTGATCAGCAGATAGATCAGGAAAACCCCAGGCGTCAGCTTGACCGCCGTGGCCAGCCCGATCAGCAACCCCCGAGGCCACCAAGGCCGCCGCGCCATGCAATCGGCCACACACAACATCACCAACAGGACGTCCACCTGCCCGAACCGCACCTGGTCCCTGACCGGCATCAGATAGGCCGCCAGCACCACCACCCCCGCCACCGCCAGCGGCATTCCCCACCCAAGCCGCGAAACCACCTCACGACAGCAGTACCAGACCGTCACCCCGAGACAGAGAAAAACCCCCGCGATCCACCCCCACTGCGCCACCGGCCACGACACCAAACCCAACGGCACGGCCAGCATCGCCGCCACCGGCGGATACGTGAACGGCAACAACTGCGGCGCCGGCGTGACCACCTCGTACACCGGCACCCCTTGAAGCAGCGCCAGCCCTCCCATCCGATACACATCAAGATCAACAACCCGCTGATCCCCCGGATTGGACAGCCAGTACCAGACCACCGGCCAAACAGCCACCCCAACCCCCAGCACCCCTCCGAAGAGGGACGCCATCCACCTCCCACCATGTCTCACGACGACGCAGGCTACCCTGCCGCAACCAGCCGACCGAACCACGACCTCCACCGGCACCCCCTCCGTACAGAGGCGCCGGATTCGCCAGCCCGGTTCCCCATCGCGTCGGCGCCGCCGTACGGCGGGGAACGGTCGATATCCACAGCGGGTCGGTCGTCCACAGGTGCGCGCCGCCTGGTCTTCGGCGGGATCGGCGCTGGCTATCGTTACCGGGGACGGTGGCCGTCCGATCCCACGGGCCGCCGACGGTCACGAGTGGGGGGGAGTCCCTGTGAGCACGCGAGCGCCGGTCAGGCCGTTGGGTGGTCGGCTCGTGTGTGTGCTGATCGCGCTCGGGGTCCTCGTTCTCGGGCTTCTGCCTCTCACCGCGGCGCGGGGGTCGGTGCGGCAGGCGGCCGGGGGGCAGGTGGTGCTGATCGGGGTGCCGGGGTTGCGGTGGGAGGACGTCGACCGGGGGCGGACGCCGGTGTTGTGGGGGTTGGTGGGGAAGGCGGGGGTGGCCTCGATGTCGACGCGGGCCTACCCTCGGCCGGATCGCGCGGGGACGTGTCCGGTGGCGGGGTGGCTCACCGTGTCGGCGGGGCAGAGAGCGGGGTCGGCGGCGCAGGAGTGTGCCTTGCCGGTGCCGCCGGTCGCTGGTTCGGACGGGACGGCTCGCGTGCCGGGGTGGGACGAGTTGGTGTCGTTCAACGCGGCCACGTCCTACGGTGCGGCGGTCGGGTCGCTCGGCCAGGCTGTCCGGGACTCGGGGGGGAAGGTCGCGGCGATCGGGGCGGGAGGGGCCCTGGCGGGGGCCGGCCGGGACGGGAAGGTCGACGCTTACGCGCCGGATGTCGCGGGGCTCGGTGATCTGAGCCGGTTCTCGCTGGTCGTCGCGGATGTCGACGACTTCGCACGTGCCTGGCTGGCGACGGCGTCCGCGGGGGCGACGGCTCGGGATCTGTCCCCGCAGGAGCGTGCCGACGCCGCGGCGCGGGCCGACCGGCGGGCCGGTGAGGTGCTCGCGCGGGTGGCGCCGGGAACGACCGTGCTGGTGGCCGGGCTCTCCGACACGGCCACCAGAGCGGAGTTGCATGTGGCGCTGGCCCGGGGTTCGGGGTACGCGCCGGGGTATCTCACGGCGTCGTCCACGCGGCAGGACGGGCTGGTCACGATCACCGATGTCACGGCGACGGTGCTGGAGCGGCTCGGGGTGCCGGTACCGCGAGGCATGGTGGGACGGCCCTGGGTCTCGGGTGGGGACGCGGCCGATGATGCGGCGGGGATCGTCACGCGGCTCGGGGACGCCGATCTGGCGAGCAGGGTGCTGGTCCAGGTGCGTGCGCCTTTCTTCGCGGTGCTGGTGGTCGCGCAGTTGCTGTTCTACGGCCTGGCGGCGGTCGTGGTGCGCAGACACGGGGGCGGCGCGGCCGTGGTGCGCGGACACGAAGGTGACGCGGCCGTGGTGCGCGGACACGGGGGTGGGGCGGCGCGGCGGCTGCTCGGGTGGACGCGGGGGCTGGCGGTGGTGAGCGGTGCGGTGCCGGTGTCCACGTTTCTTGCGCAGCTTGTGCCGTGGTGGACGGCGGAGCGGCCCATGGCGTCGCTGATCGGGACGATCGCGGGGTTCACGGTGCTCGTGGCAGGAGTGGCGTTCGCGGGTCCGTGGCGCAGGCATGTGCTGGGGCCGTTGACGGTCGTGGCAGGCGTCACGTCGCTCACGCTGCTGCTCGACGTGATCACCGGCTCGCGGCTCCAGGTGAACGCGGTCACCGGGTACGAGCCCGTCACCGGCGGCCGGTTCTACGGCTTCGGCAACATCGCGTTCGCCGTCTACGCCACGGGGACGATCCTCGCGCTCGCCGGAGCGGCGCAGGCCCTGATCGACCGGGGTCGCCGTGGCGTCGCACTGGCGCTCTGCCTCGTGTACGGCCTGCTCGCGGTCTTCGCGGACGGCTGGCCCTCCTGGGGGGCCGACTTCGGCGGGGTCCCCGCGTTCGTGCTCGGCCTTGCGGTCTTCGTGATGATGCTGTCCGGCCGTCGCGTCACGGTGAGCAGGCTGGCCCTGGTGGCGGCGGCCGGTGTCGTGCTGATCGGCGCGATCGCGGTGGCCGACTGGATGAGGCCGGCCGACCGCCGGACCCACCTCGGCGCGTTCGTGGACCAGGTCGCCTCAGGTGAGGCGCTCCCCGTGGTGGGCCGCAAGCTCGGCGCGATGCTCGGCACCCTCGGCAACTGGCAACTCACCGCACTGTCGGTGGCCGCCATCGCGTTCCTGTTCCTCGTGCTGGCCCGGCCGTCCCGCTGGGGGGTGTCCGCGCTCGGCGAGGCCTACGCCGCGGCCCCCGCGCTGCGCGCCGGCCTGTTCGGTGTGCTCACCACCGCCGTGGCCGGTTTCCTGCTCAACGACTCCGGCATCGCCATCCCGGCCATGGCCCTCACCGTGGCCGTCCCCCTCACCCTCGCGGCCTCGATCGCCGCCGTCCACCGGTCCGCACGGCCCACACCACCAGAGCGACCGTCAGCCCCAGCAGGATCCACGGCACCACCTGGCCGCGCACCACGGTGACCAGCCAGCCGAGGTCGGCCGGTTGCTCCTGCTGCCGTGCCGGCAGGTAGGCCAGCGACAGCACGGTGACCCGCGCGACCATGAACCCGTCCAGGGCCGTCGCGGGAACGGTCGCGAGAAGCGCGAAGGCCAGCCCGTCGTACCACGGCAACGCGTACGGCGTGGCGAACAGCCACGCCACCACGACCACCACCGCCACCAACCCGCCGCCGAGGCCACCACTGGGGCCGCCGGACGTGCCGGCCGCCTGAGTACGACCCGTCCACGCGCCGGACACACCGGCCCGGCCCGCGGCGTACCCCGGTGCGGCCGGGTCCCGAGGTGGCCGCAGTGCCAGGAACAGGGCCGTGGCGAGGGCCACGAGGGTCAGCAGGGACGCGGCCTGGATCCAGGAGCGGTAGGCGCCGGAGCCGAAGAGGAGTTGGAGTGCGCGCTGGGCCAGGTGCCAAGGGGTGGCCCAGGAGATGGACTTGCTGGCATGGAGAATCTGGTCGAGCGAGTTGGGGCCGGCGAGCAGGTACGCGACCACGACCGTCGCCATGGCCGTACCGGCCACGACGAGCAGCTTGAACGGGGAACGGCGCAGGTCCCAGGCGGTGCCGAGCGCGACCAGGCCCGCGTTGGCCTTGGTGGCGATACCGAGGCCGAGCAGCGGTCCGGCGGTCCACCAGCGGTGCCCGCGCGCGGTGAGCAGCGCAGCGGTCACGAACACGATGGCCTGGGTGTCGACGTGCATGCCGGCGACGAGCTGGTAGAGGACGAGCGGATTCACCGTCCAGAGCAATGCCGCACGGGTCTGGCGTGAACGGCCACCATCGGCGCGAGTCTGGGGAGACCGATCGCCATCGAGGCGGAGCTTGTGCGAATGGTCGCCATCGGCACGGAGCTGGGAAGGCCGGTCTTCGTCGGCGCGGGTCTGGCGGGACCGGTCTCCACCGGTCAGGTGGTGCAGGAGTAGCGCTGTGACGAGGAACGCGGCGACGTTGGCCAGTGCCAGTACGAAGACCGTGAAGCGGACGGACTCTCCCCCGACCAGGCTCGCCAGGGCCTGCACGGCGGTCGCCAGGGGGCCGTAGAGGCTGGGCTCCTCACGCCAGGGACGCTCCACCGCGTCGGCGACGGGATCTCCAGGCAGATCGACGGCCCCGGTCGCGTAAGGATCGTGGCCGAGCACCACCATGCGGCCGTACGACGCGTAGTTGAGGTGGTCGGCCGACCCCGAAGGCGGCAGGAAGGCGAGCAGCCCGGCGGCGAGGCACCCGCAGACCAGCAGGCGCCGGGGGTCGGGCCTCCAGCCACGGCGCACCGCGAGCAGCCCCGCACCGAGCCCGGCCCCGCCGAGCACGATCGCCACGGCCTCAAGCCCGATGACCAGGTGTCCGCTCGGCCGGATCCCGAGCGAGAACGGTGGATGCCACCACACCCCGGCAAGCCCCGGCACCACGGCCGAGGCCCCGAGCAGGCCGATGACCACGGTGAGCGCGATCGACACCCCGATGCCCCAGAGAGCCACCCGGCCCGTCACGACCGCGCCTGCGTCACCGGAGGCCGGGCCGTCACCGGCCGGCACCGTCACTGTCCGGCTCGCAGCATGGCCGGCGTCCCCTTTCACGGCACGATTCCAGCACATCCGCACTGCTCGGCGTGCCGCCGAGTGTGACCGGGCCGGGAGGTGCCGGTCAGTGACGGGAAGTGGGGAGGAGGGTCGTCAGGGGGGTGCGGCGGGCCAGGGCCAGGGTCACGTCGCGGTATTGGCGAGCGCGGTGGAGTTGGGAGTGCCAGTCGGTGCCGGTGGCGCGGTGGGTCATCTCGACCTCGACCTCTTGGACGCGGAAGCCTTTGCGTAGCAGATCGATGGTCATGGCGGTTTCCACGCCGAAGCCTTGCGCCAGGGGGCGGGCCGCCTCGAAGGCGGCTCGGGTCAGGCAGCGCTGGCCGTTGAGGGGTTGTGCGGCCTCCCAGCCGACGGCTCTGCGGATGCCTTCTCTGGCCAGGCGGACGACGAAGCCGTGGCCGCCGAGTTTGACGCGGGTGACGAAGTTCGCGATGGTCAGGTCGGCCTCACCGGCGACCACGGGAGCGACGAGTGGCGCGGCGGCGGCCGCGGTCCCGGCGAGGTCTGCGTCGAGGAAGAGCAGATGGCGAGGCTCTCCTTCGTCGAACAGCCGCGCGGCCTCGGCGCCGCTCTCCATGGCGGCGGCCTTGCCGCGGTTGCGTCCGTGCCGCACGACCCGTGCCCCGGCCGCCTTGGCGACCTTGCCGGTGGTGTCCGCCGAGCCGTCGTCCACGACCACGACGAGCTCAACACCGGGGATCGTGAGCGCGGCCGCGACCGTGGCGCCGACCCGGTCCGCCTCGTCCTTGGCCGGGATGACCACAGCGACCCCGCGCCGGCCCTGCGGACCGCTCATGACCCCGCCCTCCTCGTGCTCCCGCACCACCCCGCATCGATCGCGAGGCCCGCCCTCACCGTACCGGCCCCGGCCCGTTCCGAGCCCGGGAAACAACGACGCCGGCCACGCTGGGGACGTCAGGCGTGGTCGGCAGACGGACGGGACGGTCGTGACCTTTGATGGCACGTCTGAGGAACCCTGGTGGCGGCGTGGCGTGAGCAGGCCTCGCCGACGGAGGGTCGTGGCGCCGGTGCGGGACGGCGCCGTGGTACGGACGGAGGGAGCGGGTGGATCAGTCGGGGGTGGTGGGAAGGGTGTCGTGGACGGTGAAGACCGAGTCCAGGCCGGTGACCTGGAGGATCTTCCGCACGGCTGGACGGGGGGACGCGACCTCCAGGGTGCCGCCGCGTTCGCGCATGCGCTTCAGCGCGGACAGGAGGACGTTCATGCCGGTGGAGTCGCAGAACTCCACGCCGGACATGTCGATGACCACACGGTCGGGGCCGGTCTCCAGCAGGCGGGTGAATTCCGCCTGGAGACGAGGCGCGGTATATAGGTCGATTTCGCCGACGACCGTCAAGATAGCGTGGCCGGCATGTGATCGAGTCGAGACCTTGAGCTCCACAGCGGGCACACTAGCGCCGTACCGCCGCCGGGTCACGTTCTACCGCGATAACCGAAGAGTCGTCAGCCTGTTGTCCCCCGTTCCGAGGACATCGAAACGCTGCGTACGCAAAGCTTGACGCTATGCGACATCGGCTCGGCCGGAAGGGGGGAAGGCCCGGAACCTCCACTTCCGGTCGTCACGTGGAAGAGGAGGGGCGGGCTTGGACCACGACGGGCCCGGCAGCGCGAATGAACACTCAAGTGCCTACTGAGACCGAACCGCCTGAGGATCCCCGGCGGCGCGGCATGCGGCGGCGATTGGAGACGATACTCGGCCGGTCGGAGCGGGCCCGCGCCTGGGGGGACGCCGCTCTTCCGCTCCGGCCGCTGCTCAACCGCGACGGCTACGTCCCGATCAGGACGCGGCTCACGGTGGACGATCTCGACCTGCTGGCCGGGGCCCGCACGGAACTGAAGTGTTTCTCCGAGCTCGGCCTGCGCCTGCTCGACCTGCATCAGCCGCGGGACGCCGGCGGCATCACCAGTGACGCGGCCCACCCGATCCTGCGGTGCCGCAGCTGCATGTGGCGCTGGCCGTGCCCGACGTTCCGCGCCATGTGCGAGGCGCTGGACACCTTGCCGGAGCCGGCCGGCGACAACGGCTCAGGCCGGCGAAGCCGCTCGGGGGAGGCTGATCTCGAAGCGGCACCCGGGCCCTTCGTTGACGACGGCGATGGCGCCTTCGTGCGCTTCGACGATGCCTCTGGCGATGGCGAGACCGAGCCCCGCGCCGCGATCGGGGCCAGGGGTCCGCGCGGCCTCACCGCGGAAGGCGACGTCGAACACCCGTGGTAGGTCGTCCTCGGGGATGCCGCCGCAGGCGTCGGCGACCGACAGCCGCACGGTCGCGTCGTCGGCGGTGGCCCGCACGACGACGGCGCCGTCCTGCGGTGTGTGGCGTATCGCGTTGACGACGAGGTTGCGCAGCGCTCTGCCGAGTTCGGCGGCGTCGGCGTACACGGGGAGCACCGGAGGGGTGTCGCCGGTGAGCCGCACACCTTTGGCCATCGCCAGTGCCTCGACACCCGCGAGCGCGTCGGCCACCAGGTCGCCGAGGCCGACGCGCCGCGGGCTGAGCCGCAAGGCGCCGGCGTGGATGCGGGACAGTTCGAACAGGTCGTCCACCATGTGCGCGAGGCGGTCGACTTCGAGCCTGATCTGGTTGTGGTACCGGCTGACGGTCGCGGTGTCGTCCACCACGCCGTCCTCCAGCGCCTCGACCATGGCCCGCATGCCGGCGAGCGGGGTCCGCAGGTCGTGGCTGACCCAGGCGACGAGTTCGCGGCGCGCGCCTTCGAGTGCCTGTTCCCGTTGGCGTGCGGCGCGCAGCCGCGCGTACGCCTGGTCGAGCGCGTGCGCGATGGTACGCAGCTCGGCGGGAAGCGGGCCCTGCGGTGGGGTGAAGTCGAGGGTGGCCGGCACCTCCTCGACGGCGGTGACGAGCTTCCGGCTGGCGGCGACCACCTGACGGGCCACGACGAGCGCGACGCCGATCCCGACGAGGCCGGCGATGGCGACCACGGTGAGCACGACGTCCTTGGGGTGACCATCGATGATCATCTCCATGGTGATCGCCACGACCCCCGCGAGGGTCGCGGCGACGGTCACCACCGCGACCACGGCCAGCATCACCCCGATGGACCGTCCCCGCAGCAGCCACAGCACGGTGAGGCCGAGCACCGCGATCACCAGGCCGAGGCCCGCGGTGACCGCGATGATCTGCAGGATCACGGGGCCACCGGCTCGTAGCGGTACCCGACACCCCACACGGTGACGATGCGCCGTGGCGCGGTGGGATCGGGTTCGATCTTCTCGCGCAGCCGCCGTACGTGGACGGTCACCGTGGAGGAGTCGCCGAACGACCACCCCCACACCTGGTTGAGCAGCGCGGCGCGACTGAACGCCTGTCGCGGGTTGCGCATGAGGTGGGCCAGCAGATCGTACTCACGCGCGGTGAGCGTGATCTCCTGCCCGCCGAGCCGCACCTCGTGCGCGCCGACGTCCACCACCAGGTCGGCGTCCCGCAGCACTCCCGTGCCGGTGGTGACCAGTGCGCCGCGGGCTCTGCGCAGCACGGACTGCACGCGAAGTGCCAGCTCACGAGGGCTGAACGGCTTGGTGACGTAGTCGTCGGCGCCGGTCTCCAGGCCGACGACGCGGTCGATCTCCTCGCCGAGAGCGGTGAGCATGATGACCGGCACCGGCCGGCGTTCCCTGAGCTTCCTGCAGACCTGGAGGCCGTCCATGCCTGGCAGCATCAGGTCGAGCACGAGCAGGTCAGGCGGGTCGGCGAGCGCGCGGCGCAGGGCCTCGGCGCCGTCGCCGACGCTGTCCACCTGGTGGCCGTCGCGTTCCAGGTACTTGACGACGACCTCGGCGACGGTGGGGTCGTCGTCCACCACCAGGATCCGGGCCGGCGGCGCCGCGCTCATCGTTCCCCCATCTCGCCGCGATGCTCCGGCGGACCACCGGTCCACCGGGTGACATGAAGAACTGTGGTCTGAGCCATGGGAAGCGCCTTCGCTCGCCGGGCCACCGCTGTGGCCCGTGTCTCCACCGTAGAGCCGATGTGGTGCGTTCCATGAACTCCGTCACCACTTCGTAAGCCGGATGAACCGGCCTGGTCAAGGTCACGATCTCGCCGATCTCTCGCGGCGGGGCCCGCCGCGACGTACCTTCTGCTTATGGCCCGCATCGTGTTGTCAATCCTCGGCGTCCTGCTCGCGCTCTATGTGGTGTTCGGACTGCTGATCCCCGCATTGTTCGGCATCGTCAAGGTACTGCTCGTGATCGCCGTGATCGGGTTCGTCGTGGTCGCCGCCGTCACGGTGTTCGGCAAGCTCTCCAGGTAGCCGGAAAGGCACCGTGACCACTCTCCTCGACGCGACCGTCGCGCTGCTCGCGCAGCTCGTCGCGGGGCAGTCCGGCCCCGCGACGCTGGCGGCCGTCGGCTTGGTGGGGGTCACCCTGCTGCTGATCGCCTGGGCCGTACGGCCGGTGGCCCCGGTCGCGGCGGCCCCGGCGGCGTGGTCGCGCCGGCACGCCGAGCCTGTCCCCTTCGTACGGCTGCGCCATCCGGCCGCGGCGGGCCGTCCTCGTCCGAGAGCGCCGTCGGCGGGTCCCGCACCCGCCGCGCGTCCCGGCACGGCTCCGGCCCGCTGAGGCCTGTCCACTTCCCCATGCCGGTTCCCGGTGGGTGCTTTCGTCGTGTCCATCCCCCCGACGAAGGGACCTTCCGTCATGTTCGACCTCGTACTCGAATCCGCCTACCGCCTGATCACCGGCCTCGGCTCCTTCACCGGCCCTGCCCTGGCGATCGTCCTTTTCACGCTGGCCGTGCGCGCTCTTCTCCTGCCGCTGGCCGTGCGCCAGGCGTCCGCCGTGAAGGCACGGCTGCGCCTGGCCCCCAAGGTCGAGGCGCTGCGCAGGCGCTACGCGCGCGACCCCGAGCGCCTGCTGAGGGAGACCTCCGCGCTGTACCGCGCGGAAGGCACGTCGATGTTCGCCGGCCTCGGCCCGGCGCTCGCGCAGGCGCCGTTCTTCCTGGTCACCTACCGCGTGTTCGTGTCCGTGACCATCGCGGGCCATCCGAATCTGCTGCTCGCGCAGAGTGCGCTCGGTGTGCCGCTCGGCCAGCACTTCGCCGCTGCGGTGGCGGGTGGCGGGCTGTTCGGCGCGCCGGCGCTGGTCTTCCTCGGCCTGTTCGTGTTGCTCGCGGTGGTGGCGTGGGTGACGTCCCGCCGCATGGGGGAGGTGCGGCCCCGTGCGCTGCGGCTGATGCCGTTCCTCACTGTGGTGTTCGCCGCGTTCGTCCCCCTGGCCGCGGGGCTGTATCTGCTGGTCAGCACGGCATGGACGGCGGCGGAGCGCACGCTGCTCCACCCCCGGCCCGCCTAGACCGCCTCCCCTGCCCTCCTGCGGGAGGCGCCGCCGGCGTTACCGTGAGGTGTCGAGAAGAGCGGGGAGGACCTGACCATGAACGGAGCCGACAGCGAGGTCGGACGGCTGGCCACGGTGATGCTGCACCGGCCCGGTGCCGAACTCAAACGGCTCACTCCGCGCAACAACGACAAGTTGCTGTTCGACGCGATCCCGTGGGTCGGCAGGGCACAGGAGGAGCACGACGCGTTCGCCGAGGCGCTGCGCGACCACGGTGTCGAGGTGCTGTACCTGACCGAGCTGCTGCAGGACACCCTGGAGTACGAGGAGGCCCGTGAGGAGATCATCCCCGCGGTGCTGTCGGACCGGCAGCTCGGTGACCGGCTGGCGCGGCTCACCCGGCGGCACCTGGAGGACCTCGACCCCGAGGACCTGGCCCAGACCCTGATCTCGGGCCTCGCGCGCGAGGAGCTGAAGACCGGCAGGGGCCTGGTGTACGACCTGATGGACCGGCACGACTTCGTCGTGGACCCCCTGCCGAACCTGCTGTTCACCCGGGACTCCAGTGTGTGGATCGGCGACCGTGTGGCGGTGACCAGCCTCGCCATGCCGGCCCGTGCCAGGGAAAGCCTGCTCACCCGGCTGATCTACACCCACCATCCGAGGTTCGCCGGCGTCGAGCACCTGTACGAGCCGTGGCTGGAGCACCTGGAGGGTGGTGACGTGCTGCTGATGGCGCCGGGTGTCATCGCGGTCGGCACGGGTGAGCGCACGACCCCGGCGGGGGTGGAGCGGCTGTGCCGGCGGGTGTTCGCGACGGGGCTCGCGCACACGGTGCTGGCGGTGCCGATCGCACAGCAGCGTGCGACCATGCATCTCGACACGATCTGCACGATGGTCGATGCCGACACCGTGGTGATGTACCCGCCGGTGGCGTACTCGCTGCAGGCGCACGCGGTCACGATGAGCGGTGACGAGCTGCGGGTCGCGGACGCGCGGCCGTTCCTCGACGCGGCGGCCCGCGCGATGGGGGTCGAGCGGGTGAAGGTGATCGACACCGGCCTCGACCCGGTGACGGCGGAACGCGAGCAGTGGGACGACGGCAACAACACGCTGGCGCTGGCCCCGAGGGTCGCGGTGGCGTACGAGCGCAACGTGGAGACCAACGCGCGCCTTGAGGCGGCCGGGATCAAGGTGATCAGGATCGCGGGGAGCGAACTCGGCAGCGGCCGTGGCGGGCCGCGGTGCATGTCGTGCCCGATCAGCAGGGAACGGCTATCCGCACTCCCGTAAAATCCCCATTTCGGACGACGCTATCTGGGCTTCCAGCACCGCGGCGGGGGCCGGCAGAACAGCCCAGACGGTGGTGACCTCCCCGTCGTGCCGCACACCCCATCGCGTGGCGAGAAACTCAACGATGCCGAGGCCGCGTCCGCCGAGCGACGAGAGCGCCGGACGTCCCGCGCGGGGTTCGGTGGCGGCGCCGCCGTCACTGACCGTCACCTCGACGTGATCGTCGGCCCAGTCCCAGGTGGCCATGATCTGCCCGGACGGCAGCGGATGCGCGTGACGCAGCGCGTTGCTGAGCAGTTCGCTGACCACCAGGACGGCGTCCTCGACGGCCGCGTCGAACACGCCGTGGTCCGCGAGATCAGCGCTGAGTCTCCTCCGGGCTATCGCGACGCTGGTCGGCGCATACGGCAACAGCACGACGCCCTCACTTCCCCGATCCCTGCATTCCCCCGGAGGAAACACATCCCAGTAAGACCGAAATGCCCGCTGGACTGAGCGGGGAAACCGCGCCGCGATCACACCTTGTAAGGAAACGAGATTAAGCAAATACAACTGTGACCGGCTTGTTACCGCTTAGGTGTGTCGGATTCGATATAGGCGCGGGTGGCGCCGAGCACGAAACGCATTCGCGTGCCACCGCCGGGTCGTGGATGCGCCGTCACGTCTCCGCCTTGGGCCCTCGCGAGGCTGCGCGCGATGTACAGCCCGAGTCCCACGCCGCCGAACCTGCGCCGGTCGCCGCTGTCGGCCTGCACGAACCGCTCGAACACCCGGTCGCGGTCGTCCGGCGCGATGCCGACCCCTTCGTCCTCGACCGTGACCACGACACGGTCACCGTCCCGCCAGACCGACACCCGGATCAGCCCACCGTCCGGCGAGTACTTGAAGGCGTTCTCCAGGAGCTGGCCGAGCAGTATGTCGGTGGCCAGCGTGTCACCGTCCACCCACGGCAGTCCGTGGGGGATGTCGACCTCGACGCGGTGCTTGTCCGACAGCGCCGGCATGCCGAGCGTGGCGGCCCGCACCCGTTCCCCGAGGTCGAAGCTCTCCACCTGGACCTGCAGCTCCTTGGCGCCGGCCCGCGCGCCGAGGAGCAGATGGTCCATCAGCCTGCCGAGTGAACGTGAGCGCTCGGCGATGGTGCGCACCGCCGAGCGCCGCTCGACGTCCGACATCTTGTCCCAGCGCGCGTCGAGGGTGCTCGCGAAGCC
This sequence comes from Sphaerisporangium rubeum, assembly GCF_014207705.1. Lineage (NCBI taxonomy): Bacteria > Bacillati > Actinomycetota > Actinomycetes > Streptosporangiales > Streptosporangiaceae > Sphaerisporangium > Sphaerisporangium rubeum. The sequence continues at coordinate 7,462,400 of NZ_JACHIU010000001.1, forward strand.
CTGCACGACCGTGATCGGGGTGCGCAGCTCGTGGCTGGTGGTCGCGAGGAAGAGGTCCTTGGCCTCCTCCAGCTCCTTGGCGCGGGTGACGTCGCGGAAGTCGACCACCACCTCGGCGGTCTCGACGATCTCGGCGCTCACGACGTCGAGCCAGCGGCCGGAAGGAAGCTGGGTGGTGAGTTTCTCGCCAGGCGCCGGCAGGGGGAACGGCGGCCGGCCGCCGATGACCTCGGCGGCCGGCGACCCGGTCAGCTCCTCGGCCGCGGGGTTCCACTGGCGTACGGAACCGGCTTCGTCCAGCACCGCGATGCCGTCGGCGCTGGCGTCCACCACGGCGCGCTCGTGCGCGCGCTGCCGCACGGCGTCCTGGTACGCCATGGCGTTGCCGAGCGCGATGCCGGCGTGGCCGGCGAGCAGTTCGAGCAGTTCGAGCTCGACGTGCCCCGCCTTGTGCTGCGCGAACAGCGCGTACAGCGCGCCGTACGGCCGGCCACCCACCGCCGCGACGCCGAGCGCGATGGTGTGCAGGCCCGGCAGCTCCGACCAGATCAGCTCGTCCAGCATGGCCTGGTCGCCGGTCTCCAGCAGCACGGTCTTGCCGGTGCGCAGCAGCTTGCCGACCAGGCTGGTGCGCAGGTCGGCGGTGGCGCCGCGCAGGTCACCCGGCAGGCCGTGCGTGCTGACCAGGCGCAGGCGTTCGTTCTCGATCAGCACGAAGCCCCCCGCGTCCGCTCCGGTGAGCTCGGTCAGGCTCTCGGCGATGCGGTCGAGCACGTGCGTCAGGTCCAGCTCGGCGTTGATGTCGGCCACGACGTCGGTGAGCCGCCGCACCAGCCGGTCCCTGCGCGCACCGGGTTCGCGAGCGGCGCGGTCCTCCTCGACGGAGTGGTAGACGCCGACGTACCCGAGCAGCGCGCCGCCGTCGGAACGCAGAGCGCTGATGTCCACACCGACGTCGAGCAGCGCGCCGTCCTTGCGCAGCCGTTTGGTGCGCAGCGAGACCGGCCCGCCGGTGCGCACCCGCTCCAGCACCGCGTTGTGCTCGGACATCAGCTCGTCGGGGACGATCGGCGCACGCCGGCCGGTCAGCTCCGCGGCCCGCCAGCCGAACAGGCGCTCCGCGGCAGGGTTCCAGGACAGGACGGCGAGATCGCGGTCGAGCGCGACGACGGCGCCGGCCGAACAGGCGAGGACGGCGCGAGCGAGACCATCGTCGGCGTTCGCCACCGTCTGATCGCTGTCGTCGCTCATGACCTCCATCGTGCCTGTTTTCCGCCTCCGTCTCGCCGGGTTTCGTTGTGCGAATCATTGCATTCCTCGCACAGGCCGTCCGGAGGCGGTCACCACGGCGTACGGCGACATGCCGCCGTACGTCCAAGGGCCGCCTGCGGCTGTCGCTCCGCTACGCTGCCGGTAGCGGGACCGGGAGGGGTTGGTCATGACAGCGGGCGACCTTGAGGCCTTGGTGCGGCTGACGGCCCCCGGTTATGTCGGCGAGACCCCGCCTGAGGTCGCGTTCGGCATGACCGACACCCCGGTGGGCCGGCTGGCGCTCGCGGTGACCGCGCGCGGCCTGGTCGCGTGCAGCTACGAGGACGAGCACGTCGTCTTCGCGCGCGTCACCCGCGCTCTCGGCACGTTCATCGGGCCCGACCCCCGCCGGCTCGACCCGGTGCGGCGCGAGCTCGACGCGTACTTCTCCCGCAGGCTGCGCACGTTCACCGTCCCCGTGGACCTGCGGCTGGCCCCGCCGTTCGCGCGCACGGTGCTCCAGATGACGATGGCGATCCCGTACGGCGGCACCACCACCTACCCCGACATCGCCGAGCGCATGGGCCGGCCGCAGGCGCTGCGCGCCATCGGCAACGCGCTGACCGCCGACCCCGTCTGCGTGATCGTCCCCTGTCACCGGGTCATCGAGGCGCCTGGCCGTCTCGGGGGGTACGCCGGCGGTCCCGCGGCGAAGGAACTGCTGCTCCGCCTGGAAGAAGCCGTGTGAGGTACGTCACCAGCGCGGCGACGGCGAACGCCGCGAGCGCCGCGTTCATCCACGGCTGGTGCTCGAAGCCCACGGCGTCCCGCACGGCGGCCCACACCGCGTCCCACCAGCCGACGGTCGGGCTCGCGGTCACGACCCAGTAGGCCACGAAGCCGAGCACCCACGGCACGACCATCAGCCACCGCGACGGCGCACCCGACGAGGTGTCCCACCGCGCGGCCCCGCCGAGCAGGAAGTAGTCCACGGCCAGCACCGCGAACATCGGCACGAACACCGCGCCGATCACGCCGAGGAACGCGCCGTAGGAGTTCACGTCGGCGAACAGCGCGATCACCGTGGTCAGCGCGCCGACGACGACCGACAGCACCCGCCGGTCCACGCGCGGCATGAGGTTCTGCAGCGACATCGCGGTGGAGTAGACGTTGGCGAACGACTGGTCGGTCTCGCGCAGCACCAGCACGCCGAAGAACAGCCCGCCGAGCGGCACCGCGACGAACGCCTCCCACACCCGGTCGGGGTCGTTCCCCACCACGGCGAGAGCCAGGATGCCGAGCACCAGGCACGCGACCTGCGCGATCGTGTACCCGGTGACCACCCCGCCGAACGCGGCGCGGCCGGACCGCGAGTGGCGCGCGTAGTCGGCGGCGACCGGCACCCACGACACCGACAGCGCGATCACGTAGTCGACCGCCGGCGCGAAGGAGTGCCAGCTCCCGGTGCCGAGGCTCGGCGCCTGCCGCACCAGCGCGACCGTGAGCCACACCATCGCGATCACTACGCCGGCCGTGACGAACCGGCGCAGCAGGCGGATCATGCCGAGCGGCCGTATGGTGAGCGCGACGGTCAGCACTCCCGCCGCGACCACCCACACCCAGTACGGCACGGCGTCCCCGAAGATCGCCTGTGCTCCGTTGGCGATCACCCACAGCTCGAACGCACCCCAGCCGAACATCTGCACGATGTTGAGCACGGTCGGCACGTACGACAGCCGCGCGCCGAACAGCCCGCGCAGCAGCACCATCGCCGGCGCACCGGTGCGCGCACCCGGCACGGCGGCGAGCCCGACCATCGTCGTGCCGATCAGGCTCCCCACCACGGCGGCGAGCACCGCCGCGCCGAGCCCGAGCGGAGCGCCGCCGAGCGGATCGAGCAGCAGCAGGGCCCCGGAGAACCCCAGCAGGCTCACCCCGAGGTTGGCCCAGAATGCCCCCTGGTCGAACGCGCCGAGCGTCTTCGGCGGGGCCTCGTCGAGGGTCAGCGGGGCCTCGTCGACGGCAGGCGACATCGCACACTCCCTACGCCGGCATTATCCGGACAGGTTCATGCGGTCGGCGACGCGCCTCCGTAGAGGAGCCGCCCTCTCAGCCCGGTTCCGCCCGAGCTCCCGCGTTGGATTTTGTGGCGAGATGGGATGGATCATCCCATCTCGGCCCCCATGATGCCCTATTCGTTAACGATCGGCCACCGGTAGCCCGCCTCAGCGGCCGTAGGCCCAGATCAGGCCGTCGCGACGGCCGGAGGGTGCCCCGCCGACGGCGAAGACGGTGCGGCTCTCCAGCTGCACGGCGAGGTCACGGACGAACGTCTTCCGGCCCGCCGGGGCAGGAAGGACGCCTGACTCGACATAATCCGACTCGCTGTCATCGGTGCGGACGTGCAGGAACCTGCCGACCCCACCCTTGGTGTAGACGACCCAGGCCCCGCCTCTGTGGTCGGGGACCGCCTGAGCCCGCGGCTGGAACCCCGCTTCGGTGCGGACCTTGTAGGTGAAGCTGTTGGGATAGCCCGTCAGCAGCAGCGTCTCACCGCAGAAGGACGCGCCGCCGCACGGCCAGGCGGCCCAGCCGACGGCCACCATGCGGCCCGTCTCACCGTCGACCGCGACATCGGTCAGCTCCGAGATCTGACCCCGGTGCGCGGACGGGACCGCCGGAATCGCGTACGTGCGCCAGGCCTTGCCGTCCCAGCGGGCCATGGCCGCCTTGCCGCGCGCCGAGCCGACGGCCCACTTGGCGTCGATTCCCTTGACCACGATCGGCGTGGGAACCTTGCGCCACGTCGACCCGACCAGGCGCCGCACCGTGGACCGCGCCTTCCACCCGGTCTTGCCGGCCGACGGGAACGTGGTGGAGTCCTCGATGACCCACAGGTTCGCGCCGATGGAGTACGCCTGATCGATCCGGCCGTGGCGCCACGGCTTGACCAGCCAGCGCTTGCCGTCCCACCTGGCGTACCGCGACGTGCCGAAGGCCCAGACCCTGGTGTCGGACGCCGATGTCAGCCGCTTCACCCGGAAGCCGGGCCCGGTGACGCGCTTGAAGGTGGTCCGGCCCTTCAGCAACAGCGACTCGGTCTTGCCGCTGCCTGTGCGCCGCGTCCCCGCGACCCAGGCCGCGCCACCTGGGGTCACCGTCACCGCATCGTAGGTGTCGCGGCGGTCGTCACGGACGAGACTCCACTGATCGGCCGGCGCCGCGGCCTGGGCCGCGACCGACCCCGTGGAGACGAGCTCCGTGGTGACGAGCAAGGCGACGGCCGCAGCAGTGCCGCGTAAGAAAAGTCCCATAAAGGATGAGACGCGGCACTCAGCGGAAAAGTTGACCGGCCGTCGTCAGACCTCAGGCCACGAAAGGCTTACCTTCGTGGTCGGCCACCATCGGACGGCCCGCGGCGGCCCACGACATCATGCCGCCACCGACGTTGACGGCCTCGCGGCCGATGTGGTTGAGCCACGCCGCGGCGTTCGCCGAACGGCCGCCGACCTTGCACACCACGTAGACCGGCACGCCGGCCGGCAACTCGTCGACCCGCTGCTGGAGCATGCCGAGCGGAATGTGCACGGCGGTGGGTGCGTGACCGGCACGCCACTCCTCCGGCTCGCGCACGTCGAGCAGGAAGACGTCCTCCGGCACCTGTCCGGCCTCGATCTCTGGCACGTTCATGCGCACCATTGTCGCGGGTCGTGGGCCGTGCGCGCGCCGGGACACGGGGCCGGCTACTTGAGCAGGCGGGACATGCGACGGTCCGCCAGGGGTTTGCCGCCGGTCTGGCAGGTGGGGCAGTACTGGAGCGAGGAGTCGGCGAACGACACCTCCCTGATCGTGTCGCCGCAGGTGGCGCAGGTCTCGCCGGTACGGCCGTGCACACGCAGGCCCGAGCGCTTCTCGGCCTTGAGGTCCTTGGCCGCCATGCCGCGTGACCGCTCCATCGCCTCGCGCAACGTGGTCACGATGGCCTCGTGCAGGCGCGCCGTCTCGTCCTCGGTGAGCGAGCCGGCGATCTTGAAGGGGGACATGCGAGCCGCGTGCAGCACCTCGTCGGAGTAGGCGTTGCCGATGCCGGCGATGACCTTCTGGTCACGCAGCAGGCCCTTGATCTGGGTGCGGCTGCCGCCGAGTATGGCGCCGAGCGCCTCGGCGGTGAAGTCGGACGCCAGCGGGTCGGGCCCGAGGCTCGCGATACCCGGCACGTCGGCGGGGTCGCGCACGACGTACACGGCGAGGCGCTTCTGCGTGCCGGCCTCGGTCAGCTCGAAGCCGGGGGCCAGGCCGTCGTCCCCGGGGGCCAGGCGCACCCGCACCGCCAGCGGGCTCTTGCCGGGCCGCACCGGTCTGGCGCCGGTCAGGTCGTCGCGCCAGCGCAGCCAGCCGCCTCTGGCGAGGTGCGTGATGAAGTGCAGGCCGTCGCAGTCGAGGTCGAGGAACTTGCCGTACCGCGCCACGCCGGTCACCGTCAGGCCGCCGAGCGACGACACCGGCGGGTCCACGGTCTTCAGCGCCTGGAAGGCGACCACCTCGACCGCCGCGATCACACGGCCGACGGCCCGCTCGCGGAGGAACTCCGCGAGCGACTCCACTTCGGGAAGCTCCGGCATGGCCTCACCCTAACCGCCGCGCCGTGATGCCGCTCCCGCTGGTCAGGCCTTCAGCGCGGCGGCGCCGAACGACACCGCGAACCGGCGGCACCAGATGGTCACGCTGGTCAGCTCGCCGAGATCGGCGTCCGCGGGGATGGCGTAGTTGGCGTCGCCCTTGTTGCCCTTGAGGTTCCCGAGTTCCACCCAGGCGCCGTCGTCGAACACACGCCACCCGGCCGTACCCTCCTTGACCGGCTGGTCGCTGAGCCACACCCGCAGGTCCGGGCCGTCGGAGGTGTCGAGGTTCTCGATGCGCAGCACCCGCCGGCCGTCGGCGAGCTTCAGGACCTTGGCGGTACCTGTGGTGGCGTGCTCGTGCGAGATGAACTTCCCCGTGGCGACCACCTCGGGGCCGGCGGGCTTGGCCGGCTTGCCGGACTTGGTGGGCTCGGCGACCGGCGCGACCGACCCGTCCCCTGACGCCGCCGGCGGCGCCGCCTCGGCCGTCGGCACCGGCTCGGCCACGTAGACGGTCGTGAACAACCGCCAGGGCTGGAACAGGTAGAGGGCACCGGCGAGAGCCAGCGCGAGCACGGCGGCGGCCCCCCAGGTCACCGGGTGACGCGCGATTCTCCTGACGTCCATCCTGCACCGCGAGCGTCCCGTACGTGCGTGCCGGACGCTCGCTCCCTCCCTCCGCGAGGCGCGAGCCGTACATGCTCCAGCAGAGCACGTGACGGCTCGCGATCGGCGCGGTCCGCGATTACGGAGTGCTTACGACCGCGCGGAAACCTACTTGGCGATGACGTCCTTCGGCACCGGCTTGTCCTCGGCCAGGGCCTTGAACAGGCGCAACGCGCGCTGGGTGTCCCACTTGACCACGGCCGCGCCGTTGATGGTCGGCAGGGATCCGATGGGGACCGCCGTGGCGATCGGGTCGCCGCTCATCGCGAGGCCGAGGGACAGCAGGTCGAAGACGCCGGTGCCGGGGTCCACCGCGACCGAGTCGGTGGCGCTGACGGCCAGCGGGACCGACCGGAACGGGTTGACCAGCACACCGGGGCTCGCGGCCTTCTTGACCACCGCGGAGAAGAACTGCCGCTGCCGCTGGGTGCGGTCGAAGTCGGGGATGGCGCCGGTCTTGCGGGTGCGCACGTACCCGAGTGCCGTGCCGCCGTCCATGTCCTGGCAGCCCTTCTTCAGGTTGATACCGGCCTTGGGGTCGTCGATGTCCTGCTTGACGCAGATGTTCACGCCGCCGACCGCGTCGACGATGCCGACGAACCCCCCGAAGCCGATCTCCATGTAGTGGTCGATCCGGATGTCGGTGACCTTCTCCACGGTCTTGGCCAGCAGCTTGGGGCCGCCGAAGGCGTAGGCGGCGTTCAGCTTGTCGCTGCCGTGGCCGTCGATCGGCACGTACGAGTCACGGGGCAGGCTGACCAGGGTCGGCCTGCCGTCGCCGGCCGGCACGTGCAGAAGCATCATCGTGTCGGTGCGCTTGCCGACGGCCTTGCCGGTGGCGAGTTTCCTGCGCTGCGCCTTGGTCAGGCCCGCGCGGCTGTCGGAGCCGACCAGCAGCCAGTCCTCGCCTGGGGTGGCGGCGGGACGGCCCTCGTAGTCGGTGAGCGCGTCGATGGTGCGCAGCCGCGAGCTGATCCAGAAGAAGCCGCCGACGGCGAGGATGAGGACCAGCGCCACCAGGACCGCGACGACCCGCAGCACGATGCGGCCGGTGCGGCGCGGCTTCCGTGGCCCGCCGTCGGACGCCAGGGTCTGGCCGGGTGCGCCGGGTCCCGCGCCGCCGGGCAGCGGCCGTACCGGGGCACTGCCGGAGCGCGGTTTGCCGTACACCTTGGACCTGCCGCTCGACCTGCCGCCTGCCGGGGACGCCAGTGGTGGCGCCTGTCCTGGCAGGGCCTCCTGCCGGGTGGCGTCGGCCCCGATGTCGCCGTGTCCTCTCCCCGACCCCCCTGGCACCCGGTACGCGGGCTGTCCCGCGGCGTAGGCCTCGCCGGCGCCTGGAGGAGCGGCCCACGGATCAGGGGCGCCTCCGCCTGCCGGACGCCGTACCGCCCGGGTCGCCTCGCCTGCCTCGTCGGGCGTCCCCGGCCGATCTCCCGCCATAATCGTCCACCTTTGTCGTTCATGGTTCGGCGACGGGAGCCCCCCGCGTACCCGTGCTTCGAAGTTACGCCGCGCTCCCCGTTCGGGGGCTCCGTCACCACAGTTTTCTCATGTAAAAGTACGCAGAGTCACACTAAGTCACCAATCTTGAGCCCCCGGGAAACAATCGGGTACCCCTCGACCGTTACGGTTGACGACGACCTCTAGTGAAAGGACAGTCGTGTCCGCTCCGGACCCGTGGAGTACCCGCCCGTGCACAGGCACGGGTCAGATTCAACCGGGGGCGGCAGACCGATGAACAGCATTGTCGGCCTGTCGGCCGTGTTCCTCCTCACACTCGCGACGGGATATTTCGTCGCTCAGGAGTTCGCGTACGTCGCCGCCGACCGCTCCGCGCTCAAGGAACAGGCCGCGGCAGGCGACGCCGCCGCGGACCGTGCACTGCGGGTCACCTCCCGCCTGTCGTTCATGCTCTCCGGCGCGCAACTCGGCATCACCGTCACCACGCTTCTTGTCGGCTTCGTCACAGAGCCCGCACTCACCCCGCTGATCAGCCCGGTACTGACGGCCGCCGGCGTGCCGGAGGCCGCGATCCGCGGCCTTTCCGTGGCGCTCGGCCTGGTGATCGCCACGACCGTGCAGATGGTGCTCGGCGAGCTGGCGCCGAAGAACCTCGGCATCGCGCGACCCGAGGTCCTCGCCAAGTGGCTGTCCCGGTCGACGCTCGCGTACCTCGCGGTGGCCGGGCCGGTGATCCGCCTGTTCGACGCGGCGGCCACCCGGCTGCTGCGCCGCGTCGGCGTCGAGCCGGTCGAGGAGATCGAGCACGGCGCCACGCCGGAGGAGCTCTCCCGGATCATCGCCGAGTCCGAGGCCTCCGGTGACCTGTCGCAGCGGCTGTCGGACCTGCTGGAGCGCGCGCTGGAGTTCGGCGACCGCACCGCCGAGGACGTCATGGTGCCGCGGCCCCGTGTGGTGTCGCTGCGCGCCGGACGTCCCGCGTCCGACCTGCTCGACGCCGTACGCACCGCGGGCCACTCCCAGTACCCCGTCCTCGGCCCCGACGGTGACGTCGTCGGGGTGACGGGCCTGCGCGAATGGATCGGCGCGCCGTCGCACGACGTGCCGATCGAGCGGATCAGCACCGCGCCGCTGCTGGTCCCCACCTCGTTGCCGCTGCCGGAGCTGCGCGAGCGCATGCGAGTCGCCGGAGGCGGCCCGGCCTGCGTGATCGACGAGTACGGCGGCCTGGCGGGCCTCGTCACCATGGAGGACCTCGCCGAGGAACTGGTCGGCGAGCTGATGGACGAGAACGACCCCGACGCCGCCGCGGCGGTGGAGCAGGGGGACGGCACCTGGGACGTGCCGGGCACGCTGCGGCTCGACGAGGTCGAGCGCGCCACGGGCCTGCGGCTTCCCGAGAGCGAGGACTACGAGACCGTGGCGGGACTGGTCATGGCGAGACTCGGCCGGCTCGCCGAGCCGGGAGACGAGATGACGGTGCCGCTCGTACCGGACAACCATCTGCTGGAAGATGACGGAGACGGCCCCGGTGACGCCGACGTCGTGCTCACCGTCCTTGAGGTGCAGCGGCGGGTGCCGGCCCGGGTGCGGCTGACCCGCAGGGTCGCCGACCCCGCCGTGACCGGGGGTGAGACCCGATGAACACCGTGAGTGCCCTGCTTCTGGGTGTCGTGCTGCTGATCGGCAACGGGCTGTTCGTCGCCGCCGAGTTCGCCGTGGTGTCCGCCAGGAGGCACCGCCTGGAGGAGTCCGCCGCCGGAGGCGGTCCCGTCGCGCGCGCCGCCGGCCGCGCGGCGCTGCGCAACGCGCGCGAGCTGTCGCTCATGCTGGCCGGAGCGCAGCTCGGCATCACGCTGTGCTCCCTCGGCCTCGCCATGGTCACCGAGCCCGCCATCGAGCACCTGCTCGCGCCGGTGTTCGGCTTGGTCGGCCTGCCGGAGTCCATGCAGGTCGCGGTGGCGTACGTCATCGCGCTCGCCGTCATCACGTTCCTGCACATGGTGGCGGGGGAGATGGCGCCGAAGTCCTGGGCCCTGACCCACCCCGAGCGGGCCGCGATGGCGCTCGCGCTGCCGTTCCGCGGGTTCACCTGGATCGTGCGGCCGCTGCTCGCCACGCTCAACGGCCTCAGCAACGCGATGCTGCGGCTGTTCGGCGTGCACGCCAGGGACGAGCTGGCGACCACCCGCACCCCTCCGCAGCTCGCCATGCTGGTCGGTGAGTCGGCGCGCATGGGCCTGCTCGACCGCCACGAGCACGATCTGCTGACCCGCGCGCTGCGGGTGCAGTCACAGCCCGTCGAGCGCCTGATGGTGCCGATCGGCAGTGCCGCCGCCGTACCGGTGGAGGCCTCGGGCACCGAGATCACCGATGTGGCCGCGAGCAGCGGCCACCTGCGCCTGGTCGTCAACGGCGGACGTCCGCAGGACGTACGTGGGGTGCTGCACGTCCGCAGCGCCGTCGTGGATCCCGGCACGACCGCCGGGGACATGATGAGTCCCGCGCCGCGGCTCGCCGCCACCACGACCATCCCCGAGGCGGTGGCCCGGCTGCAGGCCGAGCGCGCGCATCTGGGGTTCGTCACCGACACGCGCGACCGGGTGACCGGCCTGGTGAGCCTCAGCGACCTGATCGGCGAGCTGCTGAACACCCGCGCGCCGGAGATCGTGCAAGCGACCGGTAAGTGACCTGAAAGGCCGCCTCGCTAGACATGCGGCACGAGCGAGGCGGCCGGGGCACGACGAAGAAGGGAGATCTTTTCGAGATCGGGTGGAGCGGCGAGAGGCCGGTGGAGAGAGGCAGCGGGAGGGATGTGATCACTCACCCGCCGGGAGACCGTGTGGGCGAGGAGGGATTTGAACCCTCACATCCTTTCGGACACACGGACCTGAACCGTGCGCGTCTGCCATTCCGCCACTCGCCCTTTTTTGAGTGCGTGGAAAGGCTAGCACGGATCCGTGCATGCCACCGAACCCGGATACGATCCTCCTAGACGATGGAGGAAGGGAGGTACCCGGTGGGAGTCCTTCAGCGCTTCGAGCGACGGCTCGAAGGCTTGGTTGAGGGGGCCTTTGCGCGGGCGTTCAAGTCTGACCTTCAGCCGGTCGAGGTCGCCAGCGCGGTGCAGAGGGAGATGGACGAACGCGCCGCGATCGTCGCTCAGGGCCGCACTCTCGTGCCCAACGACTTCGTGGTGGAGCTGTCACCGACCGACAGTGAGCGGTTGGAGGTGTACGCCGACAGCATCGGCCACGAGCTCGCCAACCTCGCCAGGGAGTACGCCAAGGAGCAGGGGTACTCGTTCGTGGGACCTGTCCGGGTTCGCTTCGAGACCGCCGACGACCTCGCGGTGGGCTTGTTCCGCATCCGCTCCGGGGTCATCCGTGGCGCCACGGTGGAGCAGGACGAGATCAGGCAGCCCGTCAGCGACCACGTCCCTGGGAGGCCGAGCGCGTTCGGCGGCCGTCCGCGCCTGCTGGTGTCCACACAGGACGACCCGCAGGGCCAGCGGTCCTACGAGCTGACCACGCCGGTCACGCTCCTCGGCCGGGGCACCGACTGCGATCTGCGGCTGGTGGACCCCGGCGTCTCACGGCACCACGCCGAGCTCAGGGTCGAGGGTGACATGGTCTCCCTCGTCGATCTCGGTTCAACGAACGGCACCTTCGTCAACGGCCAGCCGGTACGCAGGATCGAGCTCCAGGACGGCACACGTGTCACCCTTGGACGCACGACCCTGGTGTTCCGGCGCGATTAAGGGTAGACAGACGGTCCATGTCCGAGCTCACGCTGCTGCTGATCCGGCTCGCGTTCCTCGCGGTGCTGTGGTTCTTTGTCATTGCCGCGGTCGGCGTGATCAGGACAGACTTGTTCGGATCACGGCAGCCGGCCACGGTGGCGGCGAGAAAACCGGTCAAACCCGCACGTCAACCGGCCAAGCCCAAGAAGGGGGAGCCGCGACAACTGGTCGTTACCGGTGGTCCCCTGCAAGGAACCATCATCAACCTCTCGGAGACGCCAATCACTATCGGTCGGGCTAATGACGCCACGCTGGTACTCAGCGACGATTACGCTTCGAGCCGGCACGCCCGGCTGTTCCCGCAGGACGGTCAGTGGATCGTGGAAGATCTCGGCTCGACCAACGGCACATATCTCGACCGCTCCAAAGTCACCCGCCCCATGCCGGTGCATCTCGGTGTTCCGATTCGCATCGGCAAAACCGTCATCGAATTGCGCAAATGACAATCGCACTCCGCTACGCCGCCCGCTCGGACGTCGGCCTCCTCCGCGAAGGGAACGAGGACTCGGCGTACGCGAGCCCGCGCCTGCTCGCCGTCGCAGACGGCATGGGTGGGCACGCTCACGGTGAGGTGGCCAGTTCGGTCGCCATCACCGCCATGTCGTCCCTTGACCAGGACGCCTCCGGGGGGGACCTGCTCAGCGCCATCGAGGCAGCGGTGCGCGACGCCAATCGCAAACTGCACGAGATGGTGGGCCGGGACCCCAGCCTCAAGGGCATGGGCACGACCCTCACGGCGATGCTGTGGTCGGGCACCCGTGTCGCTCTGGTCCATGTCGGCGACTCCCGCGCCTACCTCCTTCGCAACGGTGAGCTCTACCAGATCACCCACGACCACACCTTGGTGCAGTCGCTGGTCGACGACGGCAGGATCACCCAGGAGGAGGCCGCGAGCCATCCTCAGCGCTCGATCCTGCTGAGAGCGCTCGACGGAAGCGGCGAGGTCGACCCCGACCTGTCGCTGCGTGAGGCGCAGATCAACGACCGCTACCTGTTGTGCTCCGACGGCTTGTCCAGCGTGGTGAGCGCCGAGACGCTCCACCACACGCTGACCACGGTGGACGAGCCGGAGACGGTGGTCAGGCAGCTCATCGATCTCGCCAACCGCGGCGGGGGCCCCGACAACATCACCTGCATCGTCGCCGACGTCGTCGAGATCGAAGAGGGTCAGGTCGTGGCGGGGGACGCCGCCGTGGTGGGGGCCGCGGGCTCCAACCGCCTGCGATCCCAGCCTCCCGACACCCCGGCGGGGCGAGCGTCCACGATCACGGCCCCGCAGCCGGTGATCGTGGACGTCGACACCGGCGAGGAACCCGTGGGCGGCCCGGCGGCGAGCGCCGTGGCCGCCCCGCGGCGTGTCAAGCGCCGGCGTCTGTGGCCGATCGCGGTGACCGCGATCGGCCTGATGGCCGTGGTGGTGGGAGGCGGGGGGTACTACGGCTACCGGTGGACGCAGGAGCAGTACTACGTAGGCGCTCAGGGAGACGAGCTAGTGTTGTTCCGCGGGGTGGACACGAGCCTCGGACCGATCCAACTGAATTCCGTCGCGCAGAGCACGGGACTTCTGCTGTCCTCGATCCCCGAACCCGAGCGTGAGCAGGTCCGGCGCGGCATCCCCGTCCCCAACCTCCAGGCAGGACAGATCAAGATCAACGACCTGAAGGCCAAGTCGGCCGCCGGCGGTGACAAGCCCTCCCAGCCGTCGGCCTCCCCCAGCGCCACGAGGTCCTCCTAGGTGAGTGCCGTCGACGTCGCGGCCGTGCCCATGACCGCCAAACGGCGGGGGGCGCAGCTCGTCATGCTCTCCTTCGCCGTGGCCATCGTCATGGTCGCCTACGCCAACGTCGGGCTCGGCCACGACGGCCAGGTGCCCGCCGGCATGCTCGGCTACGGTCTCGGTCTCGCCGGGCTCATGCTGGCCGCCTACCTCGTGCTGGCGAAGTTCGCCCCCTGGGCCGATCCCCTGATCCTCCCGCTCGTGACGCTGGTCAACGGCCTCGGCCTCGTCATGATCTACCGCATCGAGCTCGACTCCGACCTGGCCTCCGCCGGCAACCAGCTCTTCTGGACGGCGCTCGGCATCGTCATGTTCTCCGTCACGCTGATCGTGCTGCGCGACCACCGCGCGCTGCAGCGCATGACGTACACCGCCGGCTTCATCGGCCTCGGGCTGCTGATCCTGCCCCTCGTCCCGGGGCTCGGCAGAGAGATCAACGGCGCACGCATCTGGGTCGGTGTCGGCGGCTTCAGCATCCAGCCCGGCGAGTTCGCCAAGCTGGCCCTGGTCGTGTTCTTCGCCGGTTACCTCGTGGCCAAGCGCGACGTGCTGGCCCTCGCGGGCCGCCGCCTGCTCTTCATCGACCTGCCCCGGGCCCGCGACCTCGGCCCCGTGCTCATCACCTGGGTCGTCAGCGTCGGCGTGCTGGTCCTCGAGAAGGACCTCGGCACCTCGCTGCTGCTGTTCGGCGCCTTCGTCGCGATGCTGTACATCGCGACGCAGCGCACCTCGTGGGTGCTGATCGGCCTGCTGCTGTTCCTCGGCGGCGCGATCGTCGCCGGACAGCTGTTCAGCCACGTCGGCGCGCGCTTCGACGTCTACCTCAACCCGAGCGACCCCGCGCTCTACGACCGCGAGTTCGGCGGCAGCTACCAGCTCATGCAGGGCCTGTTCGGCATGGGGTCCGGCGGCATCCTCGGGTCGGGCCTCGGCCAGGGGTACCCCCAGCTGATCCCGTTGTCGTTCTCCGACTTCATCTTCGCCGCGACCGGCGAGGAACTCGGCCTGACCGGCCTGATGGCGCTGCTCATGGTGTACGCGCTCATCGTGGAACGCGGCCTGCGCACCTCGACGGCCGCACGCGACCCGTTCAGCAAGCTCCTCGCCGGCGGGTTGTCGTTCACCCTGGCGTGGCAGGTCTTCATCATCGTCGGCGGCGTGACCAACCTGATCCCGCTGACCGGCCTCGTCACGCCGTTCATGTCACAGGGCGGATCGGCGCTGCTCGCGAACTGGATCATCATCGCGTTGCTGGTCCGCATGTCGGACGCCGCCCGCCGCCCGCCGCCGCAGGCGATCCAGGACGAGGGACTGACGCAGGTGTTCCAGCGATGAACAACACCGTCAAGCGCATGGCCGTGGCATGTCTGCTGATGTTCGGGTTGCTGATGCTCAACATCAACTACCTGCAGGCCGTCAAGGCCGACGATCTGCGCGCCGACAACCGCAACCAGCGCAGTTTCTTCGCGCGCTACCAGTACGAGCGCGGCATGATCACCGCGGGTGGCCAGACGCTGGCCAAGTCCGTCGACGCCGGCGGCACGTTCCGGTTCCAGCGCAAGTACACCGACGGCCCGGTGTACGCGCCGGTCCTCGGCTTCTTCGCGCCGGAGAGCGAGCGCGGCATCGAGTCGGCGGCCAACAAGTACCTCGACGGCACCCACCCCGACCTGTTCGTGCGCCGCACCGTGGACCTCATCACCAACAAGCCGCCTCGCGGCGCGGACGTCGACCTCACCTTGGTGCCGAAGGCCCAGGAGGCCGCGTACCGCGACCTGAAGCAGAGCGGCAAGCGCGGCGCGGTCGTGGCGCTCGACCCGAAGACCGGCGCCGTGCTCACCATGGTCTCGGTGCCGAGCTTCGACCCTGGCACCATGGCGGTCCCCGACAAGGCCAAGGCGGCGCGCGCGTACAACAAGCTCGACAAGGACGAGAACGAGCCGCTGATCAACCGCGCGATCGCCAAGACGTACGCTCCCGGCTCGACGTTCAAGGTCGTCACCTCGGCCGGCTACCTCATGGACGACGACTCGCGCGACGTGAACAGCACCGTGAACGCGCCGGACGCCTTGCTGCTCCCTGGCACCAACACCTACCTGCGCAACTATCACGGCGAGTCGTGCGGTGGCCGTGCGTCGCTGCTCGACGCGCTCACCATCTCGTGCAACACGGCGTTCGCCGAGATGGCGCTGGACATGGGCTACGACAAGCTGGAGCAGCAGGCGGCGAAGTTCGGCGTCGGTCAGACGCTGGCCATCCCCCTGTCGGTGGCGCGCAGCGACATCGGCGCGGACGAGGGCAAGGCCGCGCTCGCCAAGACCGCCATCGGCCAGCAGAGCAACCAGATGACCCCGCTGCAGATGGCGATGGTCGCCGCCGGCGTCGCCAACGACGGCAAGGTCATGAAGCCCTACCTGATCAACAAGATCGTCGGGCCGGACAACGACGAGATCGACGCCGCGCGTCCCGAGGAGCTCGACGAGGCGGTCAGCCCCGAGGTCGCCAGCGAGCTGCGCCAGATGATGATCAGTGTCGTGCAGAACGGCACCGGCACCGCCGCGCAGATCCCGAACGTCACGGTGGCCGGCAAGACCGGTACCGCCGAGACCGCGCCGGGTGCCCCCTCGCACGCGTGGTTCATCTCGTTCGCCCCGGCCGAGGACCCGAAGGTCGCGGTCGCGGTGTTCGTCGAGTCCGGCAGCGCAGGCAACGACGCGACCGGCGGCGCGGTGGCCGCGCCGATCGCGCGCGACGTCATGCAGGCGGTGCTCGACCGGTGACGTTCGCCGACCGCATGCTCAGCGACCGCTACCGGCTGACCGGCCGCATCGCGGCCGGCGGCATGGGTGAGGTGTGGCGTGCCGTGGACCGGCTGCTCGGCCGCGAGGTCGCGGTCAAGGTGCTGCGCCAGCACGTCGCCGCGCACCCGGAGTTCCGTGAGCGTTTCCGCAACGAGGCGCGGATCACCGCGGGTCTCAACGATCCCGGCATCGCGCAGGTCTTCGACTACGGCGAGCAGGACGACATCGCCTACCTCGTCATGGAGCTGGTCCCGGGTGAGGCGCTGTCGGCCATCCTCGGCCGCGCCGGCACGCTGAGCCCCGAGGTCACTCTCGACGTGATCGGCCAGACCGCTCGCGCGCTGCACACGGCGCACCGGGCCGGGGTGATCCACCGCGACGTCAAGCCAGGAAACGTGCTGGTCACCGACACCGGCATGATCAAGATCACCGACTTCGGCATCGCGCGGGCCCTGGAAGGCGCTCGCATGACCATGACCGGCACCGTGCTCGGCACCGCGCAGTACGTCAGCCCCGAGCAGGCGTCCGGCAGCACGCTCACCCCGTCCACCGACGTGTACTCCCTCGGCGTGGTCGCATACGAGTGCCTGGCCGGCCGGCCGCCGTTCTCCGCCGGCAACCAGGTGGCCATCGCGCTGATGCACCTGAACGAGCAGGTGCCGCCGCTGCCGGCCTCGGTGCCGCCGCCGGTGCGCGACCTCGTGACGGCCATGCTCGCCAAGAGCCCCGACCACCGGCCGCGCACGGCCCAGGAGGTCGCCGACCGCGCGATGGTGCTGCGCGACTCCCTGGCCACGCCGAGCGCGGCCCACCTGAGCACGCTGACCGACCCGGCCGGCATCCCCGCGCCGCGCGCCGAGCACGCCACCTCCGGCACGCTGTACGCCGCCGAGGCCGCCGAGCGGCACGGCACCACGCGCATCGGCCGTCCCCCGGCAGGCACCCGGCCCGTGGGCCCGGCACCCGCGCGACGGCCGCGGCGGCGCGGGAAGGTCACCGCCATCGGCCTGGTGGCCGCGGCGGGGTGCGCGGCTGCGGTCGGCTTCGGCGCGTTGACGGCGGGTGCGCTTCCCGAGTTCGGCGACGGGGAGCCGAGCACCTCGGCGCAGCCGGTGACCGAGGTGTCCCCCGTCAGGACCTCCCCGGCCGCCTCTCCATCCGCATCTCGTCCACAACGATCGGTGACGCCTGTCAGGCCGTCGGTGTCACGGTCGGCTACGGTAGGCAGGACGGCGGAGCCCTCCCCACGGAGCACGCCGAGCCCCAGTCCGACACCGACGCCGACCCCTACTCCGACACCCACACCGACCCCCTCTCCGAGTGAGACGCCAATCCCCAGCGACACCCCAAGCGCGACAATCCCCCCGAACGGGGAGACGTAATGCGGCGCGGGGTCGATGATGGAACCGGCAGCCGCACCGCGGGCCGGCACCCAAGATGAACGGCAAGGGACAGTGCAGGAAATGACTCAGCCTCGACTACTCGGTGGTCGATACGAACTCGACGGAGTCGTCGGGCGAGGCGGCATGGCCGAGGTGTATCGCGCACGGGACATTCGGCTGGACCGCGTCGTCGCCATCAAGACGCTGCGTTCGGACCTGGCTCGCGACCACACCTTCCAGGCCAGGTTCCGCCGCGAGGCCCAGTCCGCGGCGTCCTTGAACCACCCCTCGATCGTCGCGGTCTACGACACCGGCGAGGACATGACGGACGGCACCCCCGTGCCGTACATCGTCATGGAGTTCGTCGACGGCCGCACACTGCGCGACCTGCTGCGCCAGGACCGCCGCCTGCTGCCTGAGCGCGCGGTCGAGCTGGTCGACGGCATCCTGCGCGCGCTCGACTACAGCCACCGCGGCGGCATCGTGCACCGCGACATCAAACCGGCCAACGTCATGATCACCCTGGCCGGCGATGTCAAGGTGATGGACTTCGGCATCGCGCGCGCCATGGCCGACTCGGCCGCCACGATGACCCAGACCGCGCAGGTGATCGGCACCGCGCAGTACCTCTCGCCGGAGCAGGCCAGAGGTGAGCGGGTCGACGCGCGCAGCGACATCTACTCCACGGGCTGCGTGCTGTACGAGCTGCTCACCGGCCACCCGCCGTTCACGGGTGACTCGCCGGTTGCCATCGCCTACCAGCACGTGCGCGAGGACCCGATCCCGCCGTCCCAGATCGACCGCGAGATCCCCCGCTGGGCCGACGCGATCGTGCTGAAGGCCATGGCCAAGGACCCGGCGCAGCGCTACCAGAGCGCCGCCGAGATGCGGGCCGACATCCAGCGGGCCATGTCCGGCATGCCGGTGGACGCCGCGCAGACGATGGCCATCAACAACGGCTACGCGCCGCAGGCCACGCGCACGATGAACGCTCCCGGCCCGGCCACGCAGAGCACCCACTCGGTCCCCGCCTACGATTACGCCCCCACGCAGACCGGCGGCCGGTACGAACAGCGACAGGCACGCAAGGGCAACAAGGGCCTGGTGATCGCGGCGTGGATCCTCATCCCCCTGTTCGTCATCGCCGCCTTCATCGGCATCGGCTACGCCTTCCTCAGCTCACCCGGCGGTAACGAAGCAGGAGGCAAGGTCGCGGTGCCGATGGTCGCCGGTCAGACGGCCAAGGGTGCCAAGACCGCGCTCGAGGCGCTGGGGCTGAAGGTCCAGCAGGCCGATGAGTACAGCGCGGACGTCGAGAAGGGCACCGTCATCGGCACCGACCCCGAGGGCGGCACCGAGGTCAACAAGGGCGACACCGTGACGCTCAACGTCTCCAAAGGCGTGAAGCAGGTCACGGTGCCGACCCTGGTCGGCCTCACGGTGGAGGAGGCCACGCAGACGCTCGAGTCCAACGGGCTGAAGGCCCAGGTCGTGCAGGCGCTGTCCAGCAAGGAGCAGGACAAGGTCTTCCAGTCCAAGCCCGCCGCGGGCCAGAAGGTCGACGAGAACTCCATCGTCAAGATCTACGTGCCGAAGGCGCAGACCGAGGTCCCCGACGTCACCGGCCAGACCCTGCGTGACGCGAAGGCGACGCTGGAGGCCGCGCACTTCAAGGTCAGGGTCGTGCGCCAGGAGAGCGGAGACGTGGCCGAGGGCAACGTCATCAGCCAGAGCCCGCAGGCAGGGGCCAAGCTGACCGCCGGCATGACGATCACGCTGGTGGTGTCCTCGGGGCCGCCGCAGGAGCAGTTGCCGACCGACCCGCCGCCGGACCCGACGACCCCGACCGACGAGCCGACGGACGAGCCGACGGAGGACAACCCGTTCAGCGACCCGCCGCCGGACGACTTCAGCAACTAGATCCGGACAAGCGAAGAGGGTCTCCGCCGCTCGGGGGCGACGGCGGAGACCCTCATCTGTTAGTCGTCACGAGCCGGGTGAACGTTACATCGTGGTGGTGAGCCAATTTCCGAGCAATCGGTGGCCGTGTTCCGACAGCACCGACTCGGGATGGAACTGCACTCCCTCGACGCGCGCCGAGCGGTGGCGCAGCCCCATGACGACGCCTTCTGCGGTGCGTGCGGTGACTTCCAGTTCGGCCGGCACGGTGTCGGGGACCACGGCCAGCGAGTGGTAGCGCGTCATCGTGACCGGGGACGGCAGGCCTTCGAACAGCCCGCGGCCGTCGTGCAGGACGGCGCTGGTGCGGCCGTGCATGAGTTCGGGGGCTCTCGCCACCACGCCGCCGTAGGCGACCGCGATGGCCTGGTGGCCGAGGCAGACGCCGAGCAGCGGCAGGTCACGGCCGGCACAGTGGCCGACCAGTGGCACGCTGACCCCGGCGGCCTCGGGGGTGCCGGGTCCCGGGCTGATCACCACGCCGTCGAAGCCGTCGGCGTCACGGGTCCGCACCTCGTCGCGTGGCCGCACCTCGCAGTCGGCGCCGAGTTGCCGCAGATACTGCACGATGGTGTGCACGAAACTGTCGTGGTTGTCCACCACGAGCACCCGTGTCATGCCGCGACGGCCCCCCGTCTCATCCTCCGACGACCCCCCGGTCGACGACCACGTACGGCTCCAGCATAGGGAACACGACTTTCCAGAGTAGGGCCATGGCGAGCACGGCGAGCACCAGCGTCACCAGTGTCTTCACCACGGCGCCACCGGGGATGACGCGCCAGAGCCAGCCGTACACGCGCGCCTCCCGCTCAGTCCTGCTGGGTGCCGGCCAGCACCCCGAAGACGACCAGTCTCTTCTCGTCGGAGTACTCCGGGTGGCAGGTGGTGAGCGTGATCATCGCCTTGGCGGGCCGCCGTCCCGGGTGGTCGGGTACCGGTGCGATCACGTCCACGTGCGTCGGGTCGACCACCTCGGTGGACGACACCCGGTAGGTGTACCGGCCGGCGCGCGCGTCCACCACGATCTCGTCGCCGCGGCGCAGTTCGTCCAGCCGGTTGAAAGGTGCGGCGTACGTGGTGCGGTGCCCGGACACCACGAAGTTGCCGATCTCCCCCGGCATCGCCGTGCCAGGGTAGTGTCCCGGTCCTTTGCGCAGGTGGCGGGGCTCGACGCCTTCGAGCACGGCGTACTCGAAGGAACGGCCGAAACGCGGGATCCTGATCAGCCCGACGGCGTCGCCGAGGTCCAGCTTGGCGAGCTTCTTGGCGACCTTCGACTGCCGGATGCTCTCGGCCAGCCGGCGTTTGAGCAGCTCCTGGTGGTGCTCGGTGTAGGAGCCCGTGCCCCACAGCAGGTAGGCGCAGAACAGGAGCATGACGACGCCGCACGTGATGCTGAGCTCACCCAGCGTACGCAGCATCAGCCTCACCGGGTTCACGTTAACGTCGCCTCGCGTCGCCGTCCGAGCGACCGAGCGGGGCCTGACCGAGACTTTGCGATGCCGCGCGGAGGGCTCGGTGCGAGAGCCTGCCTCTTCCGGAATGGCCGTGTACCGGTCCTGACGACTAGGCTTACACGGGTCTTCTCACCCCAGCGGTTACGCTGGCTGCCAGAGCCCGCGTCCGCGGGTCCCCACCAGGAGAGCTGCCGTGCCCAAGTCCCACACCCGCAAGAAGGCGGTCTACACCCCGCCGCAGAAGTCGCAGCAGGTCAAGGTGAGTCCGCGTTGGCTGGCGCCGGTCATGGTCGCCACGTGGATCATCGGCATCCTGTGGATCGCGCTGTACTACGTGGCGCCGAACATCCCGTTCATCAAGACGCTCGCGAACTGGAACCTTGCGGTCGGTTTCGGCTTCATCATCTTCGGCGTGGTGCTCTCGACCCGCTGGCGGTAGCGAGCCCCGGGGTCCTGCCGCACGGGACACCGGGGGTGATCGCGACATTTCCACAGGGTTTATCCACAACCTGGGGAAGCAGTCTCATCCGGCGAACGACACCAGCGGCGGCAGGACCATCACGGCGGCCACCAGCACGATCAGCACGACCAGCGTCGTGCCGAGCTGGAAGGCCGTGCGGTTGCGCGCCGGCGCGTAGGCGTACAGCGCGGTGATCAGGGCTCCGACGATCAACCCGCCGAGGTGGCCCTGCCAGCTGATGTTCGGGATCACGAAGGTCAGCACCGCGTTGATGCCGATCAGCCAGAGCACGCCGCGCATGTCGTAGCCGAGGCGACGGCTGATCACGAACATCGCGCCGAACAGGCCGTAGATCGCGCCTGACGCGCCGACCGCCACGCTGCCGAACAGGTACACCGCCACCGAGCCGCCGAGCGCGGCCAGCAGGTAGAGCGCGCTGAACCGCAACGAGCCGAGCAGCCGTTCGAGCTGTGGCCCGATCGCGAACAGGGCCCACATGTTGAACAGGATGTGCCAGTAGGACGGCGGCGGCGAGTGCAGGAACGCGCCGGTGACGAGCCGCCACCACTCGCCGTAGTAGACGGCGTCGGCCGACATGGCGAACGCGTTGAGCACGCGCGCGGGGTTCACCACCTCGGCGAGGTAGGCGAGCACGTTGAGCGCGAGCAGCGTCCAGGTGACGAACGGCGTGGTGACCGGACGTCCGCCGAAGGCCGCCTGGCCGTGCCGAACCGTCTTGTTGCCCTCACGCACGCACTCGACGCACTGGTGGCCGACCGAGGCGACCCGCATGCAGTCGGGACAGATCGGCTTCTCGCAGCGCTGGCAGCGTACGTACGTCTCGCGGTCGGGGTGACGGTAACAGGTCGGGATGTGGTCGCCTGGCGCCTCGTCACGAGGCGCCGGCGGGCCCGGGTGGTCTGGCTGAGTGGTCATCGCCGGTGGAGGCTCCTTCGCCTGTGCGCTTATCCACAGACTGCCACCCTAATGACCACGCCGGGTGCTCGGTGCCGTGCGGCGGGCCGGACCGCGGCCCGCCGTGCCGGCGTGCGGCCGTTCCCGGCCGTTCACGCCGTCGCTCAGGTGGTGACGCGCTCGATCACGACCTCCTGCAGCACGACGTCCACCACGGGACGCTCGCCGCGGGTCTGGGTCTTGGCGATGGCGTCCACGACGTCGGCACCCTCGACGACCTCACCGAAGATCGTGTGCTTGCCGTTGAGGTGCGGCGTCGGCACGACCGTGATGAAGAACTGCGAGCCGTTGGTGCCGCGGCCGAAACGCTTGCCGGCGTTCGCCATGGCCAGCAGGTAGGGCCGGCTGAACTGCAGGTCGGGGTGGATCTCGTCGTCGAACGCGTACCCAGGGCCGCCGATGCCTTGGCCGAGCGGGTCACCACCCTGGATCATGAAGCCGTCGATCACCCGGTGGAAGATCGTGCCGTTGTACAGGCTCTCGTCCTTCTTCTTCTCCCCCGTCTCGGGATGGGTCCACTCACGGGTGCCTTCGGCCAGCTCGACGAAGTTGCGCACGGTCTTCGGCGCGTGGTTCGGGAGGAGCCGCACCTTGATGTCCCCGAGGGTCGTCTTGAGCTTCGCGAACAGGTTCTCGGCCATGGTCGCAACCCCTTCTACTCGCCCGGATGAACGAGCGCAAACGATCGGATTTTATCTGCTGTGGCTGGTCAGCCTATCGGCCATCCTCCCACGGGCCGCAGGATTGAGGTGCTTTCGAGCGGGAAGGTGAGCGTGCAGGGCCCCACGGATAGGGGAGGTTGGCGTGTCCCTGACATTGAGAAAACGCCGTGTCTCGCTGGCGATGCCGAGGACACGGATGGCGCAGGCGAAGTCCCGCGCGTTGCGTACGGCGGAGCGGATCGGCCCGATGGCGACCACCGCCAAGGAGACCGCGGCGCTGCGCATCGAAGACGCACGGGTGTGGGCCGCACCGCGGCTCGACCGGGCCGCTCATTCGGTCGAGGAGGACATCGCTCCGAAGGTGAGCGCGTTCCTCGCGACCGCCGCGGAGCGGATCGATCCGGCGCCTACGACGCGACGGCGTGGCCGCTGGTCGATGATCGCGTTGATCGCGGGTTGCGCGGCCTGCGCGGCAGGCATCGTGATGTACCGCAACAACACTCGCAAGTGGGCCGATTCCATGAAGGACTCCGCGGCCGACGCCACCCGGTGGACCGCCGCGCGAGCCGGCGAGGACTCCGAGATGAGCGACGCGCGGACCGAAGAGGGGACGCCGCGGGCCTACTGACCTCGCGGCGTCGGACGACGGCGGTGCCCCCGGTGAGAGCCGGGGGCACCGCCGTGTCCGGAGCGGCCGGTTCCCGGCGGGAACCGGCGATCCGTCAGGACTATCGAGGCGTCGCGTGGGCAGCGAGAGTGCGTGTCACACACCCCTGCTTCCGACGCCTCCTCCTCGGATGCCTCGACGCGTCCCGAGACCACGGAGGCCACCGTGGGCTCACGTCACCCCGGTGGGTTCCCCGCCGTCGAGGACACGCCACCTCCCGCGTCCCGGGAGGAAGACACGGGGGTGACCGCCATACGCGCGGTGACCCTCGACGAGGACGACCAGCCGTTCGGACGGCCCGGACGTCCCCTGCGCAGCAACCCCTTCATGTTCGGCCTGACCGCCGCGCTCGGCGTGCTGACGGCCTGGCTGCTGGTGCAGGCGATCGCCGGCGCGGGCTCGGCCCTCGTGCTGATCGTCATCTCGCTGTTCCTCGCGGTCGGGCTGAACCCCGCCGTCGAGGCCCTGCAGAACAGGAACGTGCCGAGGCGGCTCGCCATCACCATCGTGTTCCTCGGCGTCATCGGTGTGTTCGTGGGGTTCGGCCTCGCCATCGTGCCGCCGCTCACCGAGCAGACCACGGGGTTCATCAAGCAACTGCCGGAGTACGTGCAGCAGGTGCAGAACCACCCGCTGATCCGGTCGGTGGACCAGCAGTACCAGGTGCTGGACAAGGTGCAGAGCTACATCACGAGCGGGAACCTGGCGAGCCAGATGTTCGGCGGACTGCTCGGCGTGGCCGGCGTGGTGCTCAGCGCGGTGTTCAGCGCGCTGACCATTCTGGTGCTCACGCTGTACTTCCTCGGCTCGCTGAACTCCCTCAAGGAGACGGGGTACCGCCTGGTGCCGCGCTCGCGGCGCACCCGTGTGCAGCTGCTCGGCGACGAGATCATCAAGCAGATCGGCGGCTACGTCGCCGGCAACCTCATCATCTCCGTGATCGCCGGTGTGGTGACGTACATCTTCCTGGCGATACTCGACGTGCCGTACGCTCTCGCGCTCGCGTTGTTCGTCGCGGTGACCGACCTCATCCCGATGGTGGGTGCGGTGATCGGCGCCGCGGTGGCGACCGGTGTGGGGTTCCTGACCTCACCGCAGGCGGGGATCGCCTGCCTGATCTTCTTCGTGATCTACCAGCAGATCGAGAACTACGTGATCTCGCCGCCGGTCTTCAAGTCGTCGGTGGACGTGCCGCCGATCGCGACCATCGTCGGTGCGCTGATCGGCGGCACACTCCTCGGCATCGTCGGCGCGCTGCTCGGCATCCCGCTGGCCGCCGCGTTGATGCTCATCGTCCGCGAGGTCGTGTTCCCCCGCCAGGAACGGCTGTGAGCCGCCGGTCCCGCTGATACGGCCGGCCACCGTCCCCCTGCTCGGCGGCCCGCTTGCGGCGCTTGCGCATCACGAACCATCCGATCCCGAGCACGACCATGCCGATAGGCGTACGGGCGAGCCAGCGGGTGACGAAGAGTTGCAGAATCCGTTTCACGATCCCTCCTCGTTGCGTCACCGCCCCCTACCCGCCGCACCGGCGAACATTCCGTCACCCAGCGGCGTCAGGCCGTCCCCGCGGTCAGATCGTCCACTTCTGATTGG
The DNA here is from genome assembly GCF_014207705.1 of Sphaerisporangium rubeum. NCBI lineage: Bacteria > Bacillati > Actinomycetota > Actinomycetes > Streptosporangiales > Streptosporangiaceae > Sphaerisporangium > Sphaerisporangium rubeum. The sequence goes on from NZ_JACHIU010000001.1 coordinate 7,487,941, forward strand.
CCCATCCGTTGCAGTCCCACAGCTGGACCTTGGCCCCGTTACCGCCGACGCCGCCGAGGTCGGCGTCCAGGCATTTGCCGTTGTAGAGGCTGTAGACGGTGTGGCTGACCGCGTCGTAGACCCACTTCTGGTTGCTCCAGCCGTTGCAGTCCCAGAGCTGGACCTTGGTGCCGTTGCTCCCGATCGTGTTGAGGTCGGCGTCCAGGCATCGGCCGTTGTACTCGCTCTTGATCGTGTGGGTGCGCACGTCGTACGTCCATTTCTGGTTGTTCATCGTGTGGCACTTCCACAGCTGGACCTTGGTGCCGTTGCTCCCGATCGTGTTGAGGTCGGCGTCCAGGCACTGCCAGTTGGAATGGTTGCGGATCTGCACGGTCGCCTTGGCGGCGGCGAGCCCGGTCGAACCCGCGACGATCACGGCGCAGCCGGACACCACGGTGAGCACCCGGGCGGCCCTGATGAGGTTGCGACGCACTCTGCCTGTTCTCCCCTCGGACGATTACTGTCGGTAGTCGAACCTACACGCGCCGATGAGGGCTCGTGACGGCGACACGTCGGGGAGATCGGCTGACCGGGCCGTGCCGGACGGCCCGGTGGCCTCACATGTTGATCATGTGACCCGCGAGCCCGTGCACGGCCTCCTTGATCGCCTCACCGAGGGTCGGATGTGCGTGCACATTGCGTGCGACCTCGTGCACCGTGAGATCCCACTGCTGCGCGAGCGTCAGCTCAGGCAGCAGCTCGGTCACCTCGGGCCCGATCAGGTGCGCGCCGATCAGCTCGCCGTACTTCTCGTCGCTGAGCAGCTTGACGAAGCCGGTGGCGTCCCCGAGGCCGTGCGCCTTGGCGTTCGCGGTGAACGGGAACTTCGCGACCTTCACCGCGAAACCCTTCTCCCTGGCCTGCGCCTCGGTGTAGCCGAAGCTCGCGATCTGCGGCTGGCAGTACGTCGCCCTCGGGATCATCACGTAGTCGAGCTCCATCGTCTCGGCATCCGCGATGGTCTCGGCGGCGACGATGCCCATCGCCTCGGCGGCGTGCGCGAGCATGAGCTTGGCGGTGACGTCGCCGATGGCGAAGATGTGCGGCACGTTCGTCCGGCACCGGCCGTCGACGTCGATGGCGCCGCGCTCGGTCAGGCGCACACCGGTGGTCTCCAGCCCGTAGCCCTCGACCCGAGGCTGGAAGCCGATGGCCTGCATCACCTTGTCCGCCTCAAGGGTGCGCCGCTCGCCGTCGCGCGACACCTCGACCCTGACCTTGCCGCCGGACTCGTCGATGGACTCCACGCGGGTGGAGGTCAGCACCTCGATGCCGAGCCGCTTGTAGCGGCGGGCCAGCTCGGCGGACACCTCCTCGTCCTCCAGGGGGACGAGCCGGTCGAGGAACTCCACGATCGTCACCTTGACGCCGTAGGCGCTCAGTACGTACGCGAACTCCACGCCGATGGCGCCGGCGCCGGCGATGACGATGCTCTCCGGCAGGGTGTCACTGAGGATCTGCTCCTCGTAGGTGACCACGCGCTCGCTGACGGACGTGCCCGGCAGCAGCCGCGTGGTGGCCCCGGTGGCGATGACGCAGTTGTCGAACGTCACGGTCTCCGTGCCACCCGCGGTGGCCACCTGGAGTGAGTTCGGGCCGGTGAAGGTGCCGCGGCCGTCGTACTCGGCGATGCCGTTCTTCTTCATGAGGTAGTGCACGCCTTTGACCCGGCCGTCGGCCACCTTGCGGCTGCGGGAGAAGGCCACGGAGTAGTCGAAGGTGACCTCACCTTGGACCTGGATGCCGAAGGTCTTGGCCTCGCGGGTGAACAGGTGCGCGAGCTCGGCGTTGCGCAGCAGCGCCTTGGAGGGGATGCAGCCGACGTTGAGGCAGACACCACCCCAGTAGCGTTCCTCGACCACCGCGACGCTGAGCCCGAGCTGTGCGGCGCGGATGGCGGCGACGTAACCGCCGGGGCCGGCCCCGACGACCACGACGTTGAAATGAGCACTCATGCACCGGACGATATGACCTGGCCGGCCGCCGTACCGCACCGGGGGCGGGTCCGGCTCCGCGCGACGGCCCGCGGCAGGCGGTGCGGGACGCCTTCTGTCCGGCAGGACCGGCTCTTTCCGTGGATGAGATGGCTTTTATCACCTTAACCGGCGAGCCATTCTTCAAGCTGCTTTATCAGAGTAAATCGCTCAAGATCGCGATGACGGACAAGCCGGGGAAATGACGATTTCCACCCCGGCCGGACTGCGACCACCGGCGGTCGCCACCTGTGCGGATGTGGACGTATCCCCCGGCACAGCCGGGCGAACTGGTCGATCCGTCGGGACTAGGAGGAAGATCGCATGATGTGTCCGATGAAGTCCGGAAATACAGCTGTGAAGACTACAACAACAGATTAAGCAGCTTGCAAAACGCCGCGATCGGCGTTTGTCCGGCCTCGTATCCGGAAAACAAGACAAGCGGGAGACCTGTTCACCCATCAAGCGATTCACCGAAAAAATGGCAACAATCCTGCCGACCAGCTAACTCGCTTGTCGTCCACATAGGGAGACGCAATGCCCAACCTCGCGAAATTCGTGGGCACGCTTACCATCGGCGCCGTACTGACCGGCGGCATGGCCGGCCTGGAACTCGCGACCACCGCCACCTCCGCCCAAGCGGCGGCCGTGGTCATCAAGGGGGGCGGGGGCGATTACGACCGCCTGTTCCGCAACCGCAGCTACAACAGGAACCGCTCGCTCGCGCGCAACTGGACCCGCCACTGGAACGGGGCCGCGGCCCGGAGCTGGGCACGCAACTGGGCCCGTCACATGACCCGCAGCGGCGCGCTCACCCGCGCCGTCAACCGCCAGGCGCAGACCGTCAACATCAGCCTGGTGTTCCCTGAGACCTTCACCTCGCCGGTGACGGCCACCGCCTCCATCCCCATCACGAGGTAGCCTGCCCGGCCCCCGCGATCCGCCGCGACGGCACCCGAAGGCCCGGGTACGGCACCGCCGTACCCGGGCCACACCCCTACGCACCCCTGTTTCCACCCCAGAGCTGCCGCCACACCGGCGATCACCACCCATGGCCCGGCCGTTTCCCCGATACTGGGTAGTCCGCGGCAGCGAGGCCAGGGAGGTCCGCCCCCATGGGCAGCAAAGAGGTCGACGAGTTCGTGAGGACCAAAGTCCTCCCGCAGCACCAGCCGATCGTGGAGATGCTCCGCGAGCTGATGAAGGAGAACGCTCCCGGCGCGACCGAGGTCATCAGCCGCGGCTCCCCCGCCTGGCAGGGTGACAAGATCCTCGCCATCATCAGCACCAGCAAGACCCACATCACCTTCGCGTTCGCACGCGGCGCCGAGTTCGACGACTCCTACGGTCTGCTGGACGGCATCGGCAAGACCACCCGGCACATCAAGATCAAGAAGGTCGACGGCGTGGACCAGGCCGCGCTGCGCGACTACATCAAGCAGGCCGTCGCGCTCGACTCCGGCAAGTGACGGCCGGCGCGCGCCGTCCCTGACCGCACCGGTCGCTCCACGCGAACGGCCGCCTCCCCGTGACGGGAAGGCGGCCGTTCGCGTGACCGTTCCTGAGCTCTACTTGCGGACGCTGAGCAGGGCCCCGTAGGCGGGTTTCGGCACCAGGTTCTCGTCCATGATGGTGGCCGCTCCCTCGCCGTCGAACCAGCCGGGAACCCACGAGTGCGCGTCGGTGAAGCCCCAGACGGTGAACTCCACGCAGCGGCGGTTGTCGACGCAGGTCTGCAGCATGCGCTTGTAGTAGTCGGCCTGGGTGGCGAGCTTCTCCGGGGTCACCGGCAGCACCATGCGGACGTCGGCCTCGGTGATCGCGGCCTCCAGCCCGAGGTCGGTGAACCGCTTCATGACGCTCGGGAAGTCACCGGGGTAGTCGTACTGGATGCCGAGGTGTCCCTGGAAGCCGATGCCGTGGATCGGCACACGCTTGGCCTTGAGGTCCTTGACGATGTTCAGCGTCTGGTCGATCTTGGCGGCGTTCCACTCCAGGTTGTAGTCGTTGATGTAGAGCTTGGCGTGCGGGTCGGCCTCGTGGGCCCAGCGGAACGCGTCGGCGATGTAGCCGGGGCCGAGCTTCTGCAGCCAGATGGTGTCGCGCATCTTGCCGTCGTCGTCCACCACCTCGTTCACCACGTCCCAGGCGCGGATCTTGCCGCGGTACCGGCCGACCTCCTTGAAGATGTGGTCGCGCAGGATGCGGCGCAGCTCAGGCGCGCCGATGCTGCCGTCCGCGACCCCCGCGGTGAGCCACTCGGGGAGCTGGTTGTGCCACACCAGTGTGTGCCCGCGCACCTTCTGGTCGTTGCGCTGCGCGTTGCGTACCACCGCGTCCGCGCCTTCCCAGGTGAACTGGCCGCGCTGGGGCTCGACCTCGGACCACTTCATCGCGTTCTCACCGGTGACGTGGGTGAACTCACGGTTGAGCGTGCGGCGGTAGCCGGCGTCGTCCGCGAGCGTCGCGACGTCCACCGCGGACCCGATGTACACCTTGATCTTCTTGGACAACTCCCGCAGGTTGTCCGGAGTCTTTCCTCCGTGCTGCCCGGGATGGGACTGCATGGCGGTCGCCGGCAAAGGCACCGCCACCGCGAGCGCGATGGCGGCAAGGCCCAGTAGGACGCGTTTCATCGATTGCCTCACTTGGGTCATGGACGAGGATCTGCTGGTCCCCCGACTACATGGCACGCCGTGGATTGAAACTTTCGAGCTTGAGCCGAGATGTTTCGTGAGATGAAACGTAGATGTAACGCTGGCACGCGTCAACGGTCCGAAATATTTCGGATGGATCACCCCAGGTGAGACCGCTTTATGCGATCCGGCGGTCTGAAACCCGGAAAAACGGCGAGGCCGGCCGGTCCAGCCAGGAGGTGACAGGACGGTTCGCTCCGGCCGGAAAGCGGCTCAGAAGAGGGTGAGCGGCTCCGCCGGCATGGGCTCCGGCAGCGGCTCCACCTCGGGCACCAGGCCGCGTACCTCGTCGTGGAAGCGGCGGGTGAGCGGAAGCGCGCCGGAATTGTCGGGAGTGTGGATGAACACGGTGGGTGAGCGGCCCTCTCGCAGCCACGCCGCGGCCGTCTCGACCCAGAACCGCCAGCCTTCGACGGTCGGCGCCGTGGCGTCCCTGCCGATGTAACGGACGACCGGCCGGTCGGTGAGCGCGAACGCGCGCCGCGGCAGGCGCGGCTTCTTCGTCCACGCCTCCCGCTCGGCCGCACTGACCGGAGGGCTCTGGAACAGTGCTGTGGTGTCGAACGGCACCCACTCGGCTCCCGCGCCGGTGAGCACATCGGTGAGCAGTCTTTCTGCGCGCCGGTCCTCGAAGAACGCGCGATGCCGCACCTCGACCGCGTACCGGTGCGAAGCCGGCAGCCCTCGCAGGAACGCGGCCAGCGTGCCGAGGTCCCCCGGGCCGAACGAACCCGGGAGCTGGACCCACAGCATCCGCGCACGCGGCCCGAGCGGCTCCATGGCGTCCAGGAAGACCCGCAGCTCCTCCTCCGCGCCGGTCAGGCGCCGCTCGTGCGTGATGGTCCTCGGCAGCTTCACCAGCAACCGGAAGTCCGGCGCGGTCTGCCTGGCCCACGACTCCACCGTGGCGCGCGGCGGCGTCGCGTAGAACGTCGTGTTGCCCTCGACCGCGTCGCACCAGGAGGCGTAGGCCCGCAGCCGCTCACCCGGCGGCAGCGGATGCGGCAGGTAGGTCCCCTGCCACGGCGCGTGTGCCCACATGGCGCATCCCACATGAAGCCGCATGCCTGGAGACGTTAGCGGAGCCGATCGCCGTACCGAAACCTGAGATCGACCGCCACGTGCCAGGATCGGGGTACTCGTCCACCTTCGCCACATGGAGCTCTCATTGAGCCAGCAGATCCCTTACGACCGGCCCGAGCAGCTTCAGCAGATCCAAAGCGGTCTGACACAGGGTGAGCAGATCATCGCCGTCTACGACGCCGTCGGCGTCGGCACGGGCTTCCTCGGCCTCACCGACCGCCGAGTGATCATCCAGGACAAGTCGTTCGTCGGCAAGAAGATCGCCATCACCAGCATCCCGTACTCGAAGATCACCAGTGTGAGCGTGGTGAGCAACAAGTCCATCGCCGGGTCCTTCTTCTCCTCGGGAGCCATCGCCGTCAACGTCGGCACCCACGTGTACGAGGTCGAGTTCCGCGGCGACCAGAAGGCCCGCCACGTCCACGACGTGATCCTCCACTTCATCGCCAGACCCTGAACATCCGCCGGGGACGGCGCGGATTAGGGTGGTCGTCATGAGCCTTCGTGACCTTCCGGTACGCACACTGGCCGACAAGTCCACCACCCTCGGAGAGCTCGCGGGTGACGCCGCGATCCTGGTGGTCAACGTGGCGTCGCGATGCGGCCTCACCCCTCAGTACGCCGGCCTCGTCCGCCTCCAGGACCGTTTCGGCGACCGCGGCTTCACCGTCGTCGGCGTGCCGTGCAACCAGTTCGCCGGCCAGGAGCCAGGCTCGGCCGACGAGATCCAGGACTTCTGCGTCACGACGTACGGCGTGGACTTCCCCCTGCTGGAAAAGGCCGACGTCAACGGCGAGGCCCGTCACCCGCTGTACGCGACGCTCACCGAGACCCCCGACGCGACCGGCGCCGCCGGCGACATCCAGTGGAACTTCGAGAAGTTCCTCCTCGACCGCGAGGGCAACGTCGTCGGCCGATTCCGGCCGCAGACCGAACCCGAGGACCCCACGGTGGTCGACGCCATCGAGAAGACACTGGCCTGAGGCCCTTCAGACCATCGCGGTGACCGATCCCTCTCACCTGGCCACGACGGCCGCGGCCTACGACGCGATGGCCGTCCGGTACGCCGATCACGTACGCGACATGATCGGCCGTCTGCCGCTGGACCACGCGATGCTCGCGGCGTTCGCGGCGTCCGCACCTGAGGGGCCGGTCGCCGACCTCGGCTGCGGTCCCGGCCACTACACGGCCCTCCTGCGTGACCTCGGCCGGGACGCCACCGGCTTCGACCTGTCCCCCGCGATGATCGCGCTGGCCCGTGACGCTCACCCCGGCCTCCGTTTCGAGGCCGGCTCGATGCACGACCTGCCACTGCCGGACGGCACGCTGGCCGGGGTCGTCGCGTGGTACTCGCTCATCCACATCCCGCAGGCGCACCTTCCGCCGTACTTCGAGGAGTTCCACCGGGTCCTCGCACCAGGCGGTCAACTCCTGTTCGCGTTCTTCGAGTCCGAAGGCGACCCGGTGACGGCCTTCGACCACCGGGTGACCCCCGCGTACCGGTGGCCCATCGACGGCCTCGCGGCTCTGGCTTCCGCGGCCGGCTTCATCGAAATGGCCCGCATGCTGCGGGAACCCGGCGAGGACGAACGCTTCCGTCGAGGACACCTGTTGATGCGCAAGCGGCCGGCCCCGGAACACACAATCCCCGCGATTCCCGCATAAGCCCGGCCGACCGTTATGGCCGCCAATAGCCTGTCGCGCCATGCGATACCTCGCCGCCACCTTCAGCAAAAGCGTGTGGCCTTCCCTGGACCGCGGCGAAGGCGACTGGGACGCGCTCATTTCTGTTCTCCGCGACCAGACCAGCAAGTACTTCGGCACCCCGCAAGACCATCACCTGCTGGATGAACCGCGGCTTCACGTCCGGCGACCCCGCCTCCTGCGACACCTGGGCGGCCCCGTCGTCCAAGGTGGCGTAGACGCACCACCGTCCGGCGGACGGGGATCTCCGCACGCCTGGCGTCGGCCGTTAGGCTGCCTCAATGCGTGATCACGACGATCCCCGTCCGCCGCGCGGCGCGGTGCGGGAGATACACGACCTGACCAGTGCGGTGGCTTTGACCTATGCCCCCGACCTCGACGGCCTCGCCGACCCCGGCGAGATCGTGTGGTCCTGGGTGCCCTACGAGGACGACCCCGCGAGAGGGAAGGACCGGCCTCTGCTGCTCGTCGGCCGCCACGGCCGCAGACTGCTCGGAGTTATGCTCTCGAGCCGCACCCCTGACGAGCACCACGGCCACGACTGGCTGGAGATCGGCCCCGGCCCCTGGGACCGGCAGAACCGTCCGTCGTACGCGCGGGTGGACCGGATCTTCGAACTCGACGAACACGACATCCGCCGCGAAGGCGCGATCCTGCCACCGGCGAGATTCACCGAGGTCGCCGCGGCCCTGCAGAAACGTTACGGCTGGCGGATCCAGCGGGATCACTGAGATCCCACCCGTCAGGCGGCGGCCACTTCTCAGGACACCTTCCAAAGCGACGGTAGACGGCGAAACATGGCAATAATCCAGGCAAATCCCGATAGTCACCATAAGGACCTTAAGCGACATATCGCAGGTCACGCGGCTCACGGAAGCCGAACCGATATGGAAACCGTCTACCGTCCCCTTGATTCGATTATTAACATCAGCTGAGGATCACGAATGTGAGCATGAGATCGATGTGCGCCTCGACCAGGGATAAGAATGACAAATCCTTATCAAGACCAGGATCCATCCCATCTCCCCCACCAATACCAGCAACCTGAACAACAGCCCCAAACCCCACAAACCGCCTACCAGCCACCGGCGTACCGGCGCACCCCCACCCAGGCGAGCTTCTTGACCCGCCTGTTCGATCTCAGCTTCGACAACTACGTGACCACGAGCATCATCAAAGTGCTCTTCGTGGCGGCCGTCGTCGCCGAGACCATCTGGGCCCTGACAACGCTGGTCTCCGCCTTCAACGCCGGTCCCACCTTCGGTCTGCTGGCGCTCTTCCTCGTACCACTCGGCTGGCTTCTCGCCGTCCTCCTCACTCGCGTGTGGATGGAACTGCTCATCGTGATCTTCAAGATCAAGGAAGACCTGGGAGCGATCCGCGGCAACGGCGGTTTCTAGGGAACGGCCCGCTCACGAGGACGGACCTCGCGTACCGCGGCCATACACCATCGGACGGCCGCCGTCATGTTAGCGCACACGTCATCGCATGAGACTCCCTGAACCGCCACGGACCGGGGCTCGGCCGGCGGCGGGGTCGCGACAGCCCTCTGAGCTGTAACTTTCACGGTCCGGCAGGACATTTACACAGTTCGCCAGCTCACGAACCTTGAGGTCCTTGACCCGCGCCAAGGGGCCGAACCACACTCCGCCGGAGCGTCACCTTTCGCGCGACCACATGAGCGGTCCGCCTCTCGTCCACTGGCGTACCGGTCCGGCCGAGGCGATGTTAGCGCCAACATGACGGGAGTCACTCGGTCCGAAACTCATCTGGCGGCACGACCGGGCCCATCAGTGGCGACGCCGGGTGGGCCGGCGGGATCGGCAAGGCTCGGATCAGGACCAGTACCAAGAGGAACAGACATGACACAAGATCAGAATGATTCCGTGGCCGGCGAGCGGAAAGCACCGAGCCGGAGGTCCGTCCTGACCACGATGGGCACGCTGCCGGTCATCACGGCCGCCGCCTCCATCGTGGGGGCCTCGGAAGCCGCCGCCGCGACGGCCGTCATCAACCCGTCCGCAGCCCGGCAGACGATCCGCGGCTTCGGCGGCATGGCCCACGCCGCCTGGATCGGCGACCTGACGGCCGCTCAGCGCGACACGGCGTTCGGCACCGGTGAAGGCCGGCTGGGTTTCTCCGTGCTGAGAATCCCCGTAGGCGAAAACCAGTCGGACTGGGGCCGCGACGTGGCGACCGCGAAACGCGCGATCGAACTCGGCGCGAGCGTCATCGCGTCCCCCTGGAACCCTCCCGCCAGCATGATCGAGACGTTCACCCGCGGCAGCCAGACCAACGCCAAACGCCTCAGGTACAGCTCCTACGCCGCCTACGCGCAGCACCTCAACGACTTCAACACCTACATGCGCAACAACGGCGTGAACCTGTACGGCATCTCGGTGCAGAACGAGCCCGACTACGCGCACGACTGGACGTGGTGGACCCCCACGGAAATGGTCCGGTTCCTGAAGGAGAACGCCGGCTCCATCAACACCAGGGTCATCGCACCCGAGTCGTTCCAGTACCTCAAGAACATGTCGGACCCGATTCTCAACGACTCCGCGGCACTCGCCAACGTGGACATCATCGGGGCCCACCTGTACGGCACGTCGTACTCGAACTTCCCCTACCCCTTGTTCAAGCAGAAGGGCGCGGGCAAAGAACTCTGGATGACCGAGGTCTACTACCCCAACAGCACCGACTCGGCGGACCTCTGGCCCCAGGCGCTCGACGTGGGTGAGCACCTCCACCGGGCCATGGTGGAGGCCGAGTTCCAGGCGTACATCTGGTGGTACATCCGGCGCAGCTACAGCCCCATGCGCGAGGACGGCCAGGTCAGCAAGCGCGGCGCCATGATGGCGCACTTCGCCAGGTTCGTCCGTCCCGGTTTCGTGCGGATCGACGCCACGGCGAACCCCGCGACCAACGTCTACGTCTCGGCGTACAAAGGCGGCGACACCATCGTCATCGTCGCCGTCAACAAGAACACCTCCGCGGTGAGCCAGCAGTTCTCGCTGTCCGGCGGCACCGCCGCCAGCGTCTCGTCCTGGCTGACCGACCAGAGCAGAACCGTCGCCCCCCAGGGCACGACCAGCATGTCGAACAACACCCTGACCGTCAGCCTCCCCGCCAGAAGCATCATGACCTTCGTCACCAGCGTGACCGGCGGCCCCTCACCCACCCCGACCCCCACCATCACCCCGACGCCGACCCCCACGCCGACCCCCACCCCCACCGGTGGCGGCACCGCCCCCCGCGTCAGCTACACCATGAACTCCTGGAGCGGCGGCTTCACCGCGGACATCGGCATCACCAACCCCGGATCCTCGACCATCAACGGCTGGACCCTGGTCTTCACCCTCCCGTCAGGCCAGACCATCACCTCCGCCTGGAACGCCACCATCACCCCCACCAGCGGCCAGGTGAGCGCGCGCAACGTCAGCTACAACGGCACCATCGCCCCCGGCGCCACCGTGACCATGGGCTTCCAGGCCAACCACACCGGCAACACCTCCAAGCCCACGTCGTTCACCCTCAACGGCATCCCCTGCACCGTGGTCTGACCCCGCCACCTCCGACCACGCACAGACCGATGCGGCCCCTGAGACGACGGAGGGGCCGCATCGCCGTTTCCTGACCAGCCACCGAGCACCCCACCCGACACGCGAGCGACAAGGCTTCGGGCGACAACGACCACCGCTCCTTCAGCTAGGTTCCATGACACCGAGAACATCACACCCATGTGTCAGGAGCCCGCATGGCCCACATCCACCGCACCACCATGACCCCCGGCAAGCTGGAACTCCTCACCGGATGGCTGCCGAAGCAGAGCTGGTACCTAAACACCGCGGCACCCCCCGAGCTGGTGAAAGCCGGCGGCTTCCGCCTGGACGACCCCGAAGGCGAAGTGGGAATCGAATTCATGGTCGTAGCGGACACAACCCCGCGAGAACCAGTCGCATACCTGGTCCCCATGACCTACCGCGGCGCACCCCTGACCGACGCCCCACACGACGCACTGATCGGCACCTCCGAGCACGGCGTCCTCGGCCGCCGATGGATCTACGACGCTCTCCACGACCCGGTGGCCACCACGCAACTCCACGCACTCCTCCGAGCCGAGGCCACCCCCCAGCACCAAAGCGAAAGCGACACCCCCGACCCGACCGTCACCGTACACAGACCCCTCACGGACGACCCCTTCGAAATCCGGCTCACCCGCGTCCTGCGACCCCTCGACCCCTCAGCCGAGTCACCCGGCTCTTTGACAGCCGGCTGGACCTGGCCCGACGGAACAACCACACGAGGCGTCTTCGCAACCGCCGCACGACAAGACACCCCACCCCAGGGGTGACAGCGACCAAAGCCCCCCGCCGGTACGGCACGGCCCCCCTCCACCGACACAACGGCACGGCCCTCCGTTCCACCCCATGTGGAACGGAGGCCCGTCAAGCGATGAGGCAGGCATCACCCGCATCCGAAGCTCCCAGCCCCGTACGGCGAACCGCTCCCAGCCCCGTACGGCGAACCGCTTCCGGCCCCCGTACGATGAACCGCTTTCAGCCCGTACGGTGGAACGGAAGCCCGATGTTCTCCCCCTGCATGAGCCTCTCGATCGACTCCTGCATCACCTTGCTGTCGTTCAGATGCGGAAACGGCTCCCCCGCAGGAACATCCACACCGAGGAACCGGCAGAGCGGCTCCCACCCCTCCCGCACGTCGAAAACCAGCAGCCGCTCAGCCGGCAGACTCTCCTTCACCGTGGCCACATGCCGCTCGAACGCCATGATGCTGTCCTTCTCGTCCAGGAGCTCACCGAAAGCCCGATCGCTCCCCAGCCCTTCCCGAATCATGCGCTCCAGCAGCGGCCGCGTGGTCATCATGTTCTCCACCAGCCCCGCCATCTCCGGCGCCAGCTTCTCGCTCTGCAACCGCGCCGGCCCGTTCGCGATGAGCGTCTGCATGCTGGCGATCCAGCTATGCGGATCCCGCACCGTGAGAACCACCTTCGCCTCCGGATACGCCTCCGCTAACTCCCGCCAGAAGAACGCCGCCGGCCAGTCCACACTCGACCGGAACCCCTCCAGCACGTACTCCCAGTCCGGCTCGAAGTCCCGAGCCGCCAACGGCGCCCACCGCCGAGCCCGATCCGAGTCCGACCCGACATCGAACATATGGTGACAGGGCCCGAACCCCAACCGCTCCAGCGCCGCCTTCATCGAACTCGTCCCGGTACGCGGAAACCCCGCCCCGATCACCTTCAGCATGTTGCCCTCCATGAGATGTCGACTCGCTCCGATCATGGTGCTGGGTGATCAAGAACCCCGCAATCCTTTCCCCGACCGCCACCCCCGAAATGTGACTCCCCCCGAGCCACCCGTCATCGAGACCACCCCCCTGGAGGCATCCTTTCCGAGTGTGAGTACTCATCGACCGGAAGCCATGCGAGGTGACCCATGAGTGTTCAGGTGGACAGAGGCATCACCTATGGGCAAAGCGCAAGCTTCTAGACGTCTACCGTCGCCATGGAGCACTCCCAGGCCGATCGTGTTGCTTTGGCACGGCAAGGGCCCTGATGAGCGTGACGTCCTAGAACCCTTGGCCCATGCGGTCGCCGAACGGAACGTCGTCGTGTTCGTTCCCGACTGGCGTTCCGACGCACCAGACGGCGGCCAAACCCACCTGCGCGAGTCGACCATCTTCGTCCACGACAACGCGTCCCACTTCAACGGCGACCCCGAACGAGTCCTCCTGGCCGGTCGGTCCTCAGGCGGAGGAGCCGCAGCAGCAATCGGCATCACCGGCCCGGCCCACGGTTACCGAAGACCATCCGCCGTAGCCGTGATCGCCTCAGGATTCGACCGTCCCGCACCTTCCACAGGCACGATCCCACTGGACGACCTGGCGAAAACACGACTAGACCCCGTCCCGTTCTGGTTACTGCACGGAACCAGGGACCACATCGTCGATGTGAATCAGTCCCGACGTTTCGCCGCCGCCCTCCGAACACACGGATGGCCGGTGACCGTGGTGGAAACGGCAACCGATCACGCAGGCATCGTGATGACGGAGTACAACCCCGAGCAACGACGTTGCACAAGATCCCCGGCATTCTCCAGATCGCGTTGCAGTTCGGGACCGGAGGCCAGATATTCATCGATCCTGTACTCGCTGGCCTGTTGCACCGCGGAAGCGATCCGAGGGTCTCAGGTCCGGGCGTTAGCCCGGTCCAGTTCGCCGGGGCTGAACATGCGGGCCAGCCGGATCACCTCAGCCTGCTCCAACGCCTCTCGCACCTCGCGCCCGGTCGACCGCGCGGCCTGGTCGGACTCTACGGGCGGGCTGGTCAATCGCATCTGCTGGAGTTTCGCACTCCCCGGTGTTCCCCCTTGTTTCCCGCCCAATCGGGCACGCGACGGGCACGAGATGAGCGGATCCGTTCACCGGACCCCTGGTCTTCCCCCCTCCTTCTCGTAGCTGCCGATCCCTAGAGCGAGCGCGCCGTGTTAGAGGTCAGCGAAGCTGATGGCGAAGCGACGCCAGCAGGAGTGCTTGACTCGGTTGGCTCATCCAGGAGAATCGACCAGCGAGGGGGCTGGATCACAGTCCAGCGGTCATCCGCCCGTACTATCCTCTGACCCTGCTGAACTTCAGGTCCAGAGGCGGTGTTCCGTTGTTCGCGAATTCCAATGACTCCCCTTTGGCCGCTCTCCTGGGGATCACACGGCGACGGCCACCGCGAGATCATTTGGAGTTTATGAAGACAACCAAGATCATGTAATGGCGGCGGGAACTTTGATGTCAGGTGTCACGTTGTGGAGGAAGGTGGTTGCGCATCCGCCGTGGTGGGCCCGCCAGTTTGTCAGCCTTTCCGCCCACGTCCTGGAGAGATGCGATGACGAGCAACAACATGCCCTCGGGCGCCGAAGGTCTCGGGATCTCGGGAAATCTCGGGGTCTGGCTCGCATTTGGCTCTCTCTTCGGCACCGTCTTCGGCACCACGGTCGGGATTTTTTTCGACAACATCGCTCTCGGTGCCGCCTTGGGTTTGGCCTTAGGTTTGGCCCTGGGTTTGACCGTCGGCTCCGTCTTCATCGCGCGAAGGAATGACGCCGGCCAATCCTGAGCGCCGCGCCCGAGTATGTGCTACGGGGTCGTAGGCGCCACCGAGGAGTCCAGGAAGCAACGCGACGGCGCCGGGGATGGTGGCCGCGTCAGGCGTTGGTCAGATCCAGCATCCCGACCGTCTGCCCCTCGCTCCTCTCACCGGTGAGCTGAAATTCACAAATACCGATGATCACGTGGTGACCGTTTTCACGTCACCTCGACCGTGAAGTGCCACTGGAGTACATCTCACGCCTGGTCGGTTACGCGAACACCAGACGGCCTACCGCTTTCAGCTCCCATCTGTGCTGCTGCAAGGGGCGGAAGCCATGGACGACATCTTCCCCATGAACGGGGATACGTAGGCACCCAGTTAGACACCCACCTCCACTAAGCGATCATTAGTGGAGGTGATGTTTATGCTGGTGAAGCCTAGGAGATTCGAACTCCTGACATCCTGCTGCAAAGACGCATGCCGATCTTGTCCAAGCTGTGAACACACAGCTCACGGCGCTGGTCTTGCTTCCCGCAAGTCCCCGCTGTTCCCCGTCGTTTCCCATCCCATCGGGCACGCGACGGGCACGACGCTATTCTCGTTGAGACGGTCTTCGGCATTGCGCCGCGCCCCCCGCATGGGTACGACTTGCCGTAGGCGATCGGGCACGACGCCGGGGATGCTGGACAGCACCGAAGGCCGTCACACCACCTTGGAGCTGGCCCCTGGTCCTCCCCCGTCCTCCTCGTAGCTGCCGACCCCAGGGCGAGGCCGCCGCGAAACGAAGTTGATCGCGCAGCAACGCCGAAGGCGCCCTTGACTCGGTGGTCTCAACCGGGACGCTTAAACAGCGAGGAGGATGGAACCTGCGGATTAAAGCTCGGATCATGGCCGTCCTGAACAGTCCCACCTGGACCAACGCGCCGGACCGGTCCTCCTGGAACGTCCTGGCACGGCGATGAGCTGCAACCCTAGGGAGTCGAGCGTAAGCCGCTCAAGTACTCAGCACGCACCGATCATCGCAAGGACGTACGGCGTCGCCTCCGCGAGCGAGGGAAAGCAGTGATCCGCCTTGGTCAACTCACCAGGCGCGTGGGTGGTGGCTAAAGCGATGACCGTGCATCCCGCCGCCTTCCCCGCAGTGATCCCATGGGGCGCATCCTCGATCACGATGCAGTCGGCGGGATCGACCAAGAGAAGTTCGGCCGCCTTGAGATAGCCCTCGGGATGAGGTTTCGACTGTTCGACGTCCTCGCCGTACACCTGGACCAGAGGCAACGGAAGCGACGCGAGCCGGAAGCGACGGTGAACCGGTACCCGGCTGCCTGAGGTCACCAACGCCCAAGGATGCTGGTTGAGCTTGCCGAGGAGGCCCGCAGCTCCTGGCGCTGCGGGGAAGGCATCTCCTTCCTCGGCCATCAACCGATTCAGCACCTTGCGCTCCGCGACGGGATCGAGCCCAGGCGCGACGTCACGGACGGTGTCTTCAGGCTTACGGCCGTGAGTGAGGCTCCACACCAGGTCTCTGTCGAGTCCGCGCATATCCGACCAGGCACCCCAGATCCGCCAGTGCGTCGCACTGGAATCGAGTAACACCCCGTCGACATCGAACAATAAAGCCTTGAACGCCACGGGCAGAGGATGACACAAACAGTCGGGACGATGTTCGGTGAGCCGGTACTAAGGGACGAGGAACCGGATCGGCAATCGCCCTGAACCCGGGAGATAGCCGGCCACAGCATGGCGATCGTCATGCTGCATCGATGCAGCGACGCCGCGTCCCTGGTCGGCGGTGAGGCTTGGTACGGCGGACGCTGTGTACGGTGGGCGGCCCGCGTTCCCGCCGCCGGCTGGGACCGGCGTCCACGCCGCAGCCGGGCCGGGCGGAGCGGGCGGCGGGCCGTGCGGCGGCGCGAAGCGCTGCCGCCTTGATACCTAACAGCGAAATTCGACAAGATCCCCGATGCTCATCTGAGCGACCGTTCAGAGAAGGTGTGTGCCGTCGTGGTGGCGGATGGCCGGTGTTGGGTCGTCGCGCATGGCGTCCAGGACGCGGACGGCGAAGTT